>NZ_KI273144.1:46752-420500 GCF_000469585.1 Chrysiogenes arsenatis DSM 11915
TCACCCCTTGCGTCACTTGATGCGCCGTAACCGTAGCGACATGCGTTCCGTCGGCCGCATAGCGTTCCATACTCAAACGATCACTGGTAAGCAATTGTGCCGCACCCTGAAGTTCCTGCACGGTTGGCAGGCGACTGTGTTGCAACCACATACTTCCAAACACCAGCAAAAGTGCCACCAGGGCGATGCCATAGGCAATTCGCCTCATCTGCGGTAGCGTTCCATAATCTGTTCCCAATGGCCGGCATGGCGCAGAATCAGCTCGATAAATTCGGCAACGGCCCCATTACCGCCCGTCGCTTGCGTTACATACTGCACCGATTCGCGCACCTCTTGTGGTGCTTCCGGCACACACGCCGCAAAGCCAACGCGCGCCAGCACCGGCAAATCGATATAATCATCGCCAATATAGGCAATCTCGCTATCACAAAGCGCGTGCTCGGCTTTCAACTGCTCATACACTTCAAGCTTGTCTTTCGCCCCTTGATAGAGCCAGTGAATTCCCAACTCCTTGGCGCGATGGTCAACAATCGGCGTGCTCCGTCCCGTAATGATGCCAGTGTGATATCCAGTACGATGCAACAATGTAATCCGATGCCCGTCGCGGACGTGGAAATTTTTATACTCCACGCCGTGCACATCATAGGTAATTTTCCCATCGGACAGGACGCCATCCACATCAAAGATAACCGTCGTAATCAAGCGAATTTTATCGGCAAGAATTCCCATGCTGCTCAACGCATGCCAAGAACGTCAAACATATCGTATTGCCCCGCGGGTTGGCGCGTCAGCCATTGCGCTGCTTTTACCGCACCGCTAGCAAAGGTTTCGCGCGTGTGTGCGCGGTGCGTAATTTCAATCCGTTCGCCGTGGCCACAGAAGTACACGGTGTGCTCGCCAACAATGTCACCACCACGAATGGTCTGGATGCCAATTTCATTTTTCGTCCGCTCGCCGATCATCCCTTCACGGTGATAGACGGCATCGGTAGTCAGGTCGCGATCAAGCACTCGCGCCAACACTTCTGCCATCTTCATGGCGGTGCCGCTTGGAGCATCTTTCTTTTTATTGTGGTGCGCCTCAACAATTTCCACATCGACATCGTTGCCTAAAATACCAGCGGCCACTTCAAGTAACTTCCACGTGACATTCACGCCGGTACTCATGTTCGGCGCATACACGATAGGGATCTTCGTTGCGGCTTCTCCAACCAACGCTTTTTGCGCTGGATTTAATCCAGTCGTACCAATGACCAACCCTTTGCCAGACTTCACCACGTGAGCAAGAGTAACCGGAACCGCGTCGGCAACGGTGAAATCGATGGCGACATCGGCCTCTTCCATCACCAGCGAAATGTCGTCAGTGATAATGATGCCGTTACGGCCAAAACCCGCCACTTCGCCCGAGTCAAGTCCGAGAAAAGGGGAATTTGGCGCATCAATGGCTCCCGCAAGTGTACAGGTGTCACTCGACTCAATAATGTTCATGATATAGCGACCCATCCGGCCAACCGCACCGATTACGGCAATTCTTGTCATGGTGTTTCCTTTCATATCAGCCCAAGCCGTTGCATCTCCGCACTCAGCTTGCCATGGTTTCCTTCATTCATACGGCAAAGCGGCAAGCGGAAATCGCCACCACATTTCCCCATCAGACTGACTGCGGTTTTTACCGGGATAGGATTCGCATCGAGATACAGCAAGTTGTTGATATGGAAATAACGGTCGTGGATCGCCACCGCACTTTGCCAGTCGCCTTTCAACGCCGCGTGGGTCATCGCACTCCATTCGCTAGGAATAATATTCGCAATGACAGAAATCACCCCTTTACCACCCAGCAATATCTGAGGTAAGGCCGTGAAATCATCACCCGACAGAAGCGTGATGGTATCGCCGCACAAACGGCGGATCTCTGAAGCCACGCTCATATTCCCCGTCGCATCTTTAATGGCAATAATGTTTTTCTCGACTGCCAGCCGCGCCACGGTCGCTGGAACCATATCGACGCCACAACGACCAGGGACGTTATAGAGGACAATCGGAATACCAATTTTTGCCAACTCCATATAGTGTTGATACAACCCTTCTTGGGAAGGTTTCACATAATATGGCGTAACCACCAGTGCCGCATCCGCACCATCTTTCATTGCATTTTCGGTCAGACTGATCGCCTCTTCAGTCGAATTCGAGCCAGTGCCAGCAATAACCGGAACGCGCCCAGCCACCTGCTCGATACAGATTTGAATCACGCGGCGATGCTCTTCGTGCGACAGGGTCGCACTTTCACCCGTCGTTCCGCACGGTACGATCCCATCAACACCACTCGCAATCTGGAATTCGATAAGTTGGCGATAAGCAGCTTCGTCTACAGCGCCATCTTTGAATGGAGTGATAAGGGCGACAATGGTTCCTTGCAATTGCAGCATACGTTACACCTCTACTTCTCTGATTTTTGGTCGAGCCTGTAAAAGCTCGGGGTCAATTTCACCACGGAATAGCACGTGAGCTTCGCCGGACATGGTAACATGCTGCAGCTCGCGGTCAAACTCTATCAACAATTCGCCACCATTTGTCACCACCGTTACGCGATGAGCAACCTCTTGATCATCAAGAGAGGCCACGATGGCCGACGCGACACTCCCTGTGCCGCATGACATCGTCTCCCCCTCTACACCCCGCTCGTACGTTCGTACGCGAATAGTATCAGGAGCGATCTTTTCATAGGCATTTACATTCGTTCCGCGAGGATAGATTTCGTGAAAACGAATCTCTGGCGCGACATTCAACAGATCAAAGCTTTCGATATCGTGCACACGCAGCACGGCATGCGGCACACCCGTATTGATACTCGAAAGCAGGTATTCGGTTTTGATCGTTTTAATCGAATAATTCGAACGGTGATCGAAGGGTTGTGTCAAGTGGAGCCGCATCAGATTTTGCCCGGCGCATTCAATCCGCACCACTCCCGCCGCCGTATGCAAATGAAACCACGGCGTTGTGACGAGGTGATTATCAAAAACAAAGCGCGCTGCACACCGCGCACCGTTGCCGCACATTTCGGCTTCTGAACCATCAGAATTATAAAACACCCACTGCACATCACTCCCGCCCAGACAGCGGAGAATAATCACGCCATCGGCTCCAATACCAAAATTCCGATCACAGAGTTGGTTAACATGCGGGCGGAACAGTTCGTGGTTGACACGGCCATCCAGATCGGCAATCACGATAAAATCGTTCCCTGCCCCCGTTAGCTTGGTGAATCGGCCATCCCATCCACAGAAATCATTCATACCTCTTCCTCCAATCGAACCAAATCATCGAACGTTTCACGACGGCGCACGACACGGTACGTATCGCCATCCACCATCACTTCCGCTACTCGCGGACGACTATTATAATTCGAACTCATTGTGAAACCATACGCCCCAGCACTCATCAGCGCCATCAGATCACCTGCGGCAAAGGGAGCCACCGATCGCTCACGCGCAAAGAAATCACCCGTTTCGCAAATCGGCCCTACCACGTCAGCCAAAGCCGTTCCCTGCCGACCTGCGGCCTCATCTGCCGGGAGAATGTCGTGATAACTGCCGTACAGTGACGGGCGTGCGAGGTCGTTCATAGCGCCATCGACGACAATAAACTTCCGCTCATAATTGCTTTTCGTATAAATAACGCGGGTCAGGAAAATCCCAGCATTGCCGACCAATACCCGTCCGGGCTCGAAAATCAGCTCACAACCAAGATCGGCTACAATCGGGCGGATGGCACGCGCCAGCTCTTCTGGCGAAGGTGGCGTTTCCGCGTTATACCGAATTCCAAGTCCGCCGCCCATATCAAGGTAGCGCAACACAATCCCCTGCTCACGCAAATCGAGCACCAGCTGCCGAATAATTTGCAAGGCATCAACAAAGGGCTGAATATCGGTCAATTGACTTCCAATATGGCAGTGTACGCCAACGACTTCCACATGACTCAAACCATGCGCGTACTGGTAGTCGTCCATCACTCCTTCGATACCAATGCCAAACTTATTTTGACGTAGACCAGTCGAAATATAGGGATGCGTCCCGGCATCAACGTTCGGATTCACCCGAATGGCAATCGGTGCTACCTTGCCAAGCGATTTGGCCACCTGCTGAATCACGTCCATTTCGCCACGAGATTCGACGTTAAACATCTTGATGCCGATTTCCAGCGCGCGGGCAATTTCATGCGACTGCTTGCCAACACCCGCATAGACAATCATCGCAGGGTCAATGCCAGCCTTCAGGGCACGGAATAATTCGCCACCACTGACAATATCAGCACCAATCCCTTCGCCAGCAATCGTCCGCAAGACACTCAGATTACTATTGGCCTTTACTGCAAAACAAATCGTATGGGGAATTCCCGCAAAGGCTTCACGAAAGACGCGACAATGGCGCACCAGCGTTTGACGCGAATAGACATAGACTGGCGTTCCCACCTCATCCGCAATGCGCGAAAGCGGCACCCCTTCGCAGTGTAACTCACCGTGCTGATATGAAAAATAGTGCATGATCCCTACCCATAAAAGAAAAAATTGATCCGTGAAATACCCCTACCAATAAGCCAAAACAGCGTTCTATTGCCTCGATTGACTTTTGCAGATCGCCACTATATAAACATTTTCGTGAGAGTTCAAAATAAAATTCAGGTGAAAACAAATGAGAAGAATTGGAATCATCGGCGGCAGCGGCCTCTACCAGATGGAAGGACTCACAAATCGGCACGAAATAGAAATCGAAACTCCCTATGGTTCGCCCAGCGACTCCGTTCTCGTCGGCACCTTGGGCGATTGCGAACTCTGTTTTCTGCCACGACACGGGCGGACGCACACCATCGCCCCCAATGAAATTAACTTTCGCGCCAACATTTATGCCCTGAAAACACTGGGAGTGGAAACCATCGTCAGCGTGAGCGCCGTTGGCAGCCTGCGTCAGCACATTGCGCCCGGAGATTTCGTCATCGTCAACCAGTTTATCGACTTCACCCGTAGTGGCCGCCCGTCGACTTTTTTTGAAAAAGGGATTGTCGGACACGTCAGCATGGCCGATCCCGTATGCCCATCGCTCCGAAAAAACCTGATAGAAGCCGCAACACAAACCGGCGTCAACGTCCACACAACGGGCACCTACATCTGCATGGAAGGGCCGCAGTTTTCCAGTCGCGCCGAAAGCCATGTGTACCGCCAGTGGGGAGCCGACGTGGTCGGGATGACCAATATGCCGGAAGCCAAGCTGGCGCGCGAAGCAGAAATCTGCTACGCCACCGTTGCCCTTTCCACGGATTATGATTGCTGGAAAGAAGAGGAAGAAGCGGTCAGCGTGGAAATGATTCTCGACACCATGCACCGCAACGTGGTGAATGCCAAGAAAATGTTGGAAATTTTCGCTCACATGGCACCAAATCAAACCGCCTGCCACTGCCAAGAAGCCGCTCGCTACGCGATTATTACCCCTCGCGATGCTATCAGCGAGGAGATTCAAGCCAAGCTTGAACCGCTGTACGGGAAGTATTTCGCAATCTGAAACTTCATCCATGCAGAGCACGTGTAACATACATCGGCGCATTCTAAAGACAACAGGGCAATGCGACACCACCTGACGCATTGCTCTGTTACCCTCCTCTTCGTAGCAAAATATTCCGCAAGAGGAGGAGAACATGAGCAGAGTCTGGCAATGGATGTTTCGAGTGGGTATCGTTCTTGGCACAGTGGTTATACTCGCAGGCTGCGATAGCGCCTATGAGTCAATGGTAAGGAACGGCACGCTCGACATGGATCCAACAATCAGCATTGATGATGCCTTCAGCAATTACCCCTATCTCAAAGCAAAATCATGGCAAGTATTTGACGATGCCCAAGGGCGAAAAGTCGTCGAGTTTACCGCAACTCCTGATTACAACGTCTATCTTGGATCAACTTTTAACCGGATGGAAATTACGGCTGACATACTTGAACGGGCAAAGTTGAAACTCGCCCCAATGCAAGTCACCTATCAAGCACAGTTTGTTATTAACAAAAACGCCAAAACCTTTTCCATCCGCTATAGCGGTATCAAAATAGTAAACACGCAAAACCCAAATCCAGAAGCCGTGCAAGATGTGACCGATAACCGACTTGAAATGGTCGCAAACATTTACCGCAACGTGCCCGACACATCCATTTGGGGTTTACTGTATTCCGCTGGTAATAGTCAAAAATAACACACTTCGAGGTGCTGCATGCTACTTGCTCTCACTCGCGGTAAGGGGCGTTATTTTCAATGCGGTTATGGATGGCACCACGATCATGGAGTCTATCTGTGTGATGAGCCAGAACTGATTTCAATGATCTTTGGGAGCTTATCGCTCCTTCCACCTGAACTTATTGCTCGTTTCTGGGTGTATTTTCTACGAACTTGCGTCGCACCAAATGTGCCGGATACGGCTCCGGCTCAGGCGCACATGAATCTGTGGCCAGAACGAAGTGACGCTCAGGGGCATACCACTATCATGCCCGATGCCCATGTGCGCCTGATATGGCCGCATGGCAAAACGTTTACCCTGTTAATCGAAACAGAATGGAACCATGCCAGAGTGCGTGATCCAAGGCAGCTCTACCGCCAATGGAGCGAATACCTGAGTGCAGAAGAACAACAGAGCGGCTGGCACCTGTATATCGGCCATGATACCAGCGCGGCATTGCGCGAGCAACGCTTAGGCAATATCTGGGCAGGACGCCTGATCGCCATTAACTGGTTCGCATTTCTTGGAATGTTACTCAGAGTCGAAACCATCATCCAGCAGTGCTTCGACACACAGCACGAACTCACTCATTTGCTGCCGTGGACAAGCAACGTTATCGCTTTGTTAGAGCGTCTTGGCGTGAGGACGTTTGAAGGATTTCGCGACTTGCCTGAAGGCGGCGTGATCGTTCACCAAAGCTCATCCCTGTTTTGGCGCGAGTATTCTGGCTTTGCATGGTTGCGTCATGCTAATCGCAACACTCTCCTGCCAACAGGCATTTTCTTTACGTCAAAATCAAAGAAAGGGATCACCGATGAACGTAAAAACTATTAGTGAAAGCCTTGCCAGCAGCCTGCATATAGTGAACCTTGCGGGTCGCGAAGTGAACAGCTTGCTTGACCTTATCAAGCAATGTATGAATCTCGAAATCACCCGCCTAAGTCACATCGTAAAAATCACCCAGGCGTGGCAATCCAACAGCAGGATTTCAGAGACAGGTTGGGTGATGACCGATAAAGCCATATCGTTAGGTCTTGGCATGAGTGGTTACCCTACGGGACGCTTTTTTAATATACAGGTCAGCATGATGGGCGATGGCGTGTGCACGCAGGAGCACGAAAATACCTTCCCTTTGTTACATGTCTATCTCTCCGGCTCTGCAACATCATTTTTGAACGGGAAATGCCTCTCAATCGGTGATATTTCGGATCAAACCATGACCCTCCAAGAGGGGGTGTTTTTCAATGGAGCCGTCGATGCCGAGTGCTGGGTGGATAAATGCTGGTCATACACGCTGTATCTTGCTTCCATCAATTGCCTTGATGACATTCAATCAAACATTGTGGCACCATTTTCTGACCTGATGACCGGAAAAGATGTTATGAGTTCCAATATCAAAAAACTTCCCGGCATTGTTCGGTACGAATCGCTCACCAATCGCATGTACCGCGTAAGGCCGATGCAGGTGAAATCGCAACTATCCGAGGAGTTATGACCACACTGTCAAAATCGCGCCTCATTGCATATCGTCAATGTCCCAAACGGCTGTGGCTCAGCGTTCACGCGCCCGAACGTGCCAATGAATCAGAAACGGGAAATCGTATGGCGATGGGAATCGGAGCTGGCGAGGTTGCTCGCACCCTATTCCCTTCGGGTGTACTGATACATGCCGGAACCATTGCAGAAGCGCTGCAACAAAGCGCTCAGCTTGTCGAACGCAAACCAAAAACCCCACTCTTTGAAGCCACCTTTTGCCATAAAAACGTGCGGGTGCAGGTTGATATCCTGCGCCCTGCACGTGGTGGCTTTGACATCGTGGAAGTCAAATCTTCAACAGAACCCAAAGAGTACCATACTGAAGACGCCGCCATCCAAACGTGGGTGTGCCAACAAGCTGGTATTGCTGTCAAGAAAACGCACCTTGCCACTCTCAATAAATCCTTTATCTATCCTGGAAAGCAACAGTACGACGGGCTCTTTACCTTTACTGATATCACCAGCGAAGTCGAAGCCCTGCAAAAAGAGGTTCCCCGTTGGGTGCGAGCCGCCCGAAAAACGCTCACCACAGCGAATGCACCGGAGATTGAACCCGGTGCGCAGTGTCACGCTCCCTTTGCATGCCCGTATATTGACTTCTGCACTGAAGGGCTGCCACAAGAAAAGTACCCTCCAGAACTTTTTGGCACGCGAGGAACATTTGCAACAGACCTGCGTAAGCAAGGGTATACCGACATTCGGAAAGTTCCCAAATCACTGCTGGGCGAGTGCCCCAAACGCTTGCGCATCTGGCGAGCTACCCGCAGTGGCAAAGCAGAACTTGACCCCGCCGCCGGTGAATACCTGCAAACCCTTTCCTATCCGCGCTACTATATTGATTTTGAAACTATCTCGCTTGCCGTCCCCATCTGGAAAGGAACAAGCCCCTTTCAACAAATCCCTTTCCAATGGTCGTGCCATAAACAAAGCGCCAGCGGCACAATGCACCACCGTGAATTTCTGGATATCAGTGGCAAAGATCCCAGCAAGCAGTTCCTTGAAAGCCTCATCAAAGAGCTTGGAAAACGTGGTTGCATCTTCGTGTATAACCAGTCATTTGAAGCCGGAAGACTAAAAGAACTCGCAATGCGCTTTCCTGAATATGCCGAGCAAGTTGCTGCCATTATTGAGCGCATGGTAGACCTGCTTCCCCTTGCCCGTGATAACTACTACCACCGCGACATGCGCGGGAGCTGGTCAATTAAAGCGGTGCTACCCACCATCGCGCCCGATCTTGACTATGCGCAACTGAGTGACGTGCAGGATGGCAAACAGGCGGGGGTGGCATACATGGAAGCGATTAATCCAGTAACAACGGCTGCGCGTCGCAATGAATTGTGGCGCGCCATGGTAGGGTATTGTAAGCTGGACACAGAGGCAATGGTGAGGTTGGTGGCGTTTTTTGAGGCTCGTTATTAGTTCAAAAAGTTTTAGACCATCTTTAATCGCCTCAACACATGTAATTAATAAACACACATGGAGGGAACATGGCTAATCGACTATCTATGCAGGTAATTGTCGAACAAGTTTTGGTAGGCATTGAAGAAGCCCAAAAATCATATCAGGAGTGGACGGGTGGATCGTGGCTTTGGGAGGCTCCCGAATATTTAATCACGTGCTCTATCGCTAAGCGGATAGCCGAAGCTGATGGAGCTAAATATTTAACCCTTGAGAATGGTTCTACAAATGCGCTCAAGGATGCAGGAGCCCTAGGTAGGGGGAAGCTATCGCATAAGATACGTGAAAAAGGGCGTGTTGATATACTGGTTTGGTGGGGAAATGGACACCCTCGGGGGATAATAGAAGTGAAAAACCAGATTTATTCAAAAGATTCATACGCAAAAGATATTGAGCGAATAAAAGGATTTTTATTACGAAAAGGAAACGACTCGTCGTTGCAATTCGGAGCCTTCGCGTTTTATGAGTCAGCAGTCTCTGGCTCACGGAAAACAGCACAACAGAAAATAGATGGTCGTATCCAGACAATCTTTAGCCGTGCAAAAGAAATATGTGGCGATACGCTTAGCTTGTCACTTCATGAAACAGATTACCATGAAGACATTCAGGATAATGCTTGGGCCGCAGCTTGTATTTTAATAAAAAAGATTTCAACTGGAACTGATATTAGCGAGGAATAGTTCCCTCCTGCCAATGCGACATATCTTGTCGTACCACCGCGCTACACTTTGGACATACCAACCGTAGCGAGGTGCAATATGTCCAAGTTAGAGCAGTACGAACAAAGTATCATGTGTTTCTACCTTTACAATGCGTTGCGTAAAGCCGATAGCGGAATCAACAGAGTGATTTCTGAGTTTGTTACCTATGTGTATCGCAACTCCGTCTTGCTTGGGGTTGAATTGCCGGACGAGCTTGTGGAACACACTCAGGATTTTACTGGAAAGCGATTGCCACTCAGGGTATGCATTGAAACGAAAGTTGCGCTGATTGAACTCCTTGAACCGCAAGTGGCACGGTTGCCATCAGTGCCACTCAGCGAATTAGAAAAAACCTTGCGTAATTTATCCGACATTGTCGAGCTTGATCCACTTGACCACCGTATTTTCGGCTTCTTTGTACGTATGGAACGTTACAAATTACACGAAGACCCATTCGCCTATTTCAGAAATTGTTGTGATCATGCACGAACTGCTTTTGCATGTATTCTTGATATGTCGATATCTGAGATAACCAAACGAATTCATCTCGCTGGAGAGCTGTATCTTACTGGTTTGTTTAAAGATGCTATCAACTGGAATCATCAGTTCATTCAAGACACTTGCTCGTTCAGTGACCAAGTGTTGCAGGCTATTGAAGATGCCCCTCAAACAAGAAAGGGACTCCGCGCTGCGCTACTGGGCGCTTCGTCAACTCCGAGATTGCGATGGGATGACTTTGCCCATATAGCAGAATTGCGTGATAATCTTGCAAAATTCTTGCAGCACGCATTGCAGACTGGCGAGCGCGGCATTAACATTTTGCTGTATGGCCCTCCGGGAACGGGTAAAACAGAGATTTGCAAATCACTTGCAAAAAATCTGCACGCCCAGCTTTATCCTGTTATGGAAATGAACAATGATGGTGAAGAACCTAACCGCAATGATCGCTTGAGTTCGTATCGCATACTCCAGCGCCTGCTGAGCAAGCAACAGAATTCATTGATCATGTTTGACGAAATTGACGATGTTTTTAGCTCTAGAGACATCTTGGCGTATAGCGGAAAAAGGATCGGGTCGCTTTCAACATCGAAAGTTTATATGAATCGTTTGCTGGAAGGGAACCGAGTACCGACATTCTGGATTATAAATGATGTCAGCAATATCAGCAGTGCCATTATCCGCCGTATGACACTGGCAGTAGAGATGCCGGTTCCACCCATCGATGCGCGGCAGAAGATATGGAAGCGGATTACACGCAAGCGCGGCATTACACTCACCAATGCAGATGCCACAGCGCTAGCGGCCTTCGATGCGTCTCCGGCGATTGCCGAAAGCGCCACGATTTATGCCAAAGCGATGGGGAATTCCCTTGATGATTTTCGTTTTGCAACGTTTGGCCTTTTAAAGGCGATGCACGGCAAAGAGGTTGTGGAAGATTCCTTTCACGTTGGTGCCGATCATTACCTGCCGCAGTTAGTTCACCACGATTCCGGTATTGCTGGCATCGAAAGCAATCTGAGCAAGCTCCGTCAGCATCCATTTTCGTTGTGTTTGTACGGTGCTCCCGGAACGGGGAAAACGGCCTATGTGCGCCATCTCGCCAAACAGCTTGGTATGCCGGTATTGCAAAAGCGAGCGTCTGATTTGCTGGGTATGTTTGTTGGGGAAACGGAAAAGCAAATTTCCGAAGCGTTTCGCGAAGCGGCGAACAGTAAAAGCTTTCTGGTGTTTGACGAAGCGGACTCATTTCTGGCGGATCGTCGCCATGCGGTACGTCAGTGGGAAGTAAGTCAAGTCAATGAGATGCTTACGTGGATGGAGCGCCATCCGCTCCCGTTTGCTTGCACAACAAATCTGATTGAACGGATTGATCCTGCGTCGCTGCGTCGTTTTACGTTCAAGTGTCGCTTCGATTTTATGAAGCCAGAGCAGGTGAAACTCGCATTCCGGCACTTCTTTCGGATAACGGTGGACGATCGGCATATACGCGAACTTACCATGCTGACGCCGGGTGATTTTGCCTTGGTGCAGCGTAAAGCTGAGCTTACTGGTGCAAAACACGAAATTACTTCGCTGGTCGCGTTGCTGAAAAATGAAATGGTAGCGAAACAGTTGACGCAATCAAATCCCATTGGTTTTTGATTCTTGACAATGGTGGCGGAACTTTATACGACCCTCCATGTCGCACGCATCGGTATGCTTGGTGTTATTTGACAGGGGGTGTGGTGATATGGAAAAGAATTTTGACACGCTCTTGCGCCAATGGGCAATGTTGCAGATGCTCAGCACTCGCCGTTATGTTGCAGCGCGTGAGATTCTGGAAAGGCTTCAGGACGCCGGATACCGCACGACCATCCGTACGGTTCAACGTGACTTGCAAAGTCTTTCAACGGTATTTCCGATAGAAAGTAATAACTGCAAGCCAATCGGATGGCGTTGGGTAAAGGATGGTCAGATTTTCAGTATTCCTGGCATGGATACAGCCACCGCGCTCACGCTCCGTTTGGTTGAGAGTTACCTCCAGAACATACTGCCGCATAGTTGCATGGAAACGCTGGCACCACACATGCTACACGCCAAGGAGGTGCTCAGTGCACATGCTGGGAATGCCTTTGTGCAGTGGCCGGAAAAAATCCGGGTTATCTCCCGCGCATTTCCGCTTATCCCACCGGCAATTAACCCCGAAATCATGGAGACCGTATATCAGGCGCTGCTTGAAGAGCGCCAGATAGAAGCCCACTATCGGCGGCGTGGCGAGAAAGCGCATCAAGTCTACACCATTCACCCTTTAGGTATTGTGGTGAACGACCACATCCTCTACTTGGTCTGTACGCTGTTTGATGAGCAAGAGCCAAAGTTGCTGGCGCTTCACCGTTTTTTAGAAGCACACAAGACTGACGCGCCAAGCCTGCGATCGGCAGGGTTTACGCTTGATGGCTACATTGCCAGTGGCGCCATCGGATTCGCTGACGCTGACGCGAAAATGATTACGTTGAAAGTGATATTTGCGCACCACGCAGCTGGTCATCTGCAAGAAACTCCACTATCGGAGAACCAAAAGCTGACGCCACTGGCTGATGGCCGTGTTGCGCTGAGCGCCAAAGTGGTTGACACCAGACAATTGCGCTGGTGGCTTCTGGGATTCGGATCGCAGGTTGAAGTTATCGCTCCGAAAAGGTTGCGCCAAGAGTTTGCTGGCATAGCGCAGGAAATGGTGTGTCGGTACACAGAGTAGGCACTCGTCTGTTCTGCCACTTACCGCAAGGCCTCTGTTGCGCTCACCATACGGGTAAAATTCAACCCATCGCCGATACCAACGACCGCCCTTGTTATATCAGCCCCTTCTAACGTGTACTCCGACATGAGTCCAAGGATTTCCGCCCCGCCACTCGTTGCGGCCAGAAAGGCTTTTTCCCACCCCACTTGCGCAGCAACCAAACGGTAGTCGCGCAGAAAATCAAGATCGGGATGGGAGCATTTTCCATCCGTACCAATGGCATAGCGTATGCCGCGTGCTTCCAGTTTTGCCAGCTCCACATGCGGAGCATACAAATAGTGGTTGCTGACAGGACACGTAATGACCTTCGCACCTGACGCCGCCACGAGGTCAAGATCATCGTCACTTGCCATCCCCATATGTACGAGCAGCGATTGCGACGTCAAAAGCCCGAGTGACTCGAGTAAGCGTACTGGCGAAAGCGGCTCGCCAAGGTAGCGCCGCACCTGAAAGCGTGCCAAATAGGTATCGTAAAAATGATCTCCGCTTGGTTCGTGCAGAAAATATCCCGTTTCTCCCGGCGATTCGGCCACGTGCATTTGGAACAGCGAGCGGTTATCGAGCGCAAAACGGCGCAGAAAATCATGTGGCACCGTGTAAAGCGCATGAGGCGAATAGTGAAGTTGCGGACGAATATACTCGGGATAGCGGTTGATAAACTCACAAAAATTACGAATATAACAACGCCCTTGCATGCGATCGGGCGAAAAGTGTAATGGCTCCTCACCGGTAATGACATGACGTAACTTGTTTATGGGTGATATATTGGCGCAACAAGGACTCCCCGGAATCGGGCGTGCAATATCGCCAATAAAGCGCACTCCTGATTGCTCCAGCAACGCTAGAGACGCATGGATCCCATCAGCCTGACTATAATCAGTCAGAATTTTTTCGATCAACAGAGGAACCCATTGCTCAAAAGGGAGCGATGGGAGATCAAAAAACAAATCAAGATGCGCGTGCGCGTTGACAAAACCAGGGAAAAGCACGCCATCGAGCACAATTTCGCGATCAAAGCGCGCGCAATCGGCAAATGTCAAACGTCCATCTTCAACTATACCCGCATGACGCCAAGCGAAACCATCGTATATTCTTCCGCAAACCCGTAGTCGCATACCCTCACCATTCACTCAAAATAGTCGCGTGGCACTAAATCTGCATAAATCGACTTCCGCAGGAGGTGCCACATGCTTACATTCGCCACAGGATTCCCAACACTTGACCTTGGCAACACCATAAAAAGCGGTAATAGTCGCACCGGAACTCCCTCTGAATCAGGGTTTTTCGGCCTACTCAATAGTATGCTGCAACGCAGCACTCCGATAAGCGGAACCGCCACCACATTTTCATCCGAACAGCGCCAAGCACTCCTCAGCGGTGCGCGCGATCAGCTTGGCCAGCAACTCAAACTCGCCGGCATTGACGACGCCACGCTGAGTGCGTTCTATACCGCAGAACCGGAAACCATGCAACTCACCCACCTGTTGGAACAGATCGCGGGGCAACTGCTCCCTGCATCTCCTATGCAGCAGGCAACGCAGTGGCTCGCCGAAGCCAATAGCGCACTTGTCGAAGCAAACACGACTGAATCCAATACGCTGAACCCCGACCAATGGCGCGAGTGGTTTTTACTGATGGAAAAATTTTCGACCTCGTCCGCACAGAAAAAACCCCAAGAGAATGATGGCGAAAAGGGGTTTACTCATCTGCGACAATCACTCCTGCTAGGCGCGATGGCTCAAAGCGTAACTACTGAAAAAGACAAGCAAAAACCTGAATTAAATGGCGCTGAAATACAAACAGAAAACCTCTTTGCACTTCAACAGATACCAGAATCACTTCCTGAAATAGATGAGAGCGAAACGGAGACGCTCGCCGCGCTGCGACAAATCGTTCAATCGTTGCAAGAAGCATTGCGCGAAATGAATCAACTCACCGAGTCCATGGGCATTAACCCCAACGACTACCCCACCGCATTCGCGCAAATTTTCCAGTCAATCGACGCCATGAAAGATCAGCAAAAGGCGTTGACCGAAATGCTCACCGCTGTCATGGAAAGTTTTTCCCAACCGCTAGGCGAAGGGGCAAACGCAACACCTCTCGGGCAACTCCCACTTTCTGAAACGGGGAAGGCACTCCTTGATACGCTGACACAAACCAACTTCGATCTCCGCCAGCTTCTGCAAAACTGGCAGAATACTGGCGCAATGAATCCCACCGAAGCGCTGCCGCAACTCGCACAATCACTGGCCAGCATCCAAATGGGACTGAGCCGCGCCGTTGCCATTCCGGCGGCTGACGGCGCAAGCGTCTTGCAAATCGTGCAGCGCGACTATCACGCCCTTTTATTTGGCACCGTCAGCGCCGTGGAAAATCTGCCGCAAGATACGCTTTTCTCTAACTTTAAAGAGCAACAACCGCGCCGTGACAATCCACTTGCTACCCCGCCGGAAACTACCGCCAAAACAGGTGAAACCGCAGTGAAAAATTTTGCCGTGGCCGAAACTTCTGAAAGCGAAGCAAATAAAGCTCCGCTAGTGGCAACTTCCACAAAAACAGATCCTGCTTCCCAAGCAATGAATGCTCACCTTCAGGCCACAGAAAAAGACCCCAAAGCTATGACCGAAGCAACGGTAGAAAAAGCCCCTGTCCATGAACCTAAAAACATAGCCGATGGGTCGACTCCGGCGAAGGCCACCGACAGTGACGTAAAAGCATCGACTGAGCCTAAGGGTAACACAGAGCCCAAAACTACTGTTGAGCCAAAAACGGTTGAGCCAAAAACACCTTTGCCAACGAATACCCCTGCCGATCCCAAAATAGTCACACTCACGCAGACAAAAAGTGATCTACCTGTTGACGCCGCGTTGAGCGAAACCGACGACGATGCAGAAAACACCATCCCCATGGCGACCGCACTGAAGAAAGATATCTCCAAAGAATCTGACACGATCTCTCATCGCACGCAACTCAAAGAACCTGAAAAAATTGCCGATCCCCTTGCGCCAAAGACGAGCGAAGAGCGCGAACGGATCGCACAGGCGGCACGTATCGCTGCTATGGAACAACCAACATCAGATACCGGAAAATCTATCGCACCACCATCAACCGCAATCGTTGCGCCGAATAGTGAAGTTGGTACCGAAAAAATTGCCGCTCCACCCATACCAAACAATACTCCCGCACCAAGCACTGCGGCAACACCAAGCAGTAAGGAGCAGGCCGAACCAACATCTCTTATGATGAGCAGCGGCAGCCAAAACGGCCAAACCCAAGACCAGAATAGTCAGGATACACCGCAGCAACAACAGAGCGGACGTGAATGGATGAGTCGCGAAACCGTCGCACCCCGCACCACCAGCGAGACGCCCGCCACCCCGCTCACCACCCGTGAAATCGAAGACGCCACCGATCAAATCATCCGTAAAGTCACCATGAGCACCCGTGGCGAACTCAAAACACTTACGATTGCCCTCAGACCAGAATACATGGGGAAAGTAAATATCCGCCTCAGCGTCGAAGCCGGCGTTCTCACGGCACGGGTTATGGTGGAAAACCCTTCGCTGCGGCACGGTTTGGAACAAACTTCCACGCGCATACAGGAAGCTATTTCTTCTCTTGGACTGAAAGTAGAGCGCTTTGATATCGTACAACCATTTGCAGAATCACAGTCTAACCACAACGGCAACCAGTTTGCTAATACTCAGTTCCAGCAAGGACAGGAAAACCAACAGCGAAAGAATCGCTCCCTGTCATCAGACCAAAGGGGCGCGCCCCAGAAAAACGAAGATGAGCCACAAGGAGGAGAGAATCAGTACCACTATCGTACGTCTCAATCTCTGAACCTCATAGCATAACAACCCCACTTGGGAGGGATACCGTGAACGACGTAAATATTATCAAAAACATAGGCAACATTGATGACTGGCAGACACTCAAACCTGCACTGCCAAAACAAGAAATGGGGAAAGACGAATTCCTCAAGCTCCTTATCACCCAAATGCAACAACAGGATCCCACCAATCCGATGGACAACGCTCAGATGATTGCGCAAACCGCGCAGTTCTCCTCGCTCGAACAAATGAGCAACATGGCCAAATCCATGGATAAGCTGGTGGATATGCAAAACCAACTCCTGACCTTTGGTGCCGCCTCGTATGTCGGGATGGAAACCAAAGCCGCCGGTGATGCGCTGGTGGTGTTCGGCGGTAATACCGAACCCATCGAGTTCAATCTCGCCGCCGATGCCAAAGAAGTGAAAGTAAGTATTTACAACGATAAAAGTGAACTTGTGCGGATTATCGATCCGGGCGGACTCGATAAGGGGTCGCAAACCCTTTACTGGGAAGCGATCAACAGCGGCGGCGATCCGCTGAAAGACGGCAACTACCGCTTTCAGGTAAGCGCAACCGATCAACTCGGCGAAGCTGTCGGAGTTGACACTTTCACCGTCGGACGGATTATGGCCATTCGCTACGATGCCGATGGCGTGAAGTTTGTCGTCAACGGGAAAGATTTCCAAATGAAAGACCTACAGTCCATCTTCCCACCATCCGCACCATATGTGCCTGATGATGAAGATGCCGAAGCAGAAAATACTGAACAACCAGAAACAAGTACAACCTGAAAATAGAAGAGAGGCGCTATCATGTTACAGTCACTCTATGCCGGCGTATCCGGCCTGATCAATCACCAACGCAGTATGGACGTCATTGGTAACAACATCTCGAACGTCAACACCGTCGGTTATAAGAAATCACAAGCAGGATTTGCCGACATCATGAGTATGAATATCGGTGGCTCCTCCGTTAATCCTATGCAGGTTGGTCTTGGGACACGGGTCAACTCGACGAACCTCATCTTCTCGCAAGGTGGTATCGAAGCAACCAATAAAGCCACTGACCTTGCGATTTCTGGGCGCGGCTTCTTTGTCGTGAGTAACGGTGTCATGGATTATTATAGCCGCAACGGGAACTTCATCTTTAATAACGCAGGGAAACTCGTTACTCCAGAAGGGTTGGTTGCTCAAGGGCGCTTGGCGACTCAGGATAAATACGGCGATTTCTTCATCAACCAAACCGGTGAAATTGTTGACATTCAAATCCCTGTTGGCGTTAAAAGCCCAGCCAAAGCCACCACGAACGTTGAGCTTGGCGGTAACTTGAACTCCGTTGCACTCGGGACTATCCTTGAAACACCAGAACTGCGCGCCATGGTTGATGGGACTGACGACATTTCGCAACTCTACAATCAGACTGGCACCCATATTTCACTCCTGAACGATCAGCCGGTTATTTTGAAGGCACATGGCACGTCCATTACGAACATTGGACAGTTGTATAACTCGGGGGATGAAAACCTTGGCATTCGAGACGGGGATACTTTTAAGATTACCCTTACCAAAGATGGTGCCAGCCCGGCTCCCCTTGTATTAACCTACCGCGCAAAGTCTGGTGATGAATACTCCATCAATGGCATTCCGCGCGATCTTGATCCGAGCGATACGAACTTCAGCACCCTTGGTGGACTAGCAGACAAAATAAAATCGGCCTTTGCCTCAGATATTGCAGAGTTGACCATTGTTGAAGGGAAGTTACAAATGAAGGCGTCAAACCCCATTGCCTCCTTCTCGTTGGACTCCAACACGGTTCCCTCGAATTCTAAATTCAACAACATCATGGCCGGAGTCGAAGGCTCCTATGCTACAGGAGATATTAAAACCTCTGGCGAACTGTTTTTTCAATCCAAGTACGTCAAAGGTGATGACTTCAACTCGCTTGCCGAACTCACTGGACGACTTGAAAGTGGCATGAAAAATATTAGCCAAGCGGCCAAAGTCTACTTAGGTGATGTGGGGGCATTTGAATTCAAAGACAACAATGACCGGATTCGCGTCTCCATGAATGTAGCCGGCACGACTGTCACACAAGAATACTACTACTCAACCGCCTCTAACCCTGAAGGGCGCGATGCTTCCAATGAAGGTGGTGTTGACAGTTTTGCCAAACCATTTTCAACCCTTGATGAGCTGATACAAGCTATCAATAGTGACTTTGCGCCGGGGAATAATACTATAACTATGACTGACGGCGATATTATTGGGGCTGCATCAAGCGCTATTGTAAATGGGAAAATTGCTACACTCGCTGCGCCGCTTGTAGAAAACACAATTATTACAAACACTACCGCAGCTGAAATTATCTTGAGAGATGGAAAAAAAGATGCCAATAACCAGTATCGAACCTTAACAATACCTGGAACCGTCCCAGGCCCAGCTGGTGTAGTTACAATTCTGGCTAATGGAAAAGTAGATGTAAATGGAACAGAATACGACTTTACCTTCCCCAAAGGAATGCAACTTCCAAATGGCCTGCAAATTGATAATCAAGATACTAAATTTTACTACACTGCCATTGGATCGACTACCGGCGGCACACTTGACACGGTTCAACATAACTTGATTCGCGCCAGTAATGACGGTGGCCGCATCCGTTTTGAAAACATTTCTGGGGTGGAATTGCAAGATGTGCAGGTGGTTTACAGTGGCGTCAACATTGGCAACGATAAAAAAGTCAATGAACTCCTTGATGACCTGAATGGAGTCTACACCGCCGATTCTGACCCAAAAATATCTGATCCCCTTGGCGGCAAAATTGTTTACGACAACAACAACGACGGCGGATTTAGCCTTACTGCTATGGGCTTTGCAGATACCAGAGACAGCTTTAGCATCTTACTTTCGAATGCGCCTATTGCAGCAAATAATGCCCCAGTAATGGCGACGTTTGTCTACGACCCAACGAACCAACTCCCAGAGGTCACGAGCGATGGCTCCTATACTTTTAGCTCACTTGATGAATTGCTTGCAGTTATTCAAGAGGCGCAAGGAACCCTTGTTACCGCGCCTGCTGAAAGAATTGCCTACTCCATTACCGCTGATGGGCGAATTAAAGCAACCACGGCTGTTGCTATTGATCCCAGCAGTGACGGCAGCCCTGAGACCTTCTTCAATATTAACACTATTGCACCTTCACTGGTACCCAACTCAATTGGGGACGGAGCAGTAGCGCCCGGCAATCTTCCGCTTACCCTTAACCTTACCAAACGGGGAGAATCGACGCCAACTACATTAAACTTAAACCTTAACGCTATCGCTACGTTCGATATGGATGGAATTGCAAAATATCTTGAAGACGAAATTGTCGCTCAAGGGGTCACTGGCTTTAAGGTAGAATGGACAGGAAAAGACTTTCTTTTCAAAAACCCGAGTAGTGGCGGCTTGACCAAGCTTGAGATCACCTTTGACGATACAAATAACTTTGATAACATTTTGAATCCACTCTTTGCACCAGTCAATAGCACGATTTTTTCGGAAGGGGTACATGCCCGAACCCGACAAATTGGATATGAAGAGTCGCCAATAGTCTATAGCGGTACCAATATTACGACACGCTACCTGCTCAACGCGGCTCCATCGGCTCCATTTAATACCGCAAACGGGTTGAGCTTCGCAGGTACTGGCGAGTCAGGGATCCTCCGCGCAAACTTCTCGCACAACATTACGGGAGCAGAAATCATATCTTCGCCATCGCTGGAGCAAGCACTTGCCCTCGCGAATACCATCAATAGAGGGTCAGTTGCTACTTCGCAAACGCTACTGACCATTGCCACCGCAGACGACAAACTCGCCAACCTCTACAACAGTACGGGCGCATGGCTCGGTCTGCAAACCAACGACAAAATAGCGGTATCCGCCTTGGTAAATGATAAAAAATTTGAATCAAATATGGTGGTTTCCAACAACCTTGGCTACCCCAGTGACACCACGTTAGGCGACTTAGTTCAGGCACTGACCACAACATTAGAGTTGAAAAACCCAGTTGGCGCGTATGTTAGCTCAAATGGTTCAATTATCGTTAATGGCGACGATGGTGAAAACTACGCTATCCTTGATATGAGCTTACGCGCTGCGGGACGCGACCAATTCAACTCGCTTTCGACCTTTACCATCCAACAACAGGCTTCAGGCGGCTTCCATTCTACGACGATTCCAATCATCGACTCGGAAGGGCATGAGCACTCAGTGGTCATTGAATTTGAAAAAGATTCTGACCCACGGAACGTCAACCAGTGGAAGTGGAAAGCAACCATTCCCCGCCCAGCACAAGTTACTGGTGGCGCGGGTTCAACACTCCTTCCATCAGGGGTTGTTACTTTCACGCCTGACGGCGGATTAGGGGTCGTGGTTGGTTCGCCCATCAACATTGTCCCGAACAACGGTGCCAATCCGCTTGAGATTCGGCTAGACTTTGGGACTATCGGCGGCGGATTCGACGGATTTACACAGTACGCCAGTAAGTCCATCACCACGAAGCAGCGGCAGAACGGCTATAAAGAAGGGTCACTCGAAGATTACGTGATCGACGATCGTGGGGTTATTAGTGGGCTCTTCAGTAACGGCCAGTCACGCCAGCTTGCGCAAATCGTTATGGCAGACTTCACCAACCCGCAAGGGCTACAAAAAGTCGGTGGCTCGCTCTACGCGGCCAACGATTCGAGCGGTAAGCCAACCATCACTGAGCCTGGCGAAGGTGGCTTAGGCTTTGTGGTCAGCTCTTCGCTTGAAATGTCGAACGTCGACCTTTCGATGGAAATCACGCAAATGATCACCATTGAGCGGGGCTTCCAAGCGAACTCGAAAATCATTACGACTTCCGATGCCATGATCCAAGAGCTTTTGGCGATGAAACGGTAATACAACTTAACGCCGCGCTAGCCTACGGCTAGCGCGGTAATACTCGCGGGACATGGGAGTCGATGGCGATACGCGCCTTCGCCTGCCATGTCCTGCGGGACATTGTACGAAAGGAGGCAACACGCAGATGCAACCCTATTCCGTTGCCCCGTCCGGCGAGAGTACCAGCCTTGCCAGTACGGATGACTCTACCCCTTTGTGGCTTATTGGAGCGAAAGCTGCCATTGAGTGGAGTGCGATGTTTTTCCTTCTCGTGATCCTTTTAGCCCTGTAATAGCTACGCGATCAACAGGGACTCATGACAGTATCCTTCCAACCTGTTTTGTTTTTCGCTCCATATTGGCCCGCTTCGGCGGGTTTTTTTTATTTTCAGCGTGTCAGTGAAGTTATCTTTGCAAAGAGGTGAGAATACATTCAGCGATGGCGGGGGCATTGTCCAGATCAAGAACGGGCAAAGAAAGTTCATGGCTCGATTCAGGGATCAATCCCTTCGGCGTAGCAAGAGCAATAACATGCTCAAATACTGGCCACAGGAATGGATGCCCAAGCTCTGGGCGATGCACTTCTATCTTGGGGTGTGGGCCAGCTTTATGCCCTTCGACAAGGATAATATCTTCATCAACAAAAAGATCGAGCAGATCAGCGAGTGGAGTTTCTTCCGCTGTCCGTCGTTGCAACACAATGAGTTCGGCACTGGAAATAACGGTCGTTTGTGCGCCCGCTTCGCGAAATCGCCAAGAATCTTTACCGGGTTTATCTACTTCAAAGCGATGCGCATCGTGCTTCAGCGCGCCGACGCGCATTCCGCGGCCATGCAATAACAGAACAACCTGTTCCATGAGTGTGGTTTTTCCCGACCCTGAATAGCCGATAAAGCCCAGAACAGGGATCTTATGGCTGTTGAAATACACCCGACTTGCCCCCCGATTTGTAGGTAAGCCGCACATCGGTAATCGTCATGCCTCGGTCGACCGCTTTACACATGTCGTAAATGGTACACGCCGCGATATTCGCCGCCACAATGGCTTCCATCTCAATGCCAGTTTTATACGTTGTACGCAGCTCGGTCGTGATAATAACGCGATCATCTTGAATATCAAAGTCAACGCTGACCCCTTCCAGCGGAATAGGATGACACATCGGGATCAGGTCAGCCGTCCGCTTGGCGGCCATAATGCCCGCGACACGCGCGACACCAAGCACATCGCCCTTTTTGTGTGTCCCCTGACGAATCATATCGATCGTATTGTGTTGGGCACATATGGTGGCAGTGGCGCGAGCGATACGAACCGTTTCGTCCTTGGTGGAAACATCCACCATGATGGCGTTCCCTTGGGAGTCAAAATGAGTCAGTTCCATGCTGGTTCCTTTTGTGTAGTATTCCGTCAGCCGCCGATACGGGTCATATTGCGCGAACTGCTGTATTTATCATCGATTTCTGATGCCTTCCGTGCTACCGACTGGCAAAGATAGTCGGCAATCTCACGATCGCCATACTTCCCGCGCAGCCATGGGAGAAGATCGTATTCTTCGCGCGAAAAGAGACAGGTTTTAATCTTCCCGTCTGAGGTTATCCGTAACCGGTTACAGTCATTGCAGAAATGTTGCGTCATGGGAGAGATAAAGCCAAATTTCCCTTTGCCTCCGACTACGCGATACATGCGCGCTGGCGCACCGGGGTCGTCAGGTGTCAACGCTTCCACGATATAACGCTCTTTGACCCGCCCAAGCATTTCCGCAACACTGACGAGTTTTTCATCACGATACCCTTGACCAACGCCAATGGGCATATATTCGATGAAGCGAACTTCGATATCGTCCTGCTCGGCGCTCATCTGTACAAAGTCGCAGATTTCATCATCATTGACACCGCGAACGATGACGGCGTTCATTTTAATCGGCGTTAACCCTACGCTGCGAGCCGCAGCCAACCCTTTTATGACCGCATCGTAATAATCACGTCCAGTAATCGTATGAAAGCGATCCGGCCGCAAGGAATCAAGACTCAGGTTAATTCGATGCAGCCCGGCTTCACGCAACAGCGGAGCAAACTTATGCAGCAAAACCCCATTCGTTGTCATCGCAATATCGCGAAAACCAATTTTACCAATTTCGCGCACCATGCGGCCTATGCCGCGCCGTGCCAATGGTTCGCCACCTGTCAAGCGGACTTTATTCACCCCGCATAAATGAGCAATTTGCAACAAACGGATAATTTCTTCGGTACGAAGTAACTCCTCTTGCGTGCTTTGGCAAATCCCCTCTTCAGGAACACAATAAAAACAACGTAAATTACAACGATCAGTAACACTTAATCGTAAATAGGTAACGGGATTCCCCGAAGCATCGCAGAGTTTTGGAAAAGACATAGTAGGCATCTCGTTTCAATAAGCTTACTCAGGAACCCCAAGGGCACTGAGAATCACAAGGTACTCGGCACGTGTCAGAAACTCAAGCGAACGGTCATTGCGTACAATGAATCGCCTCACCTCACCGCGCGTCCCGACAGGTTCTTGGCGCTGCCCATCAATGGAAACTTCGACCAGAGCAGCGTTACCAAGCGAAACAATAACTTCATGTCCGGACAGAATTTCAAGCGTTCCCCCTTGATTTAGGGTTGTCGTCCGAACAGTTTTCCCTTTATCGCCGACCATCTTCACCCAAACGAGCCCTTTGCCACGGAGCACGACACGAATCGCATCTGAAACCGCATGAATCTCATGTCGGGTAGGTTCTTCTGCCATCGGTTGTGGCTCTACTGCGGAAGCTACTGGTGGTGCGAGTGGCGCAGAAGGGATCGTACTCTCCTGCCGTGAATCGGCCACCGCCGGCTCGCTGGCAACGCTTGGGAGAACTGGCGCAGTCTCGCGCGTTTCAGAAAGAGGTGTCGCCATTGACACAGCCGCTGCAGCATCTGGCGAATCGGTCGATTCAACCGGAAACAGTGGCACTTCTTCGCTATCATCAGCAACCACGTCAAGTACAACCGAGTTCCGGCGCACCTCTTCTATAATATTCAACCCTGCCGATGTTTGTTGTGGACGCGGGTCTGACGCATAGAGATACACGGCAACGACAAGGAGCGCCACCACGATAACGCCGAAGATATACGGTGAAAGCGATATGTTACGTCCCATAACTTCGCGCGTTTCGGCGGAAGGCTGCGGTTCTTTATTGGCTGCCGCACGTTGCTGCGTATACATCTCGACAACATCATTGCTGAGAATAAAATATAACTGCTTTGCCTGATTATAATCGCCATTCAACTCCATACACAGCGAGCGCAAAAAACCCAGCGAAAAGGATTTCGGAGGAAGTCCACTGAGATTATTCTGCTCAAACGACTCAAGCTGAGCTAAAGTTATTTTTGTCCGCTCAGACAAATCGGCAAGGCTCATCCCTTTTTTTTCGCGAAGCTCCGAAAGATAGCGGCCAAGGGTCAGGGTCTGCTCAGTGGTTGCGTGTGTCTTATCCATGGCGGTTCCTTTCGTACAATATTTTTAGCCCTTGCAAGGTAAGATCATGTAAGTATTCATGAAACAGGCCCTCTTCTTGGTGAAATAATGAACCAAGGCCACCTGTTGCAACAACGAGTGGCGTCAGCTCCATTTCCTTCGCAATACGACGCACAATCCCTTCGATCAAGCCGACATATCCGAAATATATCCCTGACTGAATGGAGCTTACCGTGTTTTTCCCGATAACTCGTGCTGGTTTGACTATTTCAACAGGGGGCAATTTATCGGTACGATTCACCAGCGCATCAAGCGAGATACCAATACCCGGCACGATACATCCACCTAAATAACACCCATCGGCAGAAACGACATCGAAGGTTGTTGCCGTGCCGAAATCAACCACAATCAGCGCTTGGCGGTGGCGTTCATACGCCGCCACAGCATTGACAATCCGGTCAGCACCAACCTCTTTCGGGTTTTCCATACGGATAGGCATACCGGTGCGAATGCCAGCAGAAACAATAACTGGCTCAGTCGTAAAGAGGAGTTGTGAAAGCTTGCGAAATACGCGAGTGAGCGGGGTCACCACACTCGAAATAACCACACCACTCACCGTGTCGGGACAAAGTCCCTCATGTTCAAGGAGAGAGGTGATCAGTGCCATATACTCATCCGTCGTTCTTTGTGTGTTCGATTGAAGGCGCCACTTGACCCGCAGATCCGAAGAGCCCGCGTGAAACACGCCAAGCACTACGTTTGTGTTGCCAATATCAATAGCTACGAGCAAACCTCTACCACCTCTCCGGAGTTGAGTATCCCTATTGAGCCGTCGTTGTAGCGCACCACAAGCGAGCCATCAACATCAAGATCAACCGGAACACAAAGGGTGCCAGTTGTTTTGTACCAGTATGGCTTACCAAACATCCGACACCGCTGTTTCCATGCGTCTCTCACTGCCCCCTTCTGGCCTGCCAGAAAGGCATTATAGCGAGCCTGAAAAGCATAGATGATTTCCTTGATTACTGCAACTTTTCTATACCTGACGCCGCCAGAGATACAGAACAAGCTGGTCGCAAGAGCAGAGATCTCCCCTTCGAATGACGACTGGTTCACATTGACGCCAACACCAATGACAAGCGCACGTAATTGCGCGACATCGGCCTTCATTTCGGTAAGGATACCACACAGTTTTTTCCCGTCGGCATCAACGACATCATTTGGCCATTTCAAATAAACCTGACATCCCAATGCCTCAAGCCCTTCCGCAACGGCTACAGCAGTTAACAGTGGCAAAAGAAGGGTCTCCATCGGTGCCAGAGGCGGATGAAGTAGGAGCGAAAAATACACACCATCACCATCGCCCTGCCACACTCGCCCCATCCGACCCCGACCAGCATACTGCCGCCCAGCAACAATCAGAGAACGATCGGGGAGGTCGTCACTTTGATCATACGCATAGCGATTCGTGGAATCTATTTCCGGAAAAAAAATGAGCTGCGAGAAACTCGAAGCACTCACCGCCGCGCAAAGTTCCTGTGGATCAACTCGCTCATAATCGTTACTCATTGAAACCTTCCTGAAAAAGAATATCAATATATTTCCCTATAATGCCGATACGTATAACAGCGGATAGGCGCTCTCGGCTCCTAGTGTAAAGCGACTCGACAGGAGGTGCAACATGCGAATGCCAGACAAAAACAGACAACTTCTCTCTTTATTTTTTATGTTGGCATTTTTCTTTGCCGTGGTGCTCCTGTTGAATCAATACGTAAAAACAGTTGATAAGCCCTACGGCTTCGTAACCACGTTCTTTGGTGACGGGAAAAATCCGCCTGAGCCATAACGTGTCGCACAAAAAATGCCTTTACCATTGCCATGCGCACACTTCGCACCGTGCCGCATGGCAATTTTGTTGATAACTCGCAATAAAATCGTTTATATCTACCCTTCTATTCGAATGCTAAAGCAAAGAAGGAGCCCATATGCGAGTTGTACTCATTGAAGATGAAGCACTAGCACTTGAAGAGCTGCGTTATATCCTTGACCAAGTTGATGATGTTGAAATTGCCGGCTACTCGCAAAGCGGAGTAAAAGGGTTAGAATTGGTCAAGAAACTCAAACCTGACGTGGTTTTTCTGGATATAGAAATTCCCGACCTCGGTGGGTTTGAAATAGCTCTCGAAAGCATGAACCTCGCCCAACAGCCGCTCATCGTCTTCTGCACCGCATACGATGAACACGCCACGCGCGCTTTTGAAGTCAACGCCATTGACTATGTCCTCAAGCCCTATAATGACGAGCGGATTTTTCAAACACTCGAACGCCTGAAAGAGCGGCTTGAAGAGAAAAAAGTTTATTCCGAACAACTGCGCGGCGCCATGGGGCAAATCGCCTCACACCGTATTCGCAAAATCGTGGTTGAATCTCGCGGGCGCTTGAAAGTGATCGATCAAGAGAAAATCTACTGGATTGGGGCATCGGTCGGAAAAACCGAATTTCATACCTTCGACGAAGTGTATCACTCAAATCATACCTTGCAAAACCTTGAAAAAATGCTCGACTCCAAACTCTTCCTACGCATTCACCGCTCCCATATTATCAACCTTAACCACGTGCGGGAACTTATTCCGTGGTTCAGCGGTTCGTTTCAGGTTGGTATGGATGATAAAGAAAAAACCAACCTAGCTGTCGGACGCGACAAAGTCAAACTTCTCAAAAGCATACTCAACTACTAATGCATGTACTCCGCGAGTTACCGACCACGTCACTCGCGGATTTTTTTATGTTCGATCTTGCCCGCTTCATTCAGGAAGAATTCTGAACGGTGCATGGGCTCTTTCACGATAAAAACTTCATCCTTAATACGGAACGTAACGCCAGGATGGATCGCGCCGTAGCATTGAATCTTCGGCGTTTGACTGACATCTTCCATTTTGGCTTGCAATAACTCTTGCTGCGCGTCAATCTTTTTCCGCTCTGTATTCAGTTCAATATATTTTTGATACGCTGCCATAAGTTTTGTACGCGTCTCCACAGGGAGCAGGTTAATCTTTTTTCCCAGTTGCGTCACCTTAGCGACCGGTTCGCGCAATTTTGTCAACAGTGGCGCCATCTTATTGGCTTTCATCGCATTCAAATTACGCAGCATAATAAGCTTTTGCAGGGAAAATTCCTGCAGACTAATCAGCGTTCGCGTATGCTCTTCACTACCGACATTGCCCAATTTAATCTTTTCGCAGGCATTCACGCAGCAACCATAAATTTCACCCTGCACGGTTAGTTTGCCGTGCGCGCTCAGGTGCGAATACGGCAAAATATCTTCCTTCACATTGACTTCCCCAGCCACCAACAGGCGCGAGTGGGAGTCGATATATCCATTCACTACCAACCCCGCATCAAGCTTGACACTCCCATGCTGCTGCTCTACCACGTCGACATAATAGAGTCCCGACTTCTTTTCAAATTCGCAAATAGTTCCATCGTCGACAAACACCCGCAAATTACGCAGGTTACGATCAGCAATGGTACGCAGCAGCGCTTCGTCAACCAAGTAACCTTTGGCAAGCAAAAGCGTACGATCTTTATAAAGATTCCGCCCGACGCGAACGCCAGGACGAAGCGCGCGGATATCAATGATTCGCATGATCGCCCCTTTCACAGATGCTCTTTCTCTCTTTATCGTACGAGAAAGTCACCTTCTGCTTTTCATTATAGAGCTGTACTTCTTTCCCGTACAAATTGATGACAGTAAAATTATCGGCTCGCCCAAGGTTAATCCGCCCATCGCACCGGCCAGCCATCTCGGCAATCGCCGCCTTAAAGCGACTGGCAAGCTTCAAGTCGCGCAAGAACGTATGTGCCTCTTTCGCCGCATCAGCCGGAACATCGCTTGGAATACGCTGCGATTCAATGAGTTCAGTAAGTTGTACACCCGAATTACTTAAGTAGGCTTTATTGAGATCAATCCGAAAGCGGATCAACGCATATTCACTTTTAAATTGGTTGATAATATCAAGCACGGAAGGGAGATACTGCACCTCAAGCGACGAGGGATTGCTTTTGGGGGAAATAACTTCGGCTATAGCAATATCTTCATAGGCCACCGCTTTGCTGGCAGAAAATTTATTGACCCCAATGTGCGAACCAATCAGTTGGGAACGATTGACCGTCTTAATCCCGACCGATTTTCCCGCTCGCACCATGGCATTTTCCGCAAACTCGGCTTGCACATTGCGTTCCGCATTTACCTGGCCGTAGCAGCCCTTCATGATAACAACATTCGATCCCGTAACCTTGGAGTCCGGCTCCACAAACCCTTCAATCGTCACATCGCCTTTTGCAATAACCTCGAAACCCGTTTTGACGCTCCCTTTGACGACCACTGTACCCTTATAACGGACATTGCCTGACTTGAAGTCAATATCGCCATCAATCGTGAGCACATCACTCACCGAAAGGACTTTCCCTTGCGTGACAATAACGCCCGACGCAAGCGCATGAAAAATCTGCGTCCCGCTCTCATCGGTAACGCCAATTCCTTCGCCCGCAACATACTGCGTAACCCATGCCCCATCAGCACCTATAGCCGGATTGCCAAAAACATCAAAACCGTTTTCCCCTTTTGTTGGGGGAATCAGCTTGAGGATAATATCCTCTTCTTTAACCTGTTTGACAATGTCGCGTTCGCGGAAGTCCATCTGCCCCGTTTCGGGATCGACCGTTCCCGGCTTTGTTCTCAGGTCGATAATATATTCCACCTGGGAATCCGCTCCAGGCTTTGGGGGAATACCGCGCGCTAGGTCTATTCGTGCCGGAAACGCCGTTGGAGGTTTTCCTGAAAGTTCTTTTAAGTTCCGATTCACCGGCTCTAACACATACACTTCGGAGATTTTTCCCGCTGCCACGGCATCGGCTACCAGCGAGGCACTCAGCCCTTCTGGTTTCTTGATAATCAACGTGGCACTCACTCGATCTGCCGACACTTCGAGTGAAACCATTTTATTGATTTCGATGACCTCTGACATGGCAAACTCCTGACATTAAGCTTGCAAAATGCTATTTATCCTATTTCAGGCTTTTCGACTAACACACACCTGAACATAAGAAATAACTTACAAAATCTGCTTACGCAAAGCATCTACATCAACGCGTAACCGCTCAATAGTCACGATGGTAGTATCATAGCGTTATTTTGTTGCGAAATAAATAGCAATCTAAAATCACTTCACCCCTTTAGCAAGCAAGCGGATTTGTGCTACTATTACCGCGTTACAAAGAGATAGTAAAAAATAAGGAGACAAAAGCCGTGCGCAAACGAGAGTGTGTTCAAAAATTTTCGAAGGGCTTTACGCTCATCGAGATCATGGTAGTCGTTATCATCCTTGGAGTCTTGGCAACCTTTGTGGTTCCGAAAATCCTTGATCGCCCAGATCAGGCTCGCGTCACCAAAGCACAGGCCGACATCAAAGCCATTGAAGCTGCGCTGAAACTCTATCGACTCGACAATGGATTCTACCCGACCACCGAACAAGGCCTGGTCGCATTGGTCAGGAAACCGGAGATTTCTCCGTTACCGCGCAACTGGAAAAGTGGCGGCTACCTTGACCGCCGCGAAGAACCGAAAGACCCCTGGGGAAACCCTTTTGCATATCGCTCACCAGCTGAAGACGGACGAGACTATGAAATCACCTCCTACGGTGCCGATGGCGAACTGGGCGGAGAAGGGGTAAATGCCGACATCCGGAATGAATAATCCATTCCCACGTCATATTATGCTACGCCACCACGCCGCTTTTACTTTGGTAGAGTTGCTGGTGGCGCTCGTTATGGTGGTTATCCTCGGAGCGGCAAGCTATTATGGGTTTCGTGGCGGCAGCGATAATCTTGGATCGTTGCGCCACGAATTGCAGCAAATCCTTGCCGAAGCGCGTCAAATATCGTACCGCGATACGCAACAAATCATTATCACACTCGAACCAAACAATAAGCGCCTCTTGTGGGACACCACTATCAAACCACTCCCGCAGTCGTTACGCTATCGCGCAAAAACACTCTTACAAAGCGACTTCCGGGAAGAAAAAATCGAAATACGGATACTCCCTGTTGGATACATTGAGCCCTTCTGGCTCGAAGCAATCAACGAAAAAGGAGAGCGGGTAGTATATACACTTGTCCCATTAACAGCAGAGGTGTACGTTGACGAGGTGCTCAGTGAACGTCCATAACCAAAGCGGATTCAGCTTAATCGAGGCCATTGTCGCACTCGCCCTTGCCGGAATGGGAGCCGCAATTCTGACCTCTTACCTTTTTACCGCCGTCAACCTTGAACAGGCCTACCGCGACACCTTGCAGGCCAGTTCGATTGCCCAAGAACGCTTAGCAGCAGACCGCAACAATCAACCACTCAATGCTCCTCTCCCCGACGGATTTACCTTTGAAAAAAAAGTACTCAGCAACGCCATGCCCTTTGCCGACCTGCACAGCTACGAAGTAACCGTCCCTGGAGGGCGCAAAGTGATACTGAATGACTACCGCCAACAATAAATCATCCACCAAGAAAGGGTTCACCCTCATTGAAGTTATGGTGGCGTCGATTGTTGGCGCCGTCGCCATCATGACACTCTGGAGCGTCGCTTCCGCTATTCAGCGCGGCTATGCTTCGCTCGAAGAAGGCGAAAATCGCTTCGACCAAATCGCTGCGCTTGACTATTTTTTTAGCCACGATATGCGTCAACTAAGCGGTCGCGCCGTCTTTGTCGGCGGCAAGCTGGAAATATCTACCGACAACTCCTTTCTGGATGTGCCACCTCCTCTCACCGTAAGTTACTACGTTGAAAAAGTGCGTGAAGAAAACTGGCTTTTTAGACGCGAACAGGGCAATCTCCTTGAAGCACCCATCGCCATTCCGCTCGCCAGTGGCATTCAAGAAGTAAAAATATTCTTTCATCGCGGCAATCGAACCTTTACTGGTTGGGGATACAATAACCTTGCTCCAGACAAAATCGAAATGGTACTGACTGACGAAAGTGATCGCGAGTATCGCCTTCAGGCATTTCCATTCCTTGGCACCACCTATGAACGATAAAACCAAAAAAGGGTTTGCCCTCTTTAGCGTCATGATGCTCCTCGTCGCCATTATGCCATTTGCGGTGTACCTCGTTGCGAAACGGGAAGATGCCGTCGCACGCGTCACCCTTTCCATCTGGCAACGTCAAGCGGCTCAATACGCCCTGAATATCACCGAAGGGTTTATGCGTGCCATTGTGCTCGACGATAACCTCTATGATGCCACGACCGACTGGTGGTTTTTCGGATTTCCCCGCTACATGACGACTCCTGATCATTACGATATTTCGTTTCGCGTTACCCCGTCCAATGCACGCATCAACCTCACCCAACTGCTGGGAAGACCGGGATATGAAGAGTTTCTGACACAGCAAACCGAGCGCGATCCCGAAGAGCCCCCGTTTCCGCTGGCCACTTTTTTAGACTGGGTTGATAGCGACGACACCACGCGACCGGGCGGTGCCGAAAAAGACGAATACCTCCGTGCCGATAAAAATTATCGCCCTCGAAACGCTCCTCTGGTACGATACGCCGAAGCACGCATGATTCAGGGATTCACGCAGCGCGATGTCGACCTCCTACGCGAGGTTGTTAGTATCGGCCAAACCGAAAAACTCAACATAAACTTTGCGGACGAAGAGCAAATCGCTTTTTTGACCGATCGCCCATCGTTGGCAGCACAAATCGTCGGCGAACGGACCAGTGGCCCCATTCAAGCGGTGGTCGATATCCTCAATCTCGATCCAACTATCGAGGCCGATGAATATGCTGCTATCGAAGGGGTGCTGGGAGTCCGTTCTGACCGTTTTGAACTTGATATGGAAGTTGTCCGTAGCGGAATCATCTTTCGCTACTTTATTATTGTCGAAAGAACCTTTAACCGGAGCGCCAGGATAGTACTATGGCAGGAAATCAGATAACTCTCGACCGCTACCCCCACCTCGGCTGGTATGACGGTCGCCGCGAAAATGAACGTGGCATTCTGCGCGACACCGGATCACGCGAAGTGATCATGGTGCTTGCTGATCACCTTTTCTTTCCCATCATACTCACCTTGCCACCGGTGGAAAAAAGCCGCCGTGAAGCGATTGCACGGAGCGAACTGCGCGCCCAATATCCCATCACGCCACAGCACGCCGTCATGCTGTTTAGTATGAATAACGTCGACCTCGCATTTGTGTCGGACACCTCACTGATTCGCACCGAAGAGCGTGTGGCTCGCTCCAGCGGCTATCGCCCCGTTGCCGTACTGTGCAACGCCGCAACGTGGTTACTGCAACAGGTACAACTCCTTCCTGCAGGGCAGCGCGCCGAATATCGCGGTGGCGTCACTATGGTCGTGGAACGTCATGAAACAGGGAAATTCCAGATTGTTACTTGGCAACCCCTGTTTGAAGCAGAATCGCCCCTTGATCACCTAACAACCTCTAAACCGATTCCTGATTTCTCTGTGGCTCTGGAAAAGCGCCCAAGCTTTTTGAGCCGCCTCCCAAAAGGGAATCAAATCATCAGCGGAGTTGCCATTGCGGCGGTGTGCTTGCTCGTCAGCTTCGGGCTCAGCGGGTATGCCGGAGCATTAGTGAATGACGCCAGCAAAAAACAGATCGAAACCCTCTGGAGTGGTGCCTTCCCCGGAGAACGAGTTCCCGTCGACCCCGTTGGCATTCTCCTCTCGCGCATCCGTAGTGCCAGTGGTAATGCCGCTGGCAGCATCGCGCCTCATACCTCACTGAGCACCCTTTCACTGGCCTTTAGCGGACTGGAAGGGATTACATTGCAAGAAGTGACTCTCGAAGATGGGAAAGTGGAACTGGTCGGTCGCAGTGCGACCCTTGTTCTGGTCGATGCGCTCATGGAAAAACTCGCTCAACTCGACATCCCCTTGCACTGGAGACTCTTACGCGCGGACAGTACCAGTGAGCAAATAGAATTCCGCATCACGGGAGGACGCTCATGAAAAAGTCATTCGCGCACTTAAACCAGAAATATCAGGCACTCAATGTCCGTGAACAAAAAATTCTGCTCTGGGGCGGGGTCTTTCTTGCACTTCTCATCCTGTGGCAAATCTGGGAAACGTCAGCGTCCGCCATCGGTAACTCTGAACAACGCTCACAACGAACACTGCAAACACAAATACGAGTGGAACAACTCCTTAGCGAATATCGCCACATCTCAACACAACTGAAAACGAATGTTGACACTTCTCAGGTATCTTACATCGAACGACTCGCAAGCCGACTCAATCTCCAGCCCCGCTTTGTCAGTGCACGCCCCATAAATTACGGCACTCAGCAAGCCTACGAAGCACGCTTTGAGGGCTTGTATGCCGAAGAAGTGGACACACTGTTGCAGACACTTCAGGCAGAACGAGCAGCAGTGCTACGCATGCATCTGGCGCGTCGCTTTGACAACGCCACCCGCGCTGATCTCGTGATCATCATTCAGCGGGGGGCATAACCGATGATGCAGCGTGCACTAAAAATTCTCGCCTTTGCCGGGATAACCCTGCTTTTTCTGTTGATACTCATGCCGTGGCACCGCATTGCGAACTACGGAGCGACAAAAATTCCCGGACTCCGTTTTGTGGCCTACGACTCGCATCTTTCGCTGAGTGGCATCAAGCTCAACCCCGTCGATATTTCCTGGCAAGGGTATCGCGTACAACTCGACACCCTGACACTCGGATTTTCGCCGTTTCAGTGGAGTGCCAAAATCGCTGCCGGCCTTGCTCCAGCCGGCGAAGCGGCATTTCAGATTCCGCTTGGTAACCGCCAAGGCAATGGCACGATTGACACCATTCCGCTCGGCTCTATTTTCAGCCTATTCCAGCTCCCACTCACGGGAGGTGAACTTTTTGGAACTGCCACCTTCCACCCCACACAACAACATGGGAGCGCCACCCTGCGCATCCTCGGGCCGGTATACCCCATTGCCGGATTAAAAATGGTCTTGCAAGATTTACAACTGCGCGATGGGGTCACACGGATAGCCTTTGAAGGCGGCAAAGGGACACTCGACAATATTGAACTGACCACGAACCAAGGGCGGATCACCGGCACTGGCGAGTTCGATCAGCAAGGGATGTTTCGCCTGCGCCTTGCGATTACCGGTGACGGCTTAACCCAAACGATTACCAGCCTCACGGGTGTTATGCCCGGCGCAGACGGCACCATAAAACTCCAGCTTAGTGGCGGCAATCAGCCGCTGCAATACAGTGAATGGAACTAACCCACTTTACAAACCTCAAAACAACAACAGGGGGAAAACCATGTCTAACTTCCAAGCCTTCCGTGTATTTGAAGAAGACAATCAGTTTTCTTCGCGCGTCGTTGAGAGAACGACAGAAGAACTGCCCGATGGCGACGTTCTCATCCGCGTCCACTACTCATCACTCAACTACAAAGATGCCCTGTCAACAACCGGCAATAAGGGCGTTACCAAACAGTATCCACACACGCCCGGCATTGATGTTGTCGGCGAAGTGGTGGACGACCGCACTGGCACCTTCGCCCCACAGAACCCGGTACTCGTCACTGGCTTTGACCTTGGCATGAACACCGATGGAGGATTTGGCGAATACGTCCGCGTTCCCGCGAACTGGGTAATGCCGCTTCCGGCGGAGCTAACACCACCAGAATCCATGATTTTTGGTACGGCGGGACTCACCGCCGGACTGATGGTGCAGGCGCTGCTTGAACACGGAGTGCCGACCAATGAAGGTGAGATTCTCGTCACCGGCGCCACAGGCGGCGTCGGCTCGCTCGCGGTGGCCATCCTCGCGAAACTTGGCTATCAGGTTGTGGCCGTGAGTGGCAAAAGCGACGCGGTTGATTGGTTAAAAGCACTTGGAGCACAAGAAGTGATTGGGCGTGATGCGCTTGGCGACCCCAATCGCCCGCTCTTGAAAGAACGGTGGCGCGGCGTGGTCGATGTCGTCGGCGGCACAACGCTGGCAGCCGCTATCAAGTCAACCCGCTACGGCGGAACCGTCACGTGCAGCGGTCTCGCCGGTTCGGCTGATTTGCCACTCAACGTTTTTCCGTTCATTCTCCGTGGCGTACAGCTTATCGGCATTGACTCCGTGCAATGCCCAATGCCGAAGCGCCAGCAGATCTGGCAAAAGCTCAGCCGCGAATGGAAACCCGCCAACCTCGACGCTCTCAGCAGCACCATCACATTGAGCGATATTGCCGCGCGCGTCGAAGCGATGCTGGCGGGTAGTGTGCGGGGCAGAACCGTCGTATCGCTTATCTGACGAGAGTAACCCCACCAGCCGCCACTAATCCCGCCAACAACGCCCACTTACCGTACATCAGCTTGCGATATTTACTCTTCAGCCGAAACGAGCCGAGGTAGTAAATATCGCGCAAGTACGCTTCGTAGAGCGCTTCGCGGTCGTTGATTAGCTTTTTCCCAAGCGCAATGTACTCTTGTTCTGAAATTTTCGAAAAACTCTGGTAGTGAAAAATATCAATGCCGCTGACATCTCGAACCTGTGGCACAATCGTCAACAAGCTAAAGTAGATCGCCACCACACTCGTCAGCAATAGTATTTCGGGGACAAAACGATCCATCCGATCATACTGCGCCAGCGTGATGGTAATAATCACCGTCGAAACCGTCAGCAGTGCGCTGGCCTTATGGTCAGCCATCTTATTGTAATCCATATGCTTTACCAAATTAGCATTGAGCACATTGGTTGCCAGCAGCCGTGGTAAGAGTGGCTCTTCGGCTGGCGCTGGACTTGTGGTTGGTGTTATGGGCGTATCTAAATCTGACATCGCTTATACTCCTTTTTCACGCAAAAGCCGCTCCACCCGTTCACGATCTTCCGGCACATCCACTCCGATAGTTGTATATTCGGTGGTCGGCACACTAATCGCGTATCCGCGCTCCAGCGCCCGCAATTGTTCCAGCTCTTCCGCTTGCTCCAGTGGCGAGCGTGGCCACGTCACAAAATCGAGCAAAAACGGGCGACGATACACGTACAACCCAACATGGGCGAAGTAATCCGTGTAGGCCAAGCGGTTAAACGGCAGTCGCGAACGGCTGAAGTAGAGCGCGCGGTCGGTATGTCCGACGACAACTTTGACGATATTCGGGTTATCAGGATTTTCCTCAGCATCAAACGGACGCTTTAGACTGCCCATCATCAGCGTGTGATCGCGCAGCAGCGGCGCAACCGCTTGCTCGATCATCAGCGGATTGATGAGCGGTTCGTCGCCCTGCACATTGACAATAATCTCGTCGTCCACCTTCGCCGCCACTTCGGCCACGCGATCCGTCCCGGTCGCGCACTCCGGCGAGGTCAACGCGACATTCCCCCCAAAGCCCCGCACCACATCGGCAATCCGTTCATCATCGGTTGCAACCGTTACCGTAGCGTTTGGCACCAGTAAACACTGCTCATAGACCCATTGGATCATTGGTTTGCCCGCAATGATGACGAGCGGTTTCCCCGGAAAACGGGTTGAAGCGTACCGCGCTGGGATAATGATGTGCATAGCAACTCCCTTATGTGGTGGAATAGGCAAACGTCAACGTGCCTTCATCGTCCAAGTCAACCGCAACCGACCCACCTTTTTCCAAGGCGCCAAAAAGGATTTCATCCGCCAGTACGTCGTGCACTTCCTGCTGGATTAAATTCGCCAGCGGACGCGCGCCATACTGCGGACTGTATCCCTTTTTCGCTAGATAGCCGCAGGCCGCAGGGCTCAGCGCAATTTTTACTTTTTTCTCTTCCAGCTGCCGTTCCAGATCAAGCACAAACTTTTCGACAATCCGCTCCATCACCGTCGCTTCCAGCGGCGCAAACGGCACAATCGCATCGAGTCGATTGCGGAACTCCGGCGAAAAGAACCGCTCGACTGCCTCTTTGGAACGGGGCAGCAGGTCAGAACCAAAACCAAGCTGTGCCGACTCGCGCGCGCCACAGTTGCTCGTCATAATAATGACTGTATTGCGAAAGTCCGCACTCACACCCGTGTTATCCGTCAGCGTCGCATGGTCAAAAACCTGCAACAATAGGTTAATCAGGTCAGGGTGCGCCTTTTCAATTTCGTCGAGGAGCAAGACAGTATGCGGATTTTTGCGAATCGCTTCGGTTAACAGTCCACCCTGCTCAAAACCAACGTACCCTGGCGGCGCACCAATAAGGCGCGAAACCGCGTGTTTTTCCATGTACTCGCTCATATCAAAGCGGGTGAAATTGATTCCGAGCGCGAACGCTAACTGCCGCGCCACTTCGGTTTTCCCCACTCCCGTTGGGCCAGTAAACAGGAAAGAGCCCATCGGTTTGCGCGGATTCCCCAGTCCGGCACGCGAACGCTTGATCGAGCGGGAAAGCAGGCGGATGGCGTCATCCTGCCCAAATACCACCCGTTGCAGTTCTGACTCTAACGTCCGCAATACTTCGCGGTCATCGCTCGGCACCGTCCGTGCCGGAATTTTGGCCATCGTGGCCAGGCACCGTTCGATATCCGCCACTGTCACACTGCTGCGCTGGCGCGAAGGAGGGAGTAGCCGAAACGATGCCCCCACTTCGTCGATCAAGTCGATGGCTTTATCCGGCAAAAAGCGGTCGTTTAAGTAGCGGTGCGAAAGCTCGGCCGCCGCACGGAGCACCGCTTCGCTGTAGCGCACCTGATGATGCTCTTCGTAATGGCGACGCAGTCCCATTAAAATTTTGACCGTCTCGTCAACCGAAGGCTCGTTCACATCGATATTCTGAAAGCGGCGGTTGAGCGCCACATCTTTTTTAAAGTGCGTCCGGTATTCCTGAAACGTCGTCGCGCCAATGCAGCGCAATTTTCCTGACGCCAGCGCAGGCTTCAGGATATTGGCCGCATCCACCGAACCGCCGCTGGTCGCCCCGGCACCAACGATCGTATGGATTTCGTCGATAAACAGAATCGTTGTGTGGGTTGCATTCAGTAGCTCTTGCACGATCCCTTTCAGCCGCTTTTCGAAGTCGCCACGATAGCGCGTACCCGCTAACAACGACCCGACATCGAGCGAATATATACGTGCATCGCGCAACATTTGCGGCACATTGCCATCAGCAATGCGGCTGGCAATCCCCTCGACAATCGCGGTTTTACCAACACCGGGATCGCCGACAAAAATCGGATTATTTTTCTTACGGCGACACAACACCTGAATAGCGCGGCGCACTTCGGGATCGCGCCCAATCAACGGATCAAGTCCACCGTCACGGGCTTTTTCTACTAACTCTTCGGTAAACGCTTTCAGCAGCGATTTCTTTGCGCCACTTTCTCCGGAAACATCATCGGACGGTGCTGCGGCAGTGTGCTCGTCATCCTCGCGCAAAATACCGTGCGAAATGATTTCTAACACATCGGCGCGTTCAACACCTTGCGAACGGAGGATAAACGTCGCCATGGTATCCGTTTCGACCAGCAGTGACGCGAGCAGATCAGTCGTTTCGGCTTCGTTTTTCCCCGCGCTTTGCAGATGCAGAATCATCCGCTGCATCACCCGCTGAAACGCCACCGTCTGCACGGGCTCTTCGCGCGTATTTTCGGGGAGTGCTTCGAGCGAATCAAGGTAGATAAGCACCTGATTGCGAATCACCCGCGGGTCAGCCTGACAACCGGAAAGTACTTGTAAAATAAGTGTATCGGTCAACATCGCCAGTAGCAGGTGGTCGAGCGTTAAGTATTCGTGGCGCCGTTCCGTTGCCTCCTGAAACGCAAGGGCAATTACCTGATTAAGCCGTTTACTGAGCATCATTCCACCTCACGCATGGTGCAGCGCAGGGGAAAGCCTCGCTTTTTTGCCAGCTGGTGCACCTGTGCCACTTTCGTCTGAGCAATTTCCAGAGGATACACACCGCACATCCCTTCGCCGTTGCGATGAACATGGCTGGTAATGAGTTCGGCATCCGCCTGAGCTTTACGGAAGATGCGCATCAGCACTTCCACCACAAAATCCCACGTGCTGTAATCGTCGTTCAAAAGAATCACCACGTAGTTCCGTGGCTGGCGAATTTCTAACGCCACATCATCATGTGGCTGAAACTGATCGTGTAATGACATACAAATACCTATTCAATTGAGTCAGAGTAATCACTATTTTAAGGAAATTTCGACCGCAATTTCGTCGCATTCGGGAAACTTCGAACACTTAATGCAATCCGCCCAAATTTTATGCGGCAATTGATTTTTATCGATTTCCACAAATCCCATCTTTTCAAAAAATCCAAGTTGATATGTGAGGGCAAACACCCGTGCAATACCCAGCGAGCGCGCTTCTTCTAAACAGGCGCTGACAATCAACGCCCCCATCCGCTGCCCCTGAAATTCGCGGTGCACCGCGAGCGAGCACACTTCGGCTAAGTCTTCCCAAATAATCCGTAGCGCGCCGCACGCCACAACATCGCCATTCGCACTCCGCGCCACAAAAAAATCACGAATATTTTCGTACACATCGGTGAGCGACTTTGGCAGCATCAACCCTTCACCAGCGAAACTGTTAATCAGTGTATGAATGGTGCGTGCGTCGCTAATCAATCCTTTTTCAATAACAATCATGGCGTTACCTCACCGAATCAAATTGCCTATCCGCGACAAACGAACATTGCCGGCCTCTGAATCCCACGAAAAATAAATAATAAATGCTTTGCCTAAAATGGCTTCTTCGGGAACCGTACCCCAAAAACGACCATCAAAAGAGTTATCGCGATTGTCTCCCAAGGTAAAGTAATGACCTTCCGGCACCACAAACTCCGGCATGAAATCGCGCGCATCGCGCAGAATCATCGGATCAATAAACTGCTCATATCCGGTGTGATACGGCTTTCCGTTGACCAGCAATTCTTTGGCGCGAATTTCCACGCGGTCGCCCGGCAGTGCCACAACGCGCTTAATGTAATCCACCGAAGGATCGGGGGGAAATTTGAATACCACAATATCGCCCTGATCAATCCCCGTAAAATGGTGGATAAATTTATTCACCAGTAAATGATCACCAATTTGGAGCGTTTCCAGCATCGAACCAGAAGGAATCTTAAATGCTTGTGCAATAAACAAAATGATCACCAGCGCCATCGCCAGTGTTTGCGAAATTCCCTGCACTGCTTCGTAAAATTTCCCTGAAGGACGCAGCTTTTTCCAGTGCCACACGAAAAAGACCCGCGCGTGAAAAATCGCCAAGGAAAGTAAAATGATAATCATCGGGATAGAAACCGTTGATTTGCCAAGCTTCAGTGGCATTTCATCAGCCCACAACAAAACGGCCAGCAGATAAAAGACGGCAATAATGCCGTCGAGATATTCGAGTTCAATTTTCTGTTTTAACTGTTCAAAGCGAGACATGCGCCATTCCTTTATGTTTTCTCAAAATCAAACCTTCAAGACCGCCATAAAGGCCTCTTGCGGCACTTCTACCGACCCTACCTGCTTCATCCGCTTCTTGCCCTCTTTTTGCTTTTCGAGGAGCTTCTTTTTCCGCGAAATATCGCCACCGTAGCACTTGGCAAGAACGTTTTTGCGCATCGCTTTGACCGTTTCCCGCGCAATGACACGGTTGCCAATTGCCGCTTGAATCGCCACTTCAAACATCTGGCGCGGAATAATTTCCTTCATCTTTATCGTCAAATCACGCCCGCGCATATTGGCCTGATCGTTATGCACAATCAGCGACAGCGCATCGACCATATCGCCATTAAGCAGCACGTCGAGCTTGACCAATCGGCCTGGGCGGTAGTCCAGAAATTCATAATCAAGCGACGCATAGCCGCGTGTCATACTCTTTAGTTGATCGTAAAAATCGAGAACAATTTCGTTGAGCGGCAATTCATACGTGATCATGGCGCGATCCGAACCAATATACTGAATCGACTTCTGAATGCCGCGCTTGGTCTGGCACAGGGTGATAATTTGCCCGATATACTCTTCGGGGCACATCATCGTCCCCGTGATAAACGGCTCTTCGATCCGATCAATATGTTGCGGTTCTGGGAGCTGACTGGGGTTATCGACGCGCAACATATCGCCGCTGGTCGTGTAAACGTGGTATGTTACCGTCGGCGCCGTCGTAATCAAGCTCAGTTTATATTCACGCTCCAAACGCTCCTGAATGATTTCCATGTGCAAAAGCCCTAAGAAACCACAGCGGAAACCAAACCCCAACGCGACCGATGTTTCCGGCTCAAACGTAAACGATGAGTCGTTCAAAATCAGCTTATCCATCGCATCGCGCAAGTCGTCGTAGTCGGCACTATCGACAGGATAGAGCCCACTGAACACCATCGGCTTCACTTCTTTATAGCCTTCCAGCGGCGTCGTTGGACGCGAAGTCTGGAAGAACGTATCGCCCACCTTAACATCGTGAATATCTTTTATCCCCGCCACAATAAACCCAACACTCCCCGCCGCCAACTCATCTGTTTCGCGGGGAAACGGGTCAAAATAGCCAATCTGAAGCACTTCGTAATCGCGCGAACTGCGGTAGCCACGGATTTTCATACCGCGGCGCAGCGTCCCATTCACAATGCGCGACATGATAATAACCCCTTGATAGGAGTCGTACCACGAGTCAAAAATCAAAGCCTGCAACGGAGCTTCCGGATCACCTTCTGGAGCCGGAATGCGAACGGCAATCGCCTCCAAAATCTCACGAATGCCGATTCCCGCCTTGGCCGAAGCCAGCACCGCATCCGAAGCATCAATCCCGATCACTTCTTCGATTTGAGCCCGAATCCGCTCCGGTTCTGCCGAAGGGAGATCGATTTTATTCAACACCGGCACCAGCGCCAAATCGTTATCGACCGCCAAGTACACGTTTGCCAACGTTTGCGCTTCTACCCCTTGCGACGCATCAACGACGAGCAGCGCCCCTTCGCACGAAGCGAGCGAGCGGGAAACTTCATACGAAAAATCCACGTGCCCCGGAGTGTCGATAATGTTGTATTCATACACCTGACCATCAAGCGCCTCATACCGCAGCGTCACCGCTTGCGCCTTGATCGTAATCCCCCGTTCGCGCTCCAGCTCCATCTTATCCAGAATCTGATCCTTTTTTTCGCGATCCTGTACGCCGCCACAGAACTCGATAATACGGTCGGCCAGAGTCGATTTTCCATGGTCGATGTGGGCAATAATCGAAAAATTCCGTTTAAACTTCATGTCCATAGGTATCTAAATTCCTTCTACAAAGAGTGAATTAACGTGTATTTCCGCAAACAGACTATATATCATTACTCAGCAGCGAAGTCCTTGCAAAAAATTTTACGCGGGGAGGAAAAGGGAAAATCATGCTTCATGATATCGACTTGAAGCGGCTTGATAACGGGAAGGAATTGTGAAAAAAGAGGGTTGGAACGACAACGCTAATCGGCAGTCATAGAGCGAAGCGGAATTGCTCCGGCGATGAGAATGAAGCAAGCGGCAGCTTAATGTAAATGTCTACACCACCTCTACGCTAATATGGGTGATTTCCTTTCTCTGCCAGAGAAAAACCCCCTCGCATCCGTTTACGTTCGGCGAGGGGGTCAGAAAAAGCTACGCTTATGTCATTGCCGGAGGGTTATTTCCTTATTCAGCCGCTTGAACCTCAAGAACAATGGTCACATCATTCCCTACCACAATGCCCCCAGTTTCCAGCGCGCGATTCCACGTCAGGCCGAAATCGCGACGGTCAATCACCCCCCGCGCTTCAAAACCAACTACTTTTTTGCCCATCATATTCGTTGCCGAACCAACAAATTTCCCCTGAAGGGTTATTTCGCGGGAAACCCCACGAATAGTCAACACACCGCGTACCGTAATCGCCTCGCCAAGCCCTTCAGCCGTAAGCGACTGAAACGTCATTGTCGGGTGATTGGCAACATCAAAAAAATCCGCACTGCGCAAGTGATCATCGCGCTTCACCACCCGCGTATCGATAGAGGCCACCTGAATCGTCGCCGTCGCTTCTGTGAGCGCACCTGTAGCCGCATCGACTCCTACCGTACCCACAAAGTCACTGAAGCCACCCGTCACTTTGAACACTCCCATGTGAGGAATGACGAAAGAAACTTGCGAGTGCGCAGGATCAACCTGAAATGTCTGTACTGCACCGAATGCTGTGGCAACACCGAGAGAAACAACCGCTAGACAAAGTACCAGTATGCGTCGCATGATCTTCACCTCCAACCAAACTGCTTTTTGGCAGAATTTAGAATGATTACTGTTTTTGTCAAGATTATCTTCTGCAAAACCAGTGCGGGCAGAATGCCACCGCCGCGAAGAGCACCTGTGCTGTGAGAGTGAAGAGAGTCGCCTACACCTTTTTGACAAACTCCGATTTGAGCTTCATCGGGCCGATGCCATCAATTTTGCAATCAATATTGTGATCGCTATCGACAAGTTTAATATTTTTGACCTTCGTTCCTACTTTCACCACAAGGGATGAACCTTTCACCTTCAAGTCTTTTATGACCGTGATAGTGTCTCCGTCGGCCAACACGTTTCCGTTTGAATCTTTCACTACCAGCTCGTCGCCCGGCACGCCAACCTTCCATTCGTGCGCACATTCTGGACAAACCAGCATTCCCATATCTTCATAGGTATACGTTGAATTACAACTGGGACAATTTGGCAAAGTACTCATGCAAGGAACCTCTAAATTTTTCGATTACGGTTTGGTAACCCGCGTAGCGGACTCCACACCTTTCTTATTATCACTTGCCCAACATATTCACAAGAGAACGCAGGGAGGTCAGGTGATTTGAACTTCCGAAGATCCTGTCGATAAATCGTGTTGGTGAAAACAACTTTTCCCCGTACAATTTTTTCTTTGCCTATCGTGCGGTACTTCTTTACAAAGACTACGGAGATTTCTCCTCGCTGCCACTTGTTCGCAATAACGCGGTGGCGCAGTCAATCCATCGTGTTTCACAAGAACAACTTACGGAGCAAAGAGAATTCATGAAACTGTTCCTGCGTTTTTGTACCATCGGCATACTCAGCCTTCTCAGCGCCTCGTTAGTCTACGCATTTCCCCGCTCGCTGGCCGTTCCTGGCGGGGTGGTGATTATCGACCTTCCGGCAAAAACCATCGAATCGGTGCGCTTCGGCGATTCCCTCGGTGCGGTGGTTGCAGCGCCATCCCAATCGCAAGGCATTGTGCCAATTCCGCTGAATACACCCCCTGGCGCACATTCCATCACGCTTATGTTCACCGATGGCACGCGGGAACTGCGTCAGGTTGTCATTACCGCCAAGGAATATCCTTCACAACACATCACGCTCAAAAGCAATGAAGCCGTCTCCCTGTCGCCGGAAAATCTGGCGCGCTTTGAGCGGGAAAAACCAAAGATTCAACAGGCATTCAGCACGTGGACGCCAAAGGAAATCGTCCCCGCCAGTCTCTTTTTCACTTTGCCGACTCCGGGTCGCATGAGCAGCCCGTTTGGTTTTCGTCGCTTTTTTAATGGCGAACCACGCAGCCCGCACAGTGGCATCGACATTGCTGCCCCGCAAGGGACGCCAGTGATCAGTGCAGCAAGCGGAACAGTCATCCGTACCGGCGACTATTTTTTCAACGGCAAGTCGATTTTTATCGACCACGGACAGGGAATTATCACCATGTATTGCCATCTGCACACGATAGACGTCAATCCCGGCGATCAAGTAGTGCGCGGCGAAAAAATCGGCACTGTCGGTTCCACCGGACGCTCCACTGGGCCGCACCTGCATTTCACCGTGAGTATCGGCAACGTGCGGGTTGATCCGCTACTCTTTCTGAGCGACACTGACCTGAGCGCCATCGGCGCGAAACTCGAAGAGGGAAAGTAGTGTCGCTACCAGTCACTTTTTGCTGGACAGTTGATCTGAGTTGACTATAACGGCTCCAATGGGATATCGCTTTTAATAAACTTGAAAACTGACTTAACCTTCGCGGAGGGGAAACATGCTGCTCGATGAGTTGCGCACCAAAAAATCAGCCATCATCAGCGTAGCAGCTCGATACGGAGCCCGACGGATTCGCATCTTTGGCTCAGTTGCCCGTGGCGAAGAGCGACCAGACAGTGATGTTGATTTCTTAGTGGACTTTCCGCGCTCGAAAATTGCATCAAAGCAATGCTGACACAGGACTCTCATGCACTTGACAAATAAAAATGCCGGCAGTGATGCCATGAACCACCAATACTTCATGAAAATCGCCATTGAATTGGCGCAGAACAACATATTGCAAGGCCGTGGCGGCCCTTTTGGTGCTATAGTCGTGCAGAACGGTATAATTATTGGCCGTGGCGTGAACACCGTCACCAGCGATTGCGACCCAACGGCACACGCCGAAATTGCAGCGATACGACAAGCCTGCCGCTCACTCGGAGCATTTCATCTGCATGAATGCGACCTGTACACCACCTGCGAACCTTGCCCCATGTGCCTTGGCGCCATCTACTGGGCGCATATTCGCCACATTTACTACGGCGCCACCCGCAAGGAAGCATCACTCGCCCGTTTTGATGACGAATATATCTACCGCGAAATCCCATTAACCCCGGATACGCGTTCGATTGCTGCTACACAAATTATTGACACAGAAGCGAATACCCTCTTTAACCTCTGGAACTCACTCGACGAGAAAGTGCAATACTAATGAAAAATAACCAACTCATCCGCTGCCCATGGTGCGAAAAAGACGACCTCTATCGCCGCTACCACGACGAAGAATGGGGCGTGCCGCTCCATTACGACAATCAACTCTTTGAACTCCTTTGCCTCGAAGGATTTCAAGCCGGACTGAGTTGGCACACCGTCCTGAAAAAGCGCGAACACTACCGCGAAGTGTGCGACCACTGGGATCCCGCCAAAATCGCCGCTTATACCCAGAAAAAAATCGCCACGCTCCTCGACGACCCCGGCGTCATCCGCAATCGACTCAAACTTGCGGCAATGGTCAGCAACGCGCAAGCCTTCTTGGCTGTCCAGCAAGAACACGGCACTTTTTCCGAATTTATTTGGCATTACGTGGACGATACCCCCATCGTCAATCACTGGGAAACCCTGTCAGAAGTTCCCGCCCGTACCGACCTGAGCGACCGCATCAGCCGTGATTTGCAAAAACTGGGCTTTAAGTTCGTTGGCAGCACCATCTGCTACGCATTTATGCAGGCCGCCGGACTGGTAGATGACCACTTGCTGAGCTGTTGGAAGCGGAAGGGGTAAGTGGATTTGTGCTCGTGTTTGATCTGATCTCATCCGTTAATCGGCATGCTTTAACTCGACAAAAGGTGACATAAATTGCAACCTTTTGTTGAGTTAGATATTCGCAACTTCGTGCCTTAGCATTCAGACTCTCCGTCAGTGAGCGGTTTTGGTATAGTAAAACTTCTCACACCGCAACCACACTCCAAAATTTTCCTACTGACAGATGACGAATTTTGGCCTATGAATCGAACGGATTCTTTCGCGCCGTATGCCGAAAATTGAGGAGGGTGTATGTCGACAACACAAACCGCATCTGCCACACATCGCTGGCGTTTTTTCCGTTCTGGTGGTTTTGATCAGGTCAGAATTGAAACAGCTGATGATCTGCGCCATCTCGGCGAGTTGGATCAAAAACTCTGGTCAGTTTTGGGATGCCCTACGTCGGGGCTGGAGTTTGACACCCGCACACTGCAAATGATTGACAGCGAAGGTGATGGCCAGATTCGTAGCCCCGAGCTGATTGCCGCAGTCAACTGGACGTGCAAGGTCTTGAAAGATCCCGCGGTGCTTTTTGATAATCCACAAGGATTGCCGCTCCGCGCCATCGACGATTCACACCCTGAAGGGGTGAAATTACTGGCCACGGCGCGTCAGGTTTTGCAGAACCTTGGGGCGGCGGATGCTGATATGGTTACGTTGGCCGATCTTTCCGATCCAACTCGCCTCTTTGAGCCACATCATTATAACGGCGACGGGATTATTCCCGCAGCGCTCTGTCGTGATCCCGCGCTGGCCAACGTGGTCGAGCAGATCATGGCGTGCTGTGGTTCTGAAACCGACCGCAGCGGGGTGCCGGGAATCAGCGAAGCGTTGCTGGAAGCGTTCTTTGCTCAAGCAAATTGCTATCTTGAATGGTGCACTGTGGGCGCGGATAATGCCGCCGATATCCTCCCTTTGGGCGAAAATACGGCGGTGGCCGCCGCGCTGTTTACGTCAGTTGAGGCGAAAGTAGAAGATTTCTTTACCCGTTGCCGCCTGGCCGCATTTGATGCCCGCGCCACCGATCCACTCAACCCCAGCGAACCGAGTTATGTCGCGCTCAGCACGCAAACCTTGGCGACAACAGGCAGCGATATTGCGGCGTTACCCTTGGCGCTGGTTGGAGCCGACAAACCGCTGCCGCTGAATGAAGGGTTGAATCCTGCGTGGGCAGAGCGCATGGCCGTGTTGCAAATACAGGTAATTGAGCCATTACTTGGCAAGCGCGATCACATAACGCCGCAGGAGTGGGCGACTATCGCCGCAAAGTTTGTGGCCTATGCGGCGTGGATGGCAACCAAACCGGTAACAACCGTCGAAACCATTCCGACCGACACGCTCCGCACACTCGCCACAGAAGCCAATCGTCAGCAGTTGCAAACCCTAATCGAAACGGATCGGAACGATGCGACCGCCGCAGATGCCATTGATCAACTGGAACGAGCCGTGCGCTACACACGCGACTTGGTGACCCTGTTGCGAAACTTTGTCACGCTCAGTGATTTCTATAACAGCGATAACAAAGCGATTTTTCAGGCGGGTACGTTGTACCTCGATCAACGGAGTTGCATCCTCTGCATGCGGGTAAACGACATGGCCAAACATGCCAAGTTGGCACCGCTCAGTGGGGCGTTCTTACTTTACTGCGAGTGTTCGCGCAAAGGTGAAAAGCCGTTCCAGATTGTGGCCGCGATGACGGGTGGCGATGTTGATGACATGCTGGTTGCGGGGCGTAACGGCGTGTTTTACGACCGCCAAGGGCGCGACTGGAACGCGACCGTTGTCAAAGTAGTGGAAAATCCCGTAAGTGTGCGCCAAGCCTTCTGGTCGCCGTACAAACGCATTGCGCGGATGATCAGCGATCAAATTCAAAAGTTTGCCGCTTCGCGCGACAAGGCCGTAGAAAGCAAAGGGGCTGCCGCGGTGGCAGACGGCGCGACAAAAGCGAGCAGTGGAACGGCTCCTGCTGTGCCGCAACCATTTGATATCGCCAAGTTTGCCGGTATTTTTGCGGCGATTGGCCTTGCTCTTGGTGCGATTGGAACAGCGTTGGCGGCGGTGGTGTCGGGCTTGATTTCACTGCCTTTCTGGCAAATCCCGTTGGTCTTTGTGGGCGTTATGCTGCTGATTTCCGGGCCATCAATGCTCCTTGCATGGTTCAAACTACGGCAGCGCAACCTTGGGCCGCTGCTGGACGCCAATGGCTGGGCGGTCAACACGCGTGCGCGGATCAATATTCCCTTTGGTGCATCATTGACCGGGATTCCACGATTACCCGCGGGGGCGAGTCGCACAGTGGAAGATCGCTATGCCGAAAAAGGACTCCATTGGGTACGCTACATCTTTCTTGTTGCTGCCATTATCGCTTTCCTCGCACTCTGGCAGAGAAATCTCCTGTGAATGGCAAGAGTCGAGTCGCTGCTTAATAGGAAAGATTATCATTTTTTTGACTTGATATTCATTACCATTCATAGTAACAATAACGACATCGCATCAATAAATCATTCTTACGGAGGACACTATGAGTCTTGTTACCAAGTCAGCACCCGTGTTTCAAGCAGAAGCTGTTGCCAATATGGCCTTTACCAACATTAACCTTGAAGAGTACCGCGGTAAGTGGGTCGTACTTTTCTTTTACCCGCTCGACTTCACCTTTGTCTGTCCGACCGAAATAACTGCCTTTTCTGACCGCGCGGCTGAATTTACCGAGCGTGGCGTGCAAATCTTGGGCGTTTCGACCGACAGTAAGTTTTCCCACCTTGCTTGGGAAAATCAGCCCCGCGCCGAAGGCGGACTTGGCAAAATCGAATATCCACTGATCGCCGACTTTACCAAACAGATCAGCACCGACTACGGCGTGCTGCTCCCCGGCGGAATGGCGCTCAGAGCGACCTTCATTATCGACCCAGAAGGGGTTGTGCAGTATGAACTCGTCCACGCCCTTGGCATTGGCCGCAACGTGGATGAAATCCTACGCAGTATTGACGCGCTGCAGTTCACCCGCCAACACGGCGAAGTGTGCCCGGCTGGCTGGAGCAAGGGAGCGGCGACTATCGTTCCGGACGTTGCTAAATCAAAAGATTACTTCCAGAAACACGGCAATAAATAATCGCGTATAACGCAAAAAAGCCGCGAGGAGATCAGCTCTTCGCGGCTTTTTTGTATGCGTAATGTGCTATTTCTGCTTCTGCTCCAGTTTTTCCAGGAAGCTTGTGGTGACATTGCCACCGACAAAGTCGGAATCGCCGAGCACACGGCGATGGAAGTCGATGGTGGTTTTGATCCCTTCAACTTTCATTTCCCCCAGCGCCCGCTGCATCCGGTCGATGGCTTCCAAGCGATCCTTGCCGTGGACGATCAGTTTGCCGATCATAGAATCGTAATAGGGCGGAACATTCCAGCCAGCATACGCAGCTGAATCAACCCGCACTCCATAGCCGCCAGGCACGTGATAGCCCGTGATTTTCCCCGGACATGGGGTGAATTTCACGGGGTCTTCGGCGTTGATGCGGCACTCCATCGCGTGACCGGTAATCTTGATCTGCTCCTGCGTAAAGGAGAGTTTTTCGCCGGATGCCACGCGCAGTTGTTCCTTGATCAGGTCGTATCCGGTAACCATTTCGGTGACGGGATGCTCTACCTGAATGCGAGTGTTCATTTCGATAAAGAAGAATTCGCCGTACTTATCGACCAGAAATTCAATTGTTCCGGCGTTTTCGTACTGAATGTGCGTGACGGCTTTCACGGCGGCTTCTCCCATTTTTTGGCGCAGTTCCGGGGTCAAAAATGGGCTTGGCGCTTCTTCAATCAGTTTTTGGTGGCGGCGTTGTACGGAACAGTCGCGTTCGCCAAGGTGGACGGCGTTACCGTGGGCGTCGCCAAATACCTGAAACTCGATGTGGCGCGGATCTTCGATGTACTTTTCAATGTACACCGAGGCATCGCCAAAGGCACTTTTGGCTTCGTTGCGCGCCATGTTAAAGCCGGATTGCAACGAGGCATCGTTACGCGCAATGCGCATCCCTTTGCCTCCACCACCGGCTGACGCTTTAATGATAACGGGATAGCCGATGCTCCGCGCAATTTCGAGTGCTTCCATTTCGTCGTTAATCACGCCATAACTGCCCTGAATTACTGGCACTCCGGCTTCCATCATGGTTTGCTTAGCGCGCGCTTTATCGCCCATCAGTTTAATGTGGTTGGAGGTTGGCCCGATAAACTTGATGTTACAATCTTCGCAGATTTGGGCAAAGCTGGCATTTTCGGCCAGAAAGCCGTAACCGGGATGGATGGCATCGACGTTTTTCAGTTCTGCGCTGGCAATGATGTTTTTGATATTGAGATACGATAGCGAGCTGGGAGCAGGGCCGATACAGACGGATTCATCCGCGAGTTTGACGTGCAACGCTTCACGGTCGGCTTCGGAATAGACGGCTACCGTTTCGATCCCCATTTCACGACAAGCTCGGATGATCCGCACGGCAATTTCGCCGCGATTGGCGACGAGAACTTTCTGTATCATGGGCATTACGCTTCGTCGATCAGGAACAGGGTTTGCCCGAACTCGACCGGCTTACTGTTCTCCCCAAGGATTTTGACGACGGTACCGCTGACATCAGATTCGATTTCGTTCATGATCTTCATCGCTTCCACGATGCAGAGCACATCACCCTTCTTCACTTTTGAGCCGACGGCCACATAAGGCGAGCTTTCGGGAGTTGGCGCTGCATAGAATGTACCGACGATGGGTGATTTTACTTCGGCATAATTAACATCCGGAGTCGCTGCTGGAGCTGCCGCGGGAGCTGGCGCTATCGCGGTGTTTGCGGCCGGAGCGGGAGCGCTCACATACGCTACTGCTGGAGCGGCTTGAGCTGCGACAAGTGACCCTTTGCGAATGGTCAGCTTAAATGTTTCCTGTTCAAGTTTGAGCTCAGAAATAGAAGAAGCATCAACTTGAGCGACTAACGCTTTAATGTCATCAATGTGCATAATTATACCCTTTCTAGATAGTCGGCGGTGCGGGTATCAACGCGGATAACCTCGCCTTGGTTGACGAAGAGGGGCACCATGACCCGCTTGCCGGTTTCAAGAATAGCTGGTTTCGAACCACCCGTGACGGTATCGCCGCGAATGCCTGGTTCGGTTTCGATAATTTCGAGTTCCATAAACATGGGGGGTTCAACGGATATAACTTTGCCGTTGAAGGACATCAAACGGTATACAGCGTTTTCTTTCATATAGTCGCCCGCGAGTCCGAGTTGATCCTGATTGATGGTCACTTGTTCGTAGGTTCCATTATCCATAAAGTTGAAGGCATCCCCTTCGCGATAGAGATACTGAAACTCTTTTTCTTCTAAGTCGGGGCGTTTGACTTTTTCGCCGCTGCGCCACGTAATTTCGACCGTTTTTCCATTGATGAGATTTTTGACGGTAGCACGAACAAACGCGCCCCCTTTACCAGGCTTATAGTGGACAAAATCAACGATCAAATACGGTTCACCCTCGTGCTCAATTTTCAATCCTTTACGAAAATCGCTGGTACTCACGATGCTCATATATGCCTCCTCACAAAATCATGCTCTCAAAATCTTTGACAAGCGGTGCCGTTACTATTTCAAGTCGATCGTCATGGACGATGATTAAATCTTCGATTCGCACTCCGCCAACTCCGGGCACGTAAATCCCCGGCTCAACAGTTACGACCATCCCCGCTTCGGCTATCGCCTCTTGAGAGCGGGGAGAGAGCACTGGCGCTTCGTGAATTTGAATCCCAACGCCATGTCCCGTACCATGTCCGAAAAATTCACCGAAACCGGCGTTGTGTATCACACTACGGGCTATCTGGTCTACTTCCAACAATCTAACGCCGCATTTCAGGGCGTCGATGGCACGTAATTGCGCCTCAAGTACGGTGCGGTAGATGCGTTCGAGTTCTTTGGAAGGGGTGCCGATAAAAACCGTGCGCGTCATATCGGAGCAGTATGTGGCGCGCGCTCCCCAGTCAATAACGACGCTATCGCCCGCTTCAAGCATTTTTAAGCTCGTTGAATGGTGGGGCAACGCGCTGTTGCCCCCAGAGGCCACTATTGTGGGAAACGCTTGGGTCGAGGCACCCATCTTGCGACATTGATATTCGAGTTCGGCGGCCACGTCGAGTTCACTGACCCCGTTCCGGATATGCTGGCGTATCGCCAGAAAAGCATCGATGGAAATGCGCGTACTGCGGCGGATTTCATCCAACTCCACATGGTCTTTCTTGGTACGGAGTGCGCTTAATGAAGGCGTTATCCAACGTGACTCGATGCTGGCGGATAGGCGCGTAGAGAGCAGATGCCACCGCTCGCAGCTCATGCTCTCTTCCAGCCACAGACGTTTCACCCCTTTTGCGTGCACGGTATCAGCAAGAAATCCATCCATATCTGACGGGCTTTGCAAGATTTCATGGTAAGCGCACTGCGTGCTGGAGCGGATAAAATAGCGCGCGTCAGTAATGAGCACTAACTGATTGGCGCAAACAATAACCGCGGCGCATGTGCCGCGGTAACCGGTAACGTATTGAATATTCGGAAGCGATGTCAACAAAGCGGCTTCATCTTCTGCCAAAGAAAGCGCTTGCAGCAATGCGCCAAAACGCGTGTCGTAAGGAGCCGTTAGAGGTGTCATGCGATAGTCTCGGTATAGGTTATTTTTTTGCGAACGTGATTTTACTAATCATGACACCGCGTCGGTCTTTCTGATCAATCAACACATCGACAAAAATATCGTTGCGTTGGTTGTTGTGCGCTGCCTGAATCAGACTTTCGACATGCTTGGCACGGGTCAGCGCTAAGCCATATTGCTTGAGATCAGCAAAGGGCGGTGCGTATGGGCGCTCATCCGCAATGCCGACGATGAGGTAAATAACGTCCGGCGATGGTGCGGCAATGCGCGTCAGAATGGCATCAATTTCTTTTTTCGGAAGCCGCACTTGGCCAACTGGCATTTGATAAAATTCGTAGCGTACAGAAGAAATGCGTCGCAACGCCGAACTTGCCATCCCCGCCAGTTTGCGTTCCATTTCGGCCATCTCTTCGGGAGTGCCGTCGCGCACTTCCAAAATAGCACCGCCCGCATACTCCTGCGGATTTTGTGCATTGCGCAGCAGCTCATACTCCGCGAATAGCTCACGGTATTCATTGCGCAACGTCGTCAATTCACCCTGAAACGTTGTATTGCTTTCAGCCAAACGTCGAGCATCATCCGGCGAAATACTGTTGCGCGGCATCACCCAAAACACAATGAGAGCTACCAGGAAACTGGCGGCAGCACCAAGGAGAAATGACTTCATAGAACCTCCTAAATACGCTTATTGGTTATACACTACGTCCAGAATTTCACGTGCCCCGTTATCCAATAGGGTTTGCGCGACGGCGTTGCCGAGTGCTTCGGGGTCATTTCCACGAGCGGAGTGGCGAATAACTTCTTGCCCGTCAAGACTCGCAACGATCCCTTCGAGTGCAATATTTCCAGCCGCATCGGAAGTTGCATAGCCACCGATTGGCACTTGGCATCCCCCTTCAAGGGTGCGCAACAATGTGCGCTCGGCACGAACACAACGCGAAGTGGTTTCGTCTGCCAAAAAGGCAATCATTTCGGCAACCGCACTGTCGTTTTCACGAATTTCTATCCCCAGCGCCCCTTGGCCTATAGCGGGAATCATCGTGGCGGGTTCGATATATTCGGTGATCAAATGCGCCAGCTCAAGACGGCGCAAACCGGCAGCGGCGAGGATAATCCCATCAAGTTGCAGTTCTTCCATCTTATTCAGGCGCGTCTGTACATTACCGCGAATAGAAACAATTTCCCACTCAGGATAGTGCGCCAAAAGCTGTGCCTGACGACGCAGTGAACTGGTGCCAATGCGCGCTTTTGGGCCAATTTCGGCCATCGTTTTTCCGGTGCGGCTGACAAACGCATCGCGCGGATCATCGCGTTCTGTGATTACCGACAGGGTCAACCCTTCAGGGAAAACAGTGGGAACATCCTTCATAGAATGGACGGCAAGGTCGATGGTTCCTTCAAGGAGAGCTGTTTCAAGCTCTTTGACAAATAACCCTTTGCCACCGACCAGCGCCAAAGGAGTATCGAGAATTTTATCCCCTTGGGTAGTGATTTTTTCGAGGACAACTTCCAAACTTGGGTAGCGTTTTTCAAGGCATGCTTGAATGTGTTCCGCCTGCCACAGGGCAAGTTTGCTAGCACGAGTTCCGATAACGATTTTTTTCATGATTGCTCCAAATCATAGAGTTTTTTGAAGGCGTCCACATAGGTGGCTCCATCTTCTTGTAAAGCCAGCTTTTTTAAGTTGGCACTGGGGATATGCAAAAATTTATTCATCAGCGCACGCCCGAAAGCGGCTAACTGCTCATCAGATCCTTTACCCGCAAAGCGTTGCAACTCATTATGTAGAACCCCTTCAAATTCACGGCGAAATCCAACGATAATTGGCGCAATATCATGGGTTTCAATCCAACGAAAATATCCGTCAACTTCTTCTTCTATCAAAGCAAGGGCAACGTCCAACTCTTTGATGCGCGACTGTTTGTTTTCTTCCACCACCTGCTGCAAGTCGTCAATATCGTAACAATACACCATGTCGATTTGATTGACAGATTCTTCCACGTCACGCGGCACGGCAATATCGATAAAAAACATGGGCGCATCGTACCCCCGCTTGCGCATCGCCCGTTTTACCATCGCATGCGTAATCACTGGCTCATTGGCGCCAGTGGATGAAATCACAATATCGCATCCTGAAAGGTGATCGCCAAGGTCATCCAGTGTGATCCCTTTGCCGCCAAACATCAGGGCTAACTTTTCCGCCCGCGCTAACGTGCGGTTCGCCACGACAAAGTCCTGAACACCGTTCGTGTGGAGGTGTTTCGCAGCCAGTTCGCACATTTCGCCCGCGCCAATCAGCATACAACGCTTCCCTTGCAGATCGCCGAATATTTTCCGTGCCAGTTCTACCGCAGCAAACGAAACGCTGACCGCGTTTTCCGCTATTTTCGTCTCATTGCGCACCCGCTTGGCAGCCATAAAGGCGCGCATAAAGACTTTTTCTAGCCGCTTTAACTTCAGGTGTTTGCGTGCCGCTTCATAAGAATCTTTCACCTGCCCCAGAATCTGCGGCTCGCCCAATACCATCGACTCCAGCGCTGAACTGACACGAAACAGATGCGCAACGGCATCTCGCCCAGTAAAAGCTTGTAGACACTGCTGTAAAAGTTCGCGCTTCAGCCCAAGCTTATCGCGCAAAGCATCAAAGAGAGCGTCGATCGTACGACTCAAATCGCGTGATAGGAAAACAAATTCAACGCGGTTGCACGTCGATATAATGACAAGTTCACTCATTTCAAAGTGGTCAATGTGTTGGTAGATATCAGCAATATGTTCGGGCGCTAGCGCCAATTTTTCGCGAAATTCCACCGGAGTTGTTTTATAGCTAAAGCTCAGTACACCAATCATGAGGGTTCACCGCTCGGGAAAAAGTGTCCTATCCCCGTCATCGTGATAAGCGCGAGTATAATCGCACAGATGATTCCATACGCATTTTGGCGCGGCGTAATCAAGTTGAGACGCGATAGAACCGCTAAAACAGCATACAACAGCCACGTAAAGAGTGATGCGATGGTTTTAGGATCCTGCAAAATCAGCAATTGCCCGTAAATTTGATAACTCCAGAGGATTGACACGGCAAGCCCCAAGGTAAAAACGATCAGTCCAAAATAGAGCGTCGCCCGCTGAATACGGATTAACGATGAGAGATTTGGAATGCGCTGGAAAAAGACTCCTTGCACATCCTTACTCTTCAGCTTCCGCTCAATCACTAAATAGAGCGTTGCCGTGCTGACTGCCAGAAAAAATGACGCGAAAGCCAACACAATCAAAATGATGTGCGCGCTAAAGAAATGTGACCGAAGCTCAGGAGGGAGTGTTGCCGTAATTTCCGGTAGGATCACGCGGCTGCTCATTCCAACGAAAGCAAGTGGCATCACGAAGGCGCCAGACAGGGCAAAACGGTAGCGCCACGAGAGCGTCAAAAAGAGCGCCACGGTGCTGAAAGCGAAAAGTGCCAGCGTTACGTACGGTTTTTCGAGTGGCAGATACCCATACTCGCGATACTCAATGCCAAGCACCAGAAAATTCAGCAATACGCCAAATGTAGCGCTAAAATAGGCCGCGTTCTTATTGCGTTCCGTATCATCATTGATAAAGCGGAAAAAATACCATGACGCGACAAGGTAGAGCGCTAAACTCAGATGATAAATAATAAATTCCATTATGAGACTCCTCTTGGACGTACAAGCAACTGTGGTGCCGCAAAACGCTTCGTAATCGCTGCTGCAATCGCTTCCAGCGGAAGAATATCGTCAATCGCACCACGCCGAACCGCTTCTTTGGGCATCCCATAGACCACGCAGGTTTCTTCGTTCTGCGCAATCGTATAACCACCCGCCTGCTTGATTTCAGACATACCGAGTGCTCCGTCATCACCCATGCCTGTCAAAATCACCGCTGTCGCATACATTCCCACCGCTTGCGCTACCGAACGAAAGAGCACATCGACGGAAGGGCAGTGGCGTGTCACGGGTGGACCTGCAACAACATTAACAAAATACCCACTTCCATCGGCACGTACAACAAGGTGACTGCCGCCAATGGCAATTAACACCTCTCCATGGCGCACACGATCACCATCCGCTGCCTCTTTCACACGCATAGCGCACAGCGAATCAAGTCGCTGTGCAAAGCGAGCCGTAAAGATCGGTGGCATATGTTGCACAACAACAATACCGGGCGTATCCGCTGGAAGCGCGCTGAGTACAATACGCAAGGCATCGGTTCCCCCGGTAGAAGAGCCTATCGCTATTATAGGCTCTGAATGTTTTCCTGCCTTGTAAGGAGCAGGGGGAAGTATGACATCAGGAAGCAACTTCGGCGCGGCATGCGCGGCTTTCCGTTGCGACGGCGTTTTCCCGGAAGAAGATCGAGAGGGTGAGAGTGGCACGCGGTTCTGTTGACCTCCACAGGTATAAATAGACCGCAAAATCTACCACGCCTCGCCCAAATCTGCAAACGCTTCTCGGTGCAACTCACATCAAAGTTGCTTGCAGCCCCGCACCAGAAATTATGCTGGGCAATAAAAAATCGCTCCACCGTTCTGTATATTTTTTACGCAAAAGCAGCCTTTGCCCTTGACAAGATATTCCCCTGAAGAATAGTATTCCGGTGTTGGCACTCTCTTTCGTGGAGTGCCAATTGTAATGGAGCGTACTATGCATGTGTTTGATGAAAGAAGCCAGGTCATCCTGAATGATATTGTCAAGCTCTACATTGAGTCGGGCGAACCAGTTGGATCGCGGACGCTATCGCGCAGCTCGGGTTTAAACCTGAGTGCTTCTTCAATTCGCAATATCATGAGCGATTTGGAGTACATGGGCTTTATTGCTCAGCCGCATACCTCCGCAGGGCGCATTCCAACCGATGCAGGCTATAGGTTCTTTGTCGATACCCTCATCACGCATCGAGGAAAATCGACCACCGAACCCGGCATGCGCAATGAGATCCGTCTCCGCTTGGAGCAACAGGCGGGCGATAAGCAAAAGCTTTTTCATGAAGCAAGCCGCCTCCTCTCCTCGCTGACCTCGTGCATGGCGATTGTCAGCGCTCCGCGACTCTCGTCGCTGCCAGTAAAACATATCAGTTTTATGGCGCTCGGCGACCGCAAAATGCTGGTCGTTCTCGTTACCGCAGGCGGTATGGTGCAAAATGCCATCGTCGACACACAGCACGTCATCACTGCCGATATTCTGGAGCGGATAAACCGCTTTATGCAGGAACACATCAATGGACACTCCCTGAGTGATGCCAGAAAAAAGCTGCGTCGCCTCATGCGTCAGGAGATGGAAGAGTTCCGCACGTTGCTGGAAAAAGTGAGCGAACACAAAGATATTTGCGATAATCAACTTTTCATGGATGGCTTTCTGCAAATGTTCGATGGGCGGCAAGCTCCCTCGGGTGATATTGCTAAAATGCGCCAGCTCTTCAGCGCCTTTGAAGAGAAAAAAGTCGTCTTTGAGTTGATCGACAAATGCATCGACGCTTCTGGGGTAAAGATCTTTATTGGCACCGAGAACCCTGTGGAGTCAATGTCCGACTATACCGTCGTCACACAGAACTACGGCTCCGACCCACTCTCCCCAATGGGAGCCATCGGCGTCATCGGCCCCAAGACCATGAACTATCATCACGTCATTGACATCATCGACATAACCGCTTCTGCGCTCGGTGCGATGGTACGTGAATAATACCAAAAGAACATTCAGCAAAATGGAGTGGACATGAATCAATCACATGAAGAACAACTGAACACCAACACAGAACCATTGCCGGAAAATGACGCTTCCGCAGAAACTTCCGCCGGTTCGGAAAGTATGGAGCAGGTGATCGAAAAACTCGAAGCGCGCATTGCCGCTAAGGAAGACGAACGGATGCGTTTGCTTGCCGAATTTGACAACTTCAAAAAGCGCAACACGCGCGAGCGTCACGACGCTATCCGCTACGCAAACCAAGGGCTGATCGGTGAAATGCTTGGCGTGCTCGACACGTTTGACCTTGCTGTTAACCATATTGCCGATCCCGAAGCGAATAAGTCCATCGTCGACGGCATTGACATGATGAAGAAACAACTTATGACCGTGTTGAAAAAACACGGGCTTGAGGAAATCACCTCGTCCGGAGAGTTTGATCCGAACTTGCACGAAGCCGTGATGCAGAGTGCTTCGGACAACCATGAAGACGGCCATATTGTCGCCGTCATGCAAAAAGGCTATCGCCTACACGACCGCGTTATCCGACCAGCAATGGTCAGTGTGTGTAAGAAATAAACGAAACATTAAATACGGAGGACACTCTCATGGCTAAAGTTATTGGAATCGACCTAGGAACCACGAATTCGTGTGTATCAATTATGGAGGGTGGCGACCCAAAAGTTATCGCCAACGCTGAAGGGAACCGCACCACCCCAAGTATCGTTGCTTTCACCGACAAAGGGGAACGGCTGGTTGGTCAAACCGCCAAGCGTCAAGCTATCACGAACCCTGAAAACACTGTATTTGCCGTCAAGCGTTACATCGGACGGAAGTTTGATTCAGAAATCGTACAGCGCGATCTGAAAAACCTGCCGTTTAAACTGGCTGGCGCCAGCAACGGCGACGTGAGCATCTCCGCTCAAGGAAAAAATTATTCGCCGCAGGAAGTCAGCGCAATGGTACTGCAAAAAATGAAGCAGACCGCTGAAGATTACCTTGGCGAAACCGTGACAGAAGCGGTTATCACCGTTCCCGCTTACTTTAACGACGCCCAGCGTCAAGCGACCAAAGATGCTGGTAAAATCGCTGGACTCAATGTTCTGCGGATCATCAACGAGCCAACCGCCGCTGCGCTGGCGTATGGTTTGGAAAAGAAATCAGACGAAGTGGTTGCCGTCTACGACCTTGGCGGCGGAACTTTCGACGTTTCTATCCTTGAAATCAGTGAAGGGGTTTTTGAAGTTAAATCCACTAACGGCGACACGCACCTTGGCGGCGAAGACTTCGACCAGCGGATCATCAATCATATTGCTGACGAATTCAAAAAAGAGAGCGGCATCGACCTGCGTAACGATAAAATGGCATTGCAGCGCTTGAAAGAAGCCGCAGAAAAAGCCAAGCATGAACTTTCCGGCTCCATGGAAACCGAAATCAACCTGCCGTTTATTACGATGGATCAATCCGGCCCAAAACACCTGCAAATGCGTCTGAGCCGCTCAAAGCTGGAGCAATTGGTCGAAGATCTGATTGCCCGCACCATTGAGCCATGCCGCAAAGCGCTGGCGGATGCTGGCCTGAAAGCATCGGACGTCAACGAAGTTATCCTCGTTGGCGGGATGACACGGATGCCAAAAGTACAACAAGCCGTAAAAGATTTCTTCGGTCGCGAACCGCACCGTGGTGTCAACCCCGACGAAGTAGTAGCCATCGGCGCCGCCATCCAAGGTGGTGTCCTGAAGGGCGACGTAAAAGACGTTCTCCTGCTTGACGTTACTCCGCTCAGCCTCGGGATTGAGACGCTCGGTGGCGTCATGACGAAAATCATTGAGCGCAACACCACGATTCCAACCAAAAAGTCGCAAACGTTCTCGACAGCCGCTGACAACCAGCCTTCTGTCAGCATTCACGTCCTACAAGGCGAGCGCGAAATGGCCAACGCCAACAAATCCCTTGGCCGCTTCGACTTGATGGATATTCCACCAGCGCCACGCGGTTTGCCGCAAATCGAAGTCACCTTTGACATCGACGCCAACGGGATTGTCGCCGTTTCAGCCAAAGACCTTGGCACGGGCAAGCAGCAATCCATTGTCATCCGCGACTCTTCTGGCCTTTCTGAAGAAGAGATCGAAAAAATGGTCAAAGATGCCGAACTGCACGCCGAGGAAGATCGCAAAAAGCGCGAAGTGATTGAACTGAAAAATCAGGCCGACACACTGCTCTATTCAACCGAAAAAGCCCTTGGCGAGCATGGCGACAAGCTCCCAGCTGGCGATAAAGAAAACATTCAGTCCAAGCTAAATGCCTTGCGCGAAACGCTCAAAAGCGAAACACCCGCAAAAGAAACGATAGAAGTACAAATCAAAGAGCTTTCCGAAGCCTCCATGAAGCTCGGCGAAATCGTCTATCAGGCCTCACAAGGTGGCGCTGAAGAGACAGCTGGAGGCGGTTGTGGTTCTGGTGGCTGCGGCACAGAATCAGCTCCGCACGAAGAGCCAAAGAAAAAAGATGATAACGTGATGGATGCAGAGTTCGAAGAGGTTGACGAGAAAAAGAAATAAGGTTTATGGTGTTCCACAGAATGACCGCACCTTACGTGCCATAAACGCGCGTTGCCCGCAGTATAGTGTTTTACTGCGGGCTTCGTAGCTTACTGATTAGGATAGTATCATGTCAAAACGGGACTATTACGAAGTACTTGGTGTCAACAAGAACGCTTCTGATGTTGAAATCAAAAAAGCGTATCGCAAGCTTGCCATCCAGTTCCACCCCGATAAAAACCCGGGCAATGCCGAAGCCGAAGAGAAATTCAAAGAAGCAACAGAAGCGTATGAAGTCTTGAGCGACGGGCAAAAACGGGCGCAATACGACCAGTTCGGCCACTCCATGAATGGTGGCTTTGGCAACTACAAAAGCCAAGGATTCCAGAACGTTAATTTTGAAGATATTTTCGGCGACTTCGACGATATTTTCAGTGCTTTTGGTGGCGGAGGTTCGCGCCGCCGTTCTTCGCACAGTGGGCCACGTCCACAAGCCGGAAACGACCTGCTCTATACGCTCGATATCACGTTTGAAGAAGCCGCCTTTGGCGCCAGCAAAACCATCCGCGTCCCACGTAACGAAACCTGCCCCAAATGTCAGGGCTCAGGTGCGAATTCACCCGAGGATGTCGAAACCTGTCAAACCTGTGGCGGCAAAGGACAAATCCGCCGCTCGCAAGGGTTTTTCAGTATTTCTCAACCCTGCCACTCCTGTCAGGGGCTCGGAAAAACAATCAAAAATAAATGTTCCCACTGCCGTGGACAGGGCTCAGTACGGGTTGAAAAAAGCCTCTCCGTCACCATTCCTGCCGGAGTTGAAACCGGCAACCGTCTCCGACTCACGGGAGAAGGCGAATCTGGGCGACACGGTGGCCCTGCGGGCGACCTCTATGTCGAAATGCGCGTCGCGCCGCACCCAATCTTCAGACGCGATGGCAATGATATTTTCTGCGAAGTGCCCATACCCTTTGCCACCGCGGCACTGGGTGGCTCGCTTGAAGTGCCAACCCTCACCGGCAAAGCCAAATTGAAAATCCCCGAAGGGACACAATCCAATAAGCTTTTCCGCCTGAAAAGCAAAGGAATTGCCGATGTGCGTGGGCGCGGCATTGGCGACCAGATTATTCAGGTTGTCGTCGAAACGCCAACCAACTTGACAGAACGACAGCGGGAGCTTTTACGTGAGTTTGACGAAGCGAGCAGCGAAAATCATCCGATGGGGAACTCTTTCTGGGAAAAAGTAAAAGGGCTGTTTCAGTAGCGGATACTCGCGCCGCCTGCGCAAAAGACTATAACTACTATCAATCTACTTGACTAACAAGAGGGGCTGCGCTAAATTCCCTGCTGCTGGTATCTTTTACCCAAAACAAGGAGGCATCATGTCACACAAAGCGGAAACCATTTTACTCCATGCCGGCCACACACCCGACAGCACAACCAACTCACGTGCCGTGCCGATTTACCAAACAACGTCCTACTCGTTTGACAGCAGCGAGCATGCGGCTAACCTTTTTGGGTTAAAAGAGTTTGGCAACATCTATACTCGCCTAATGAACCCAACCACGGATGTTTTGGAAAAACGTATCGCCGCGCTGGAAGGTGGCGTTGGTGCGCTGGCTGTTGCCTCCGGCCAATCGGCCATTACGCTCGCCCTGCTCAGCTTGGCGCAAGCCGGCGACGAAATCGTTTCTTTTAATAATCTTTACGGCGGCACCTATACCCTGTTTAATTACACCTTTGCCCGCATGGGAATTAAGGTAAAATTTGTCGACTCATCTGATCCAGAAGCAATCCGTGCTGCCATCACGCCGAAAACTAAAGCGGTATACGCCGAAAGTCTGGGCAATCCAAAGCTGAATGTTACCGACCTCGCAGCGGTCAGTCGCATTGCCCACGAACACAACCTCCCGTTTGTGCTCGACAACACCCTCACCCCGTACCTACTTCGTCCTTTCGAACATGGTGTAGATATCATCGTCTACTCGGCGACCAAGTTCATCGGTGGTCATGGCACATCGCTGGGCGGCTTGATCGTTGATAGTGGCCGTTTTGACTGGACGGTCAAAGAAAATGGTGCGCCGAAATTCCCGCTCGTGAGCGAACCAGAACCAAGCTACCACGGCATCAACTTTGTCGAGGCACTCGCGCCGATGGGGAACATTGCCTACATCATTAAAGCTCGTGTGACACTGCTGCGCGATATGGGGCCGGCTATTTCGCCCTTTAATGCATTTCTCCTGCTGCAAGGGCTGGAAACACTCCACCTGCGCATGGAACGCCATTCGCAGAACGCGCTTGCCGTAGCGAATTTTCTGACCACACACCCCAAGGTCAATTGGGTGAACTATCCGGGTCTGCCACAAAGCCCCGAAAAATCACGCGCCAACACGTACCTTCCGCTCGGCGCGTCAGCCATTATCGGCTTTGGCATTCAGGGGGGCAAAGAGGCTGGCATTAAGTTTATCGACAGCGTCAAGCTCTTTTCACACCTTGCCAACGTGGGCGATGCCAAATCACTGGTCATCCATCCCGCGAGTACCACCCACTCGCAACTCAGCGAAGCACAACAAGTGGCAACCGGCGTTTCACCCGACTACATCCGCCTTTCGATTGGCATTGAACATATTGACGATATCATTGCCGATCTCAATGCGGCGCTTGCTGCGGTGTAATGGACTATTTCCTTCTCCGCGCTGTTGTCGATGAAATCAACGCGCATACGGCTGGGTGCCGTGTGCGCGATATCGTTATGCCCGAATGGCATCAGCTTTTTATGGTGCTGAGCAACCAGCGCGTGTTGGCATTCAGCGCCCTTGCCTCGCCCAACTATCTCGCCCTCGCCCCGCAAGGTCACCCGATTACTGGTGTTGATCGCGACTATCCTTTTGGTCGCATCCTGCGCCATTCGCTCAAAGGCGCCTACTTACTCAAAGCGGCGCTCTTTGGCGTTGGCGAACGGTTGGTTCGCTTAACCTTTGGCACCGTCAACGAAGGGCGTAAGCAAAAATTTCACCTCGTCTTTGAAGTGATGGGACGCCACTCCAATCTTTTTTTTCTGAGTGAGGCAAAGGAAATACTGGCCGTTCTGAAAGAAAACAGCGACCTCTCCACTGCCCGACCGCTGCTAAACGGTTCGTCCTATTCACCGCCACCCAGCTCAAATCGAGCCTGGCCGGAACACGGCACCGACTTTAGCGACCTTCCACAGGCGAAGAAGTCTATCGCCTTCCCCCCATATTTGATCGAATACTTTCACCGCTTTCCTGATGAATTTCCTCCATTCATGCAAGCTATCGAAGCAAAACACTATCAATGCGTGCGTCATGAATTTGGCACACGCGAGTTTTATTCCGTCGTACCGCTGACACATGCCGCCATACAGGAATATTTTACCTCGCCCTCGGCGCTTCTGCTCCAAGAAAAACAACGCGAACGCAGTGGCTGGATGGTGCAGCGCGACAAACTGGTGCGCCGTATTGATGAATTGATCGCACGTGAGCGCGAACGGATTGTAGAATTCACCGCGGAAAAAGAAAAACGTCAGAATTATCACGACCTTCTGAAACAAGCGGAACTCTTGAAAGCACATCTCTACGTGCCCATTGTCGAAAACAGTGTGCATTGCGTCGACTATGCCACCAACACAACAATGGATATTCCCATTCCACCCGATACTACGCCGACTGAATACATGAACGCGCTTTTTATCCGTGCCCGCAAAGATCGCACGGCGCTCTTTCACCTCGCCGCGCAAATTGCGAAACGGGAGGAGCGCCTGGCCACACTGGAACAAGAGCAGTATCACCTCCGCTGGGCGCAAGGGATGGAAGAAGTTGTCGCCACCCGCGAATGGCTGTTAGGGCAGAAAACCCTTCCGAAAAAGGGCAAACGAAATCAAAACAAAGGGATCAGCCGCATTAAACGGCTAGAGGTTGAGGGTTACGAGGTAGCGGTAGGTTTAAGTAGCCGCGCCAACGACGAAGTCACCCTGAGCGCCCGCCCCGACGATTGGTGGTTTCACGCCAAAGATATCCCCGGCTCGCATGTCGTCATTCGCGCCCACAACCGTGCGGAACCACCGGAAAATGTTCTCTTTACAGTGGCCGCTATTGCCGCGTATTATTCACGTGCTTCCGACGCAACAAAAGTTGAAGTAGACGCCACGCGCCGCAAGTATGTCCGCAAAGTTGCGGGCGCCGCGACCGGACTCGTCTACTACACGCATCAGCGCAATTTTATTATCAGCGCTGAAGCCATGCAAAACGTACCGTCACTGACGCTCTGTTGAAACACTCGCAAACACTCAGGATGGATGAGCACCCTGACAAAGGAACGGATATGCAACCATCAGTCGCCTTACTGTTCGGCATTCACTGTCACCAGCCGTACAAGAATTTTTCGTGGGTCGTTGAAGGAGCCTCCAAACAAAGCTACGCACCATTCCTTGAAGTTGCCGAATCTTTTCCTGACTTTCGCTTTGCCGTCCACTATAGCGGATGGCTCTTCCAGTGGCTCCAGCAGAATAGCCCCGACGTGTTTGAACGGATGCAACGAATGGCTCGCCGTGGCCAAATAGAGTTTTTTACCGGTGGCTTTTACGAACCCGTCCTTGCGGCCATTCCACATGAAGATCGCATCGCGCAAATCGAAATGCTTTCGGAATTTATCCGTACCCACTTTGGTCAACGGCCACGCGGCCTTTGGCTGACAGAACGGGTTTGGGATGCTTCGATTGTCCCTTCGCTTGTTGCTGCTGGTGTGGAATACGCCATTGTCGACGATTACCACTTTTTTTCGGCGGGTTTTACCCCCGAAGCGATGAATGGCTACTACCTGACCGAGGAGGGTGGCAAAAGCCTGAAGCTCTTTCCGATCAGCGAAAAACTTCGCTACACCATCCCATTCAAGCCCGAATCAAAAACCATTGAAGTGCTGGAAAACGCGGCTGATCCCAAACGGCTCGCCGCCATGACCTTTTTTGACGATGGCGAAAAATTTGGCGTCTGGCCGAATACCTTCCCGTGGGTGTACGGCGACCGCAAATGGCTGGCGACATTCTTTGAAACTCTTTTGCAAAAACCGCACATTATCCCAACGCATTTTAGCGATTATATCGTGCAAGAGCCCGCCCTCGGACTCGCCTACTTGCCGACCTGCTCCTATCAAGAGATGGGGCAATGGAGCTTGCCACCGCATCAGGGAACCGTTTTCGAACAGTTTACCCATGAAGTAGCGGCCACCAACCCAGAGCGCGCGGCCTTTGTCAAAGGGGGCATCTGGCGTAACTTTCTCGTGAAATATCCAGAATCAAATAACATCCATAAAAAAATGCTCCGTCTCGCAACACTCGCCAAAGGGTCGAGCGCACGCGAAGCACTCTTTCAGGGGCAATGTAACGACGCACTGTGGCATGGTGTCTTCGGTGGACTTTATCTGCCAAACCTCCGCTATAACGTGTACGAAGCGCTGAACCGCTGCGAAAAGCTCTCGGGCAAACGCGGCATTCAAGCTGGCGATTTCGACCTTGATGGGTACGACGAAATACTTGCCCGTACCGAGCAATATTTTGCGGCGATTTCGACCCGTCACGGTGGGCAATTATTTGAACTCAGTTCGCTTGAAACCATGCTCAATTATACCAATACCCTTTCGCGTAAACATGAAGCGTACCACGAAGCCCTGAAAAAACCGGCCACCCCCGCCGAAGAACCAACGGCAGAGGCGACCCAGCCGACAACTCAAAGCGACGAAATTGCGACGATTCACGGTGCCGATGCCGTGGCAGAAGATTACTCGGTCCACTTGCTTTACGACTGGCACCTGAAATATTCGGCCATCGACCACCTGATGGGGCGGATGCCAACGGTGGAAGATTTTCGCTGCGCAGATCTGTGGGAACAAGGCGACTTTGCCAACCAGCCCTTTCAGATCGAACAGCGGACGCTCAGCGATGTTGAGCTGGTACGTCATGGCGGCATCTATCACTGGGATAAAAAAACGGCTGATGTTTCGATTCGCAAAAAATACCGTTTCCTTTCTGGCAGCATCGTGGTCGACATCACCATCACCACGCCATCGACCACGCCGCTTGAGTGTATCTATGGATGCGAATGGAATATCCACATTCCATCGGATGGTGCGCTGCAAGTCGGCGACGAGATATACGCCAAAAGCGAATCGTTTAGCTGCGAGCACGCGCGGAGTGTAGAAATGACTGACCCTATGTTTCATACCCCGTTACGCCTTTCGACGTGCACGGCAAAACACCTGCTCTCGTTTCCAGTATCAACCGTTTCCAAATCCGAAGGGGGGATCGACTTGACCTATCAAGGCAACTCGCTACTCTTCGCCGTTCCGCTGCGTCTCAGCGCGGAAGCGCCAGCAAAATTTAGCTTTATGCTTGCGCTGAGTGGTGAATAAAATGTCGACTACCTTGCGTCGGGATCTATTTCAGCGCTTTGACGTCGTCTACGAGCCAGGTGTTACCCGCATGCCGCTGTGGGAGCGTGTCGCACCCGGCGCACATAACACTACACGCCCACCGCATGACCCACACTGCCCGTTCTGCCCAGGCAATGAAGTGTACGCTTCGTTCACCATTGCCCAAAAATTGAACCGCAAAGATGGCTCATGGCAACAGCGGGTAATCCCGAATCGAGTTCCACTTTTCTCTGTTGAAGGGGAAAATGATGCGCACGGCGATGGCGTGTATGACGTCACGAAAGGCGTCGGGGCGCACGAAATCCTGATAGAATCGCGCCTACATAACCAACACCCCTGGGATATGAGTGTGGTGGATCTCGAAACCAACCTTCACCTCTGCGCAGAACGCATGCGAGATCTGGCCAAAGATATTCGTTTTGCCTATATTTCATTTAGTCGACACGCAGGAGTATTTAGCGGGAGTGGCATCGCCCATCCACACACGCAGATATTCGCACTGCCGGATGTTCCACTTGAAGTCAGGCGGGTGGCAAACGCACAGAACGAATATGCCACCTTCCGCAACCGCTGCTTAGTCTGTGATATGATCCACCAAGAGCGCGAACATCGCAAACGGGTGATTGCGGAGAATGAGGCATTTTTGGCCATCGCGCCGTATGCCTCCCGTTGTCCCTTTGAAATGCATCTGTATCCCAAGAAACATCAGGCTGATTTTGCCGACTTAGAAAGTGGAAAGTTTCTGTCACTTGCTTCTTTGCTCCATGAGTGTTATGGAAAGTTACACCGTGCACTGGGAAATCCGCCGTTTCATGTCAACCTTTTTACCCAATCAAGAGGAGATACCCCCTCTTGCTCTCATTGGCATATTGAAATACTTCCTTGGGTCGCACCGATCGGGTCGCTCACGACCGCAACGGGGATCTACATGAATCCGGTTACCCCGGAAATGGTGTGCGGGGGAGAAGGCTCTGACCGATGAACTTTTGGAGGAATAATGGAAAAATTACTTGAGCTACCACGTGAAGAATTGATTCGTATCGGGCGAAGCTTCAATATTATCGGACGCACGCGGATGAGTAATCATCAGCTAGCAGAAGCTATCTTCCGTATTTCGCGTGAGAGTGGAGTGTCATCGTTTTTCATCCACCGCAATGAAGGCGAACACCTGCGCATCGAATTCAACAATATCTACCTTCCGAACGAAATCGGGAGCACGCGAGCCTGCATACTCTACCGCGATCCGCTGTGGGTTTTTACCTACTGGGAAGTGACACGCGCCCTCTTGCCAGAGGGCGATAACTACCAGTTTACCCTCCGCGTGGTCAATGCTGCCACCCACCACGTGCATACAACGGTTGACGATGTGGAGCGCATTGGCCGCTGGTATCTTTGCTTAAATGCCCCAGAAACAGAATTTTATGTTTCTATTGGCGTTACCTTTGCCAATGGCGATTTCCGGGAGTTCGTCCGTTCCAACACCATTAAAATGCCAGCAATCAGCGTGGCAGAAGAATCAGCCGTGGCGCAATTCCTGAATCGCGCCACAGGAGCTATTGCTGAATACAACGTTGCTGAATCGGAATTGCTACGCGAAGAGTGGGATCAGCAGATTATTGTCGAAGAACTCGACTCGTCCCTCAGAATCCATCTCCCAGGTTCGAGTGGAAAATACCACGACCTTCGCAATTCTTCATCAGGCGGATACTAATATGGAACATCAACCCCGCGGGTACGTCAGCATCGTACTCCATTCACATCTACCATTTGTAAAGCACCCAGAACATGAACGCTTCCTAGAAGAAAACTGGCTCTACGAAGCGATGATGGAAACGTATATTCCGTTTTTGATGTCACTAGAAAAGTTGGAATCCGAAGGGATTTACCCCCGCATCACCGTTTCTATGACGCCACCACTGTGCCACATGCTGGAAGACGAACTCCTCAACCACCGCTTTGAAGAGCACCTCCTGCGTCTGCTCGAACTGCTCGACAAAGAAGTACAGCGCGTTGCAGGTGATGGCGAAGCCGAGCAGGTGGTCTATTTCTACCGCGAACGCTTCCAGTCAATCCTTGCGTACTATCGTGACACGTTACAGCGGAGTATCCTTGGCGGCTACCGTCGCTTTATGGAAAGCGGCGCTATCGAAATTATCACCTGTGGTGCCACCCACGGATTTCTTCCCAACCTGCGCGTCACCCCGCGCAGCGTTCACGCGCAAATCGCCCTTGGCGTTGCCTCGTACAAACGGATTTTCGGTCGCCAACCCCGTGGCATCTGGCTGCCCGAATGTGCCTACTACGAAGGATTGGAAGATGTGCTTGCCGAACACGGCATCGAGTACTTCCTGACTGACACCCACGGCCTGCTCTTTTCCCGCCCACGTGCCTTGTATGGTAACTACGCCCCTATTGTCAGCCCACGCGGCGTCGCCGCCTTTGGCCGTGACCAAGAATCAAGCAAACAAGTCTGGTCGAGTAAAGAAGGGTATCCCGGCGATATCCGCTACCGCGACTTCTACCGCGATGTCGGTTGGGATTTGGAGTACGAATACATTAAACCCTATATAAATCCAGATGGAAAGCGCGTTTTTGTCGGCCTGAAATACTACCGCATTACCGGCGATAGCGATCATAAAGAACTCTACGATCCTGCCGCAGCGCAAGCTATTGTGCAGGAACATGCCAGCAACTTCCTGTTCAACCGTGAAAAGCAAATCGAATACCTACAAGCGGCGATGGGCAAAGCTCCAATAGTCGTTTGCCCGTACGATGCGGAACTCTTCGGCCACTGGTGGTACGAAGGGATCGACTTCCTCTACCACTTCTCGCGCAAGATGGCACAGGATCAAGATAGCATTGCTCCAATCACGCTTGGCGAATACCTTGACCGCTTCCCCGAACAGCAGATCGCCAGACCGGCAGCTTCCACTTGGGGCGATAAAGGGTACAACGAAGTATGGTTGAACGAAGGCAACGACTGGATTTACAAATACCTGCATGATTGCAGCATTACCCTCAGCGAACTTGCCCGCAAGTACGCCACCAGCGCGACACCAGAGCAAGAACGACTGCTGAACCAACTCGGGCGCGAATTGCTCCTTGCCGAATCGAGCGACTGGGCATTTTTGATGACCACCCGCACCGCTGCGGAGTATTCGTCAAAACGCACCGTTGAACACATCGAAAACTTCCGCCGCGTGCGCCACATGCTGGAAGGCAGCGAACCTATTGACTGGGATTACATCGAGTCGATTGAATTCAAAGATTCAATCTTCTACCGCGAGATGGACTTCCGGCTCTACTGCCCGTAATATGCAAGCCATTTGAAAAGAAAAACCCCACCGGCAGTAACGTCAGTGGGGTTTTCTTATAAACACAAGGCGCGGGCTCTTCGCTATATTTTCGTCATAGAGATTACCGTACTGGGGATTACAATAATTTGCAAAATTGAAGTTTCGGCTTTGAAAGCCTATTGCTAGTCAGCGGGAGGTTTCCTATGAATTTTGGCATTCTTGTATTCAATCAGGTAGAGGAACTTGATTTTGTAGGGCCGTGGGAGATGCTCGCCATGTGGAAGAAAAATGCCAATGGCCCAGAAAACTGCATCATTGTTAGCCAATCGCTTGAGCCAATCATTTGCGCAAAGGGATTGTCAATCAACCCACATGTTTCGTTTGCCACGTGCCCTCCACTTGATTTCTTACTCGTTCCAGGTGGACAAGGGACGCGGCAGGAAGTGAATAATCCAGTGCTTGTCGATTTCGTTGCAAACCAAGCAAAGAATTGCAAGGCGATCCTATCGGTATGTACTGGCTCCTTTGTGCTGCATGCTGCTGGGCTTTTATCAGGTAGGAAGGCAACAACTCACTGGGGTTCGCTGGAGCGCTTACGTGCGCTTGGGGACGTAACAGTTGTTGAACAACGTTACGTCCAAGACGGTAACATATGGTCATCCGCTGGTGTTTCCGCTGGAACTGATCTCATGCTCGCATTTATTGCCAGTACTGCTGGTGACGCAGCAGCAGGCAAGGTGCAATTTGCTTCAGAGTACTACCCCTCCTCAATCAAATACGGCGGGTTTGAAAACCATGAGCAAGCTCCTGCATATATCAAAGCCAAAGCTATTTAACGCTTACTCTGCCAAAAACGCGAACCGCGCCAGAAACAGCGCTGCCAGCGCCCACACCAGTGGACTCACTTCGCGGATTCTTCCCGAAAGTGCCTTGACAATTGGATACGAGATGAATCCGAACGCCAGCCCCGTTGCAATACTAAACGTCAACGGCATCATAATCATAGTAAGAAAAGCGGGGATGACTTCGCTCATGTCGTCGTATTCAATATGCAACGCGTTCTGTAGCATCAGACCGCCGATGATAATCAGCGCTGGAGCGGTTGCGACGGCAGGGACAACGCCAATAATTGGCGTAAAGATCAAGGCAACCAAGAAGAGCCCACCAACAACCACGGCGGTCAGTCCGGTTCTTCCCCCTTCGGCAATCCCCGAAGCACTTTCAAGATAGGTCGTTACGGTACTGGTTCCCAAACAAGCGCCGACGGTGGTGCCGATACTGTCAGCCATCAGTACGCGGTTGGCGCGCGGAAGTTCCCCTTTTTCGTCGAGATATCCCGCTTGTTTGCTCAGGCCAAGCACACAGCCGATGGTGTCGAACATATCCACGAACAGAAATACAAAAATGATCTCTAATACGCCGAGCATGATAGCGGCTTTAAGGTCGAAGGCTAAAAATGTGGTTTCAATATCGGTTACGGCAGGAAGGCCAAAAATAGCGTCTGGCAACTGCGCCACGCCTGCCAGCAGTGCCAACACGGTACTCGCAATGATTCCCCAAAGAATCGCCCCTTGGGTTTTGCGCGCAATCAGTGACGCGGTAAGGAGGAGCCCAACAATACCGACCAACACGGCAGGCTGCGTTAAATCGCCCAGTCCAACGAGCGTGGCAGGATGAGCGACAATAATCCCCGCATTTTTCAACCCAATGAATGTGATAAACAGGCCAATCCCCAGCGAAGTGCCAAGTTTAATCCCATTAGGAATAGCGCGGATCAGCACTTCGCGTAGACGCAATGCAGTCAGGATGATAAAGATTACTCCGGAGATAAACACCGCTCCCAGCGCCGTTTCCCACGCGTATCCCATGCCAAGCACCACAGCGTAGGTGAAATAGGCGTTGATCCCCATGCCAGGCGCAAGGGCGAAAGGGTAATTGGCGTACAGCCCCATAATCAACGACGCGGCAGCCGCCGAAACGCACGTGGCGAAGAGTACGGCATTGAAGTTCATCCCGGCGCTACTGAGCATGTTGGGATTGACAAAAATAATGTAACTCATGGTGATAAAGGTCGTGACGCCTGCCATGAATTCTTGTTTCGGGTTTGTTCCATGGGCTTTGAGTTGAAAATACTTCTCTAGCATGTTGTCTGCTCCTCCCTTATCTTCTACGACGCGGCGCGCGCGGCCTACCGGTGTTTCTCCCTGCACTCTCTTCTTCTGGTGGCAGTGCCACCATCGCTTCACGCGGTGGTGGCGCAGTCATGCTTTCATCGGGATGAATGTATTCAAACTTCTGTCCGATATACGTTTCGATATCCGGCAAAAAGAACGAGTCATCTTCATCGGCAAAACTGACAGAAATGCCCGATGAACCTGCTCTGCCGGTTCGTCCAATGCGATGAACGTAATCTTCCGGATCGTTTGGAAGCGAGTAGTTCACAACGTGCGAAATCGCATCAACGTGAATTCCCCGCGCAGCAACATCCGTAGCAACCAGCACTTTAATCGTTCCTGCTCGGAAAGATTCCAGCGTTTTTATCCGCTTTCCTTGAGCAATGTCACCAGAAAGAATGGCACTTTTAATACCATAGCGGTTCAGCTTTTCGCTGAGGCGGCGCGTTTCGTCACGTCGATTAGCAAAGACGATAACTCGCTCTAAGCTATTTTGAATAAGCAGGTTATAAAGCAGTGGGAATTTTTGATCGCGTGTCAGGATGTACACGGTTTGTGTAATAGTCGAGGCGGTGACATGGTCGGGCTCAATTTCGACGCGTACCGCATCCGTCGTCCACTGTGACGAAAGATTAACCACATCCGTCGTCAGTGTTGCGCTGAAAAAGAGTGTCTGGCGGCGATTCTTGGGCGGCGTAGCATTGATAATCTGTTTAATATCGGGAATAAATCCCATATCGAGCATACGGTCAGCTTCATCGATAACCATAATTTCCACTTTGCCAAGATGGACGTCGCCACGGCGTTTAAAATCAAGCAAACGTCCGGGAGTCGCAACAATAATATCTACCTGCTGCTGCTCAAGCAAACGGCGCTGTTTTTCAAAATCGATACCACCGAACAGGCAGACGATTTTAGCAGACATATATTTGGCCAGTACTCGAGCATCTTTCTCGATTTGCAATGCCAGTTCACGCGTCGGTGCCATAATAAGCGCCCGTGGTGTACCTGGGCGGATGCCTGGCAGTGGCGACACGAGCAGACGATGGAGGATAGTCAAAAGAAAGGCTGCGGACTTCCCCGTTCCGGTTTGCGCTTTTCCAGCAGCATCCTTTCCTGCCAAGGTATGCGGCAAGATGAACCCTTGTATCGGAGTACAGTAGGTAAAGCCCGCCTCCGATATCGCCCGCATAAGCTCCAGCGGCAATCCAAGGTCGTGAAAGCGGATTTTTCCCTCTTCCGGTTCAACACGAAATGACTCCAGTTCCCACGGCTCCTGCTGCAGTATTTCTGGGATAATCGGCTCGGGCAGTGATGAGAGAACGTCACGCCCACCTTCTGCCTGTAACGATTTATCTCGATTTGGTTTACGGCGACGACGGCGCGACTTTGGCGCAACCTCGCCATCAACAGATTCCGTGTGACTTGAATGAGACTCTTGCGCGGGGGTGTAAACGGGTATTTTGGCTGGTGCCGCAGAAGGATGGCGGCGAGAAGGAAGGATAACTTCTTCAGAAATAATGACAGGTGCTTTGCTGGCGCGGCCAAACCACTGCTGGAGTTTTTTGCGAATTTTCCTGATCAACGTTCATTCTCCTCATGGCATTTAAGATAGGATGCTATCGTATACAATCGAATTGCTCAGCCGAGAAATATACAACACCAGTCAAAAAAGCGCACTTGCTATTTCGTTGCTCCCACGGCACTATGCGCGCCATATTTCCCCGTTGGAGCGATTGCGATGTATCTTCCTGTTAGCCGTGCCGAAGCCCACACCCTAGGCTGGGATCAATTCGATATTATCCTTGTCAGTGGCGATAGTTACATCGACAGCCCGTTTATTGGTGTCGCTCTACTGGGGAAAATTCTGGTCGCGGCAGGTTTTCGCGTCGGCATTATCCCACAACCCGACATGAACAGCAGCGACGATATCACGCGCCTAGGCGAACCGCGCCTCTTCTGGGGAGTGACGGCGGGCAGTGTCGACTCAATGGTTGCCAACTACACCGCCCTGAAAAAGAAGCGGCAGCAGGATGATTACACCCCCGGCGGCGCCAACACTCGCCGCCCCGATCGAGCTTGTATTGCGTATACGAACCTCATTCGCCGCCATTTTAAGCCTACCGTCCCCATTGTCCTGGGAGGCATTGAAGCGAGCCTGCGCCGAGTAGCGCACTACGATTTCTGGGATAACCGTATCCGCCGCTCGGTGCTGGTGGACGCCAAAGCTGACTACCTCCTGTACGGCATGGCGGAGCGATCGATTGTCGAACTGGCCTGCGCCCTGCGCGATCGGCAGCCCGTTTCGGCTCTTCGCGGGCTCTGCTTTCTCAGTCGTGAAATGCCAGTAGATGCGCTTGAAATACCGGATTACGAAACCGTAGCCGCCGATGCTGACGCCTTTACCGCGATGTTCCACATGTTTTATGCCAATAACGATCCACTGACCGCCAAACCGCTTGCGCAAAAACATGGTGACCGCTATCTGATCCAGCAGCCACCGGCGCATTACCTCAGCGAAGCGGAGCTAGACGCCATCTACACGCTGCCATTCGAGCGCGAACTCCACCCAGCGCACCGCCCGCAGGGAACCGTGCGGGCGCTCGACACCATCCGCTTTTCCGTCGCCACGCATCAGGGATGTTATGGCGAGTGTAATTTCTGCGCCATAGCGGTGCACCAAGGGCGCACAGTACGCTCCCGCTCGGCACAATCAATTGAAAGCGAAGTGCAAGCATTTACCCGCCACCCAAAATTTCGCGGGATTGTTTCCGATGTGGGTGGGCCAACCGCTAACATGTACGGCTACGAATGCAAAAAAAAGCTGCGTCACGGCAGTTGTCAGCATCGCCGCTGCCTCGTGCCACAGCGCTGCGAGCAGCTTCCCGTCGAACACCAATCCCAGCGCAAATTACTGGAACGGCTGCGCAAAATCCCCGGCGTAAAGAAAATCTTCGTAGCCTCAGGAATTCGCCATGATTTGATTCTGGAAGATAAACAACACGGCCTCGCCTACCTTGAAACACTGGTCGAGCACCACGTTTCTGGGCAAATGAAAATTGCCCCCGAACACACCGAACCCAAAATTTTGGAACTCATGGGGAAACCAGCGGCGGGAAATCATCTGGAAAAGTTTTGCGAACTCTTTGCGTCTTTAAACCGCAAACACCAGAAACAGCAATTTTTAACCTACTACTTTATCGCCGCACACCCCGGCTGCGACGAACGCGCGATGGAAAAGCTTCAGAACTACGCTAGCCGCGTGCTGCACATTCAGCCGGAGCAAGTACAAATCTTTACGCCAACACCATCAACCTATTCCAGCCTCATGTATTACACAGGAAAAAATCCTTTTACAGGCGAAAAGTTGTTTTCAGAAAAGAATATGGCCGGAAAAGAGCGGCAAAAAATGCGGTTACAGAAAAAAAGCCGGTAGGCACTGGGTACTCTATCCGATAATCCCCCCATTATTAGATAGGGGGTGGGAGAGACATTCCACAGTAAGTCGCGGTTTGCTCCATTGCCAGAGTTTTGCGTTCGGCGGTGTGAGCACTTTTTCCCAAGTGCCTCTTTTCAAAGCTCGGCATTTGGCTTTCCGTATACATTCGCTATATCAAGAGCAATCAGCGATGAACGATCGGATACCCTTTCGCTTGCCAGTCGGGGTATCCGCCGCGGTACGTGTAGACATGGCGATAACCAGCAGCATACGCCGCCATCGCTGCGTCTGGGGCTAGACTGCAATTGTATCCACGGCAATAAAAAATCAGGGTTGTCTCTTTATCTGGCGGCAAAAAGCGGGCGATGGTACTGAACATGTTTGATTCTTGAGAGGTAATATTGATCGCTCCGCTGATATGTCCCGTCACGTACTCTTGATTACTCCGAGTATCCACCACAACAGTATTCTGCGCACTTTCGATCCGCTGCTTCAGCTCTTCAGAATTCAAATCAGCAACTTGCGCGAATACCGATGACGATCCCCAAAAGCATATACACAATAGTCCAATCAGGCTTACCACGCGACGAGTCATATTATTCCTCCGATACGGTTTCGCCATGTACTTCGCACATGACGAAACAAATCTAGTACGCCCAACGGTGGGAAGCAACCACATTTATCCTTTATGAGGCATTTTTCAGTAAACTACACTCAGGCCGCGAAACCGCTGCCCATTATCGAATAAAGACCTACCGGATGGAAAAAGTTCCGCCAACGCAGAGTGTTGATCATATCCCGCCTCCAGCACCAGCGCACCTCCAGCAACGAGATATTCCGGCACCTGCCGCGCGAGAATACGATAAAAATCGAGTCCATCGCTTCCGCCATCCAGTGCCTGAGCCGGTTCCGCTTGCACGTCGCGATCTAACGCCTGCATGTGAGCCGCATCAAGGTAGGGCGGATTGCACACAATCAGCGAAAATTTCCCGGTAACTTCGGCAAACATATCGCTTTGAACAACGCTCACCGCGCTTTCGCCACCATGACGCGTGACATTTTTTTGTACATACCCCAGCGCAGTGTCGTCGATATCAACCAAGGTTAGCGCCACTTTTTCCGCACGACCAAGCTTGACGACGGCAATCCCAAAAGCACCACTGCCGCAACACAGATCAAGGATGCGCAACACGCCATCAATGCGGGGCAACTGTGGCAGCAGGTCAATGGCGGCGAGAGCCAGCACTTCGGTGTCATAGCGAGGAATCAGCACCCCTTTGCCAACGGTAAAATCAAGGCCAAGGAAATTCTGTTCGCCCACAATATACGCCAACGGCTCACCGGCAACGCGCCGTTTCAGTAAGCCTTTAAATGTCGTCAGTTCTTCTGGTGTAACCGGACGATCAAAATAGCGGTAAATATCCATTCGATTCGATAGCTGGCAAGCAAGAGCAATTAACGTCTCCGCACAAAAACGCGGCGCGTTGACATCGCGCTCAGCGAAATAGTCGCTCGCCCATTTCACCAGTCGTTGCAGCGTCCAGATTTCACTCACCTTGACTGAGTTCCCCGGCGCGGACAGTGCGGATCAATGTTTCGATAATCTCATCAAGATCGCCTTCGAGAATGGCGTCGAGACGGTGCAGCGTCAGGCCGACACGGTGATCAGTCACACGCCCCTGCGGATAGTTATAGGTGCGGATTCGTTCCGAGCGGTCGCCGCTGCCAACTTGCTTTTTACGATCGGCACTGCGCTCATCGTCAGCCTCCTGCACGGCGTGATCAAGAATTTTAGCACGCAGAATCCGCATCCCTTTGTCTTTGTTTTTATGCTGCGAACGTTCATCCTGACAGGTAACGACAATGCCAGTTGGAATGTGGGTGATGCGAATGGCTGAATCGGTGGTATTGACGTGCTGACCACCAGCGCCACTCGATCGGTAGACATCAATCCGCAGGTCAGTGGGATTGATATCAATATCAACCTCTTCGGCTTCGGGTAAAACGGCTACGGTCACCGCTGAGGTATGAATGCGGCCACTTGATTCGGTCGCCGGAACGCGCTGCACGCGGTGAGTGCCGGATTCGTACTTGAGTCGCGAGTACGCCCCCTTGCCGTTAATCATAGCAATCACTTCTTTGTATCCACCAACGCCAGTTTCGTTGACACTCAACGTTTCTACTTTCCAGCGGCGACTTTCGGCATAATAACTGTACATGCGGAACAGATCGGCAACGAACAAGCCCGCCTCATCGCCACCTGTTCCGGCGCGGATTTCCAAAATAACGTTTTTATCGTCATTCGGATCTTTGGGGGTCAGCAGTTCGGTCAGTTCGTTTTTTAGGCTCACTTCGCGCTCTTCCAGCATTTCGATTTCGGCAATCGCCAGTTCACGCATATCGCGATCTTTTTCCGTCGCCACCAGTTCGCGGTTATCTTCAAGATCGCTAAGCACTTTTTTGTAGGCGTTAAATACCTGTACAATTTCAGAAAGGTCGCTCACCTCTTTCGAGATATCGCGGAATCGACGGTTATCTGCCGCCGTTTCTGGAAGCGTAAGTTGGCCGCTGAGCAGTTGGTAGCGTTCTTCTAGGGTCTGGAGCTTATCAAGCATAGGGGGAAACCTCGGTATAAATCAGTACAGCCGAGGAGTATAGCAGTCTGTTGAACTCTTGGAAACTAGAGAGGTGACTCGATAACCGCAAATTTCTAACAAAAAAAAGCCGGGGGAAAATCCCCCGGCAAAACATTAGATCCTGTCTGGCCCGGATAGTACACTCCTTGATGAGCCTGCGCTCCGTGCTATCCAATTCATATCGTATTCTTATGAAGTGATTAGCGGAGGAGCTGCATGAGCCCTTGTGGCAGTGCATTAGCCTGAGCCAGCATACTCTGAGCAGCTTGTACGAGCATTTGCTTCGAAGTAAACTTCGACATCTCTTTGGCAACGTCTACGTCACGGATACGAGATTCTGAAGCTTGCAAGTTTTCACCCGCTACACTCAAGCTGTTGATCGTGTGATCGAGGCGGTTCGATACCGCACCGAGTTTCGCCCGTTCCGAGTTTACCATACCAAGCGACTTATCGATCTTGGTGATCGCTTTTTGCGCCAGTTTCTGGTCGACTAACAGAACATCTTCAAGACCAAGTGCCTTCACATCCATCTGACCAATACTGGTGTTCATGGTCTGACCTTCGTTAGCACCGATCTGGAAATTGATCGAGTTGTCAACAAGGTGCAGATACATGGTTTCCGGAGTTGAGTCAGCGGTAAAGTCGAACTTCTGCAGGGTGCTGTTATAGCTTGCGGTGATGCCGATGTTCCCTTTGAAGGCTACATCGACCCCTTGGATGACGTTCTCCATCAATCCATCGCCAACAGTGTCTTTTCCGACAGGGCGGCCGGTGTGGGCATCGGTAACGTTGACGGTGTAAACGTTTTCTTTCGCAGATTGAATTTCGCTGAGGTTCAGTGCATCAAGTAGTTTTTGGTCAGCAACAAGGCTGATTTCACCTTGAGCACCATTAAAGAGTGAACGGAGCAGGATGGTGCCTTCGACAGCCGCATCAGTACCGCTGACGCCTGAACCTTTGCCGATGAACTGCGAAACCATATTATCGGTCTCTGCACTGCCCATGGTAATACCAAGGCCTTTGTCTTTATCAGTAATAGCAGTTTTGAATTTATCAACCAAGCTGCCAATCGTATCAGCCGACTCAAGGTAGACATCTACCTGCTTGCCATTGCCATAGAGGGTCATTTTCTGCGATACAGCAAATACGCTGGTTCCATCAGGAGTAATGAATGACTCTATGTCGCTCAGTTTCGTATATGCCGAGGCCAAACCTGACGTTCCACGAATCTCCATATTGACCGCACTGTCACGCATCGTCCCTTCTTGGTTCGCTTTGGTTTCAAGTGTGATAGAGCCGATCGTCATTGAACCGGTTTTTTCGTCAAGTTGAGCGATGTGGTAGTTGATGTCTTTTGGGCCAGCTGTCAAAATGGTGTTTTGGATACCATTCTCTTCACCAGCGATAAAGTATGCTCCCCGCAGTTCGCGTGGGGCTCCTGTGGCGCCATCGTCAAAGCGTTCGTCGATCTTAATCGCCCCTGCTCCCTGCGACATCAAAACACCGCTGGTGCTACCATCAAGCACGTTTGCAATGTTATCATCTATCGTCAGAAGAACTTTATCACCTTTGACAATTTTGTCACCCGTACCAAGCTGCATGATAGCGCCAGATTCAAAAACACTGGCAACTGCGGTTTTATCGTGCGTCTGTCCCGCAATGCCAGCAGCACCAAGTTGTACTTGACCCGTGTCACTGACCGTTACCTCAGACCACGCTCCGGCGGTTCCAGTTTTTACATCGATAAATCGAGCCCGTGCCGCACCTGATGCATCCCCAACAGAGCCACCAGAAGAGTTAACACTGATGTCGTTGTTGAATTCAATTTCGATATAGCCGTGCACTCCTTGTGTGATCAGATTCGCTGAACCTACACCTGATGCCACCAGCGCTTTATCTCCATCAATGGCAATATTAAACCGGTTTGTTCCATCATCAGAGAAAGCGCGTACTGACCAGCTTGAGCCAGTTTGCTGGTAGTAACCATTCACGGCGACACTATCAGCTAAGCTCATACTTTCGTTAACACCGCCACCAGTACCAATGTTTGCTGCCGTCTCACCAACAGCGTTAGCACCCGCAAAGGTACCGCCATTCGAAACTGCGGCAACGTTTACCCGATACGTACGATCGTCAATATCGCCGGTACGAACACCTTCAATCTCTTTAATGCCGACAATGCCAGACTGGTTCGTGGTAGCTATATTGCCAACACCAGTGGTGCCAGCGGATACGACCCCTTGTGCCGTCAAAATATCACCCGCCATCGCCCCAGATTTCAGGGTCATGATGTCGGATTTCTGCACTTGGTTAGCACCAACTTTTGCCGTTACATCAAGCTTGTAGTTACCAGTAACGACTTTATCGCGCACGATCGCTTCCATCTTGTCAATGTCAGAGGTCGACCAACGAGCAGTAGCGTCACCATTTAAGAGTTTTTTAGTGTTGAATTCGGTTGAGGTAGAGATTCGGTCGATCTCGTTTTTCAGCTGATCGACTTCTTTTTGGATTTCCTGACGGTCGTTAGAGGTGTAGGTGCCGTTGGCGGCTTGAACGGAAAGTTCCCGCATCCGTTGCAGGATGGAAGTTGTTTCGTTCAAGGCACCTTCTGCTGTTTGGATCAGCGAAATGCCGTCTTGGGCGTTCGATACGGCGCGATCAAGGCCGCGGATCTGTCCACGCATTTTTTCTGAAATTGCAAGACCAGAAGCATCGTCAGAAGCACGGTTAATCCGTAAACCAGATGAAAGGCGTTCGAGAGACTTCGTCAGATCCCCAGAGTTCATCCGCAGAGCGTTCTGCGAATTCATCGAAGGGATGTTGTTGTAAATAGACATACTCATGACACTATCCTCCATGATATTGGCAAGTGGTACCAGCACTTGCACGGTGTTCACCCTTCATCCGTGAAGGGCGTAAAGTTGACGAAGACGTAGCGGCAAGAATTTACGTCGTGCGTTGTGAGAGTGCCGAAGATTCTCCTTTCCGTACTCCGTTGTTATTCTCACCGCAGGAAAAGCAAGGAGTTGCCCTTTCCTGCGGTGCCTGATACCCCAAACGGGGGAGAGATCAGGAGTCGATACTCGTTGCTGGGGGGATTTTTCCCTCTCCCTCAACAAACACCGGCCAAAAACCTCTCTTGCAAGTCACGTTACTGTTCTTCTGACCAAACTGTTTCCCTGACCAATTTTGTGATATCAGCCCGTCATCTCGAACGCAGTGAGAGATCTCAGATTTCTCCTCGCTACGCTCGTTCAAAATGACACGGTAAAACGGGCGATCTGCTTCGGAAAAACTTTGCTGCGATTATTTCCCCTCATATTCCCCCGCCGCGATCGGCGGGGGAATGGGAGAAAGCGGCGTATTATCCGCGGAGAAGCTGCATGAGCCCTTGCGGCAATTGGTTGGCCTGCGCCAGCATTGACTGTGCGGCCTGTGACAACATTTGCTTGGAAGTAAACTTCGACATCTCTTTGGCAACGTCTACGTCGCGAATACGAGATTCAGAAGCCTGCAAATTTTCACCCGCTACACTCAAGCTGTTGATCGTATGATCAAGGCGGTTCGATACCGCACCGAGTTTAGCGCGTTCGGAGTTGACGGTTACCAGCGCCTTATCAATCTTGGTGATCGCTTTTTGCGCCAGTTTCTGGTCGACTAGCGTTACATTCTCCAACCCAAGTGACTTGACATCGACTTGACCGATGCTGGTATTCATGGTCTGGCCTTCGTTGGCACCGATCTGGAAGTCGATCGAGTTATCAACAAGGTGCAGATACATGCTGGTTGGCTTTGTTTCAGCCGTAAACTCAAATTTCTGCAAACTGGTATTAAAAGTTGCACTGACACCGATGTTCCCTTTGAAGGCTACATCGACCCCTTGGATGACGTTCTCCATAATGCCATCACCCACGGTGTCACTACCAACAGGACGACCGGTGTGGGCATCGGTTACTCGAACGCTATAAACGTTTTCTTTCGCAGATTGAATTTCGCTGAGGTTCAGTGCATCAAGTAGTTTTTGGTCAGCAACGAGGCTCACTTCACCCTGAGCGCCATTAAAGAGCGAACGGAGCAGGATGGTGCCTTCGACAGCCGCATCACTTCCCGCAACGTTTGAGCCTTTGGCGATGAACTGCGAAACCATGTTATCAGTTTCGGCACTCTTCATTGTGATTCCAAGCCCTTTATCTTGGCTTGTCATAGCGGTCTTGAACTTATCAACCAAGCTGCTAATCGTATCAGCCGCCTCAAGGTAGATATCTACCTGCTTGCCATTGCCATAGAGGGTCATTTTCTGCGATACAGCAAATACGCTGGTTCCATCAGGAGTAATGAATGACTCTATGTCGCTCAGTTTCGTATATGCCGAGGCCAAACCTGACGTTCCACGAATCTCCATATTGACCGCACTGTCACGCATCGTCCCTTCTTGGTTCGCTTTGGTTTCAAGTGTGATAGAGCCGATCGTCATTGAACCGGTTTTTTCGTCAAGTTGAGCGATGTGGTAGTTGATGTCTTTTGGGCCAGCTGTCAAAATGGTGTTTTGGATACCATTCTCTTCACCAGCGATAAAGTATGCTCCCCGCAGTTCGCGTGGGGCTCCTGTGGCGCCATCGTCAAAGCGTTCGTCGATCTTAATCGCCCCTGCTCCCTGCGACATCAAAACACCGCTGGTGCTACCATCAAGCACGTTTGCAATGTTATCATCTATCGTCAGAAGAACTTTATCACCTTTGACAATTTTGTCACCCGTACCAAGCTGCATGATAGCGCCAGATTCAAAAACACTGGCAACTGCGGTTTTATCGTGCGTCTGTCCCGCAATGCCAGCAGCACCAAGTTGTACTTGACCCGTGTCACTGACCGTTACCTCAGACCACGCTCCGGCGGTTCCAGTTTTCACATCGATAAATCGAGCCCGTGCCGCACCTGATGCATCCCCAACAGAGCCACCAGAAGAGTTAACACTGATGTCGTTGTTGAATTCAATTTCGATATAGCCGTGCACTCCTTGTGTGATCAGATTCGCTGAACCTACACCTGATGCCACCAGCGCTTTATCTCCATCAATGGCAATATTAAACCGGTTTGTTCCATCATCAGAGAAAGCGCGTACTGACCAGCTTGAGCCAGTTTGCTGGTAGTAACCATTCACGGCGACACTATCAGCTAAGCTCATACTTTCGTTAACACCGCCACCAGTACCAATGTTTGCTGCCGTCTCACCAACAGCGTTAGCACCCGCAAAGGTACCGCCATTCGAAACTGCGGCAACGTTTACCCGATACGTACGATCATCAAGATCACCCGTCCGTACCCCTTCGGCATCCTTAATGCCGACAATGCCAGACTGGTTCGTGGTAGCTATATTGCCAACACCAGTGGTGCCAGCGGATACGACCCCTTGTGCCGTCAAAATATCACCCGCCATCGCCCCAGATTTCAAGGTCATGATGTCGGATTTCTGCACTTGGTTGGCGCCAACCTTGGTGGTGACATCAAGCTTATAGTTGCCAGTAACGACTTTATCACGCACGATTGCTTCCATCTTGCTGACATCTGAAGTCGACCAACGAGCAGTAGCGTCACCATTTAAGAGTTTTTTAGTGTTGAATTCGGTTGAGGTAGAGATTCGGTCGATCTCGTTTTTCAGCTGATCGACTTCTTTTTGGATTTCCTGACGGTCGTTAGAGGTGTAGGTGCCGTTAGCCGCTTGAACGGAAAGTTCCCGCATCCGTTGCAGGATGGCTGTGGTTTCGTTCAGCGCCCCTTCAGCCGTTTGGATCAGCGAGATGCCGTCCTGGGCGTTCGATACGGCGCGATCAAGGCCGCGGATCTGTCCACGCATTTTTTCTGAAATCGCAAGACCAGAAGCATCGTCAGAAGCACGGTTAATCCGTAAACCAGATGAAAGGCGTTCGAGAGACTTGGCGAGATCCCCGTTATTGACCCGCAGGGCATTCTGGGAATTCATTGAGGCAATGTTGTTGTAAATTGACATACTCATGGCGCTATCCTCCGTGATAGTTCGATTCGGCATCCTTGCCTGCTGACCATTTCGGATTTCACACGGGGAAACTTGAACAAAAAAAAGTCGGGGCGAACCCCGACTCAAGAAAATCAGCCAATAGTGCTGTTACGCGTTATCGTCGTAGAGCACACCAAGATATTTTTTTACCTCTGAGATCCGTTTCAGGTCGAAATCATTGGGAATCTGACGGATCTTCTCCCCTTTTTCGGTATCGTAAAGGGTAATCACCATCTGGCCACTACTTTCGTCGACCTCAAACTGCCGCGACACATGGAGATTTTTTAGCGACCGATTGATTTCGTCAATAGCTTGCCGCATCTCCTTTTGCTGTTCGGCAGTACGTGCTGGTGGCGCAGTTTCGTGCGCAGATGGAGCTTGGGGATCTCGACCCGCTGACACCTCAGCCGAGTCGCCACCTCCCCGACGCACCATCTTTGAGGGATTCTCACCGGTGCCGCCTACATGCAACGTTGATACTCTTCCAATGCTACTTTCAATATTCATGACACATCCCCCGCAAGGTGATTTGCCAATAGAGGTTTAGCCCCTACTGAAGCAAATCGGTTAACGCAAGAGTGCCATCAGCCCCTGTGGCAATGCATTAGCCTGAGCCAGCATCCCCATAGCGGCTTGTGACAGAAGTTGCTTTGAAGTAAACTGGGTCATCTCTTTAGCCACATCAACGTCACGAATACGAGATTCAGAGGCTTGCAGGTTTTCACCGGCTACGGCTAAGCTATTGATGGTGTGATCAAGTCGGTTCGATACCGCACCGAGTTTCGACCGTTCTGAGTTCACCGTCACGAGTGCTTTGTCAATAAGGCTGACCGCTTTTTGCGCGCTTGTCTGGTCGATAACGACAACATTTTCCAGCCCCATCGCCTTAATGTCCATCTGAGCAATGCTGGTATTCATCGTCTGACCTTCGTTGGCTCCGATCTGGAAGTCGATGGAGTTGTCGACAACGTGCAAGTAGGCTGTGGCAGGACTGGTTTCGGCAGTAAAATCAAATTTTGACTTTGAAGAATCCCACGTGGCATCAATACCAATGTTCCCTTTAAACTGAATCCCAAGTCCTTGGATCGTGTTTTCCATAATACCATTGCCCACTGTTGCCGCCCCTACTGGCCGGCCGTTATTGGCGTTGGTCACCGTTACAGAGTACACATTTTCTTCTGATTTTTGAATTTCAGCAAGGTTAAGGGCGCTCAATACTTTTTGGTCAGCAACAACTTTAATATCACCCTGCGCTCCATTGAACAATGAACGGATGATCATAGTTCCTTCAACGGCTGCATCGGTGTTTGTGATACTCGAGCCTTTGGCAATGAATTCAGCCACCTTGCTATCGGTATCGGCTTTCCCCATAGTGATACCTAAACCAGTCGACTCGCCAGTAATCGCTGATTGCAGTTTTGTTATGAGGTCAGCAATCGTGTCTGCCGCTTCAAGGAATACATCAGTTTGCTTTCCGTTGCCGTACAGGGTCACTTTCTGCGAGACGTTGAAAACGTTGGTACCGTCAGGGGTAATGAACGCTTCAATATCGCTGAGTTTTGTATAGGCTGACGCGAGTCCACCAGTGCCACGGAACTCCGCTAAAATTTCGCTATCTTTCTGAGTACCCACACTGTTGGCACTCATATCCAAAGATATTTTTCCGATAGTCAGCGAGCCTGTTTTTTCGTCTAGTTGCGCCAAGTGATAGTCGATGGTTTTTGCGCCCGCCGTCAACTGCGTATTCTGCAACCCATCAGCACTCGTAGCGACAAAGTAGGCGCCGCGCAACTCGCGAGGTGCTCCTACCGCTCCATCATCAAATCGCTCATCAATTTTAACCGCTCCCGCTCCCTGTGAAGAGGTCGCAGTGCCTTGCCCAAGAACCGTAGTGAAATTATCATCAATGGTAAGAAGTACCTTGTCGCCCTTCACCACTTTGTCGCCGGTTCCAAGCTGCAACAGGGAATTAGCAACAAAGACACTTGACGATGTAGTTTCATCCGATTTTTTCCCTGACACACTGGCGGCACCGACTTGCAGGCCACCGGTAGTATTGACGGAAACATCACTCCACGAGCCAGCTTCACCTGACTTCACATCAATAAATCGCGCCCGCGCTACAACCCCGGCCGTGGTGCCACCAGCAGCAGAACTGACTTGCAGGTCACTGGTAAATTCCAGCTCAAAGTAACCGTGAACTTTTGCGTCAATAATGTTTAGGTTAGCGGCGGCACCAGAGAAGACAATCGCTTGATCGCCATCAATGGCAACATTATTACGTGTGGTTCCATCCTCACTGATAGCCCGAATGGTCCAACTTGATCCTGTTTGTTGATAGTAACCATTTACTGCCACCGAGTCTGCAACACTGATTGTTTCAGCAGTACCGCCACCTTGGGCAACGCCAGAAAATGCACCACCGGCAGAAACAGTCGCCACATTAATGCGATAGGTGCGGTCATCGATATTACCAGTACGAACCCCTTCTAAATCTTTAATGCCTGCAATACCCGATGTATTGTCACTTGCGGCTACCGAGCCTACACCTGCCGCAGCTGTCAGTATATCGCCAGCGACTGCCCCTGATTTCAGGGTCATAATGTTCGACTTCTGCACCTGATTTTGACCAACTTTGGCAGTAACATCGATTTTGTAGTCACCACTGATCACCTTCCCACGCACCAACGCTTCGATCATCGTATTATCTGACGAAGACCAGCGTGCCGTTGCATCGCCGTTGAGCAGTTTTTTGGTGTTAAATTCAGTGGATGTGGAGATACGGTCGATTTCGCTTTTCAGCTGATCGACTTCTTTTTGAATTTCTTGGCGGTCGTTGGAAGTGTACGTGCCGTTAGCGGCTTGCACCGAAAGTTCGCGCATCCGTTGCAGGATAGACGTTGTTTCGTTCAAGGCACCTTCAGCGGTTTGAATCAGTGAGATACCGTCTTGAGCGTTTGATACGGCGCGGTCAAGGCCGCGAATCTGGCCACGCATTTTTTCTGAAATGGCCAAACCAGATGCGTCATCAGACGCACGGTTGATCCGCAAACCGGAAGAGAGGCGCTCAAGAGATTTCGTAAGGTCACTGTTGTTAACTCGCAGCGAGTTCTGCGAATTCATCGACGAAATGTTGTTGTAAATAGACATACTCATGACTGTATCCTCCGTGATGGTGGCAAGTGGTACCAGCACTTGCAATTACGTGACTTTCCAATCCTTGGAAAGGGGTGCATCGGGCAGTCAGTACGAGGCAAATTCCGTAACACCTCCGGCCTCTAAATTCCTGCTGAAAATCCCTTTTGCAAATTTTGTAAAATAATTCCTTAAGGTTTTGTATACAGCAGCCGAAACGGGTGTTGTATACGACGACAGAGGAGACCCAAGGGGTAAAAACGACCAGAGAAAAAACGACTTGCACGCTCATAGAGGCGCGGAAGCTTCCTTGCTATGGTGTAATCCCATCCGTGGTCACACTACAAGGCGCAAGAATATGTGGAAAAATAAAAACGTCAAGAAAAAAATGGCGTTATTTTTTCAAAACTACGGTGTTTATGAACACCCTTTGGCGCAACATCCACCGCGCGGGGCGGACTGCTGCCGTTCTTGATGCTGACCTGCCTGATGCAAAAAAGTTCGCAAAGCGATCTCTCGGCCTGACTGGAACGACCCGTCACAGCTCACATCAAGATAGGGGACGTGAAGTTGATGGCATAACGGTTTCAGCACCGCACTCGCCACCGTACTTGGCATGCAGGTAAAGGGATAGACATTCACAACTCCATTAAAGCCATGATCAATATACTCAATAGCCCCGCCGATACTGAGCGGAGCTTCTGTACCGATACGCGGGTCAAATAAACCGCTCTGTTGAAGTTTTTTCTCGATCTCATCCAACGAATGATCACCAGCAATATCGAGCACAACCTGCACCGTCTGATACATTTTCTTCTGTCGCACCTGAATGTATTTCAAATCAATTGCCGCCACAGCCCATTTTTTTGTTTGCCCGAACAGCGCCCCAAAACGGCGCAACTGCCAACTATTGGCAAGCTCACGGCGCGCTGCCGCTAATTGCTCATACGACACAAACTGGAGCCATTCGCCAATAGAGGCATTGACCACTTCCGCGCCATGCGCCTCAAGCGACTCAATCAATTCCTGATTGGCTTGCGGATGGGATCGCAGGTAAATTTCACCAACAATACCAATGCGCGGACGCATTGTCATATCCGGCGCTGTCAACTGCCGTGCTTGAGCAGCAATCTGGCGCAGCAGTCGATGCAATCCCCGAAAATCTAAGCGACTCCCTCTCTGCTCAATAAACGACTCAAGTTGCGCCAGCCACGTCTTTGCCGCCTGATCAACACTCCCCGCCACCTTTTCATACGGACGGGTACGCCAGATAATGCGGTCAAGTACATCAGCGGCCAGTGTCGCTTCGTACGCTAAGCGACGAAATTTCGACGCTACACCATCAGGAAGCAGCGAACCAGAACTGTACGCATCGCCCGTTGACATATAGACAATCGGAATATCGCGGAACTCCGGAAAGCGGTCGAGCACCAGCCGTTGCATTTTTGTATACATACCAAAACGACACGGCCCCTCCGCTTCGGGGAGAAAATAGACATACTGCGCGGGGTCAAAGCGCTCCCCATGCCGTGCTTTTTCGCGCTGCAAGTGGTGCAGAATATCTCCCAGCGTGATTTGACACGGGAAGCATTCCTTGCCGGAAGTGTATTCTTTGCCTAATGCTAAACCGCTATAGGTTTCCATAACTTCGGCATGCACGCCAAAAGCACGGAAACTGGCAGCCAAAAGGCGTGAACCATGCGGCGTCATATCGGGAATCAGGAGTTTCTTTCCGGCGAGCAAGAATTTCCCAACCCTTTCAGAAAGCGCTTGAAAGCCAGTTGCCTGCGGGTTGGTCATAGCACTTCATCCCCCCAATTCCTTACGACATTGCGAAAAGCCTCAATGCGCGTCACGATTCCCGCCGCCGCACTATGTTCATCCAACTCCAGTATCAACGACGGTTTTTGTCCCATAATATGGTGGTAGAAATGCTCTAGGAAAGAATCGGCGCCACACGAAAAATTAGTAATATGCACGCCGTACCAATGTGGAGTACGCGCCGTTAAGCGCGCCGTTTTCAAAATACGCGCTCCAAGCCCCCAGTACATGCGCGGGAAATCGCTGAGATCTTCACTGGCAACTTCCAGAAAGTCCATTGGCAACGCGCGAATACCCAGCTTGGAAAACTGCTTCCCAACCTGTAGGTTCAGGCGTTCGTCGTATAAATTATAAGGACGACCAGTAATGATCCAAAGCGGCTCACCCGCAGGAATCTGGCCGAGAATTTCTTTGCCGCGCACCATGAGCGACTGCTCAAATGCTGCTTGCGCTTCCCATGCTGCACGACTTGCCGCCTGCACCTCTGCCAGAGATGGCAACATTCCCTGCGGGAAAACATCACACAAACGGCGCGCCAGAATATCCGCACCATCTTTCAGATGAACCGTCGGTGCAATAATCTGCGCCCCCCCAAGTGACAAGGCCGCCTTCACCATAAATTGCGAGCTTTCCACCAATGGGCACAAATATCCCTGCTCTTCCGGTGCGCTCGGCATGTTAATGACATTCGGTAAAAACAGCAGAGGAACATTCAACGCACGCAGAATATCAACATGACCATGAAATACTTTTACCGGAAAACAGGTTTCCGAACTCATCGTTTCAATACCCCGTTGCACCGTGTTCCCATTGGTTGGAGCGGTAAGCACTACTTCAAACCCAAGTGCATGAAGCAAATGCACCCAAAACACACCCCAGTCGAGCATGTGCAATGCCAAAGGGACACCAATGCGTGGCTTGGTCGCAGTCGGCAATACTGTGGACTCGGTAACGATATGAACGTGGCATGCCGCTAAGGCCTGCAAAAACAAGGCATGCCGCAGTGCAAAATAATTTTCGGTTGGCTTGGCGTCGTGATGCGTTGTTTCGTAGCGGCCACAATCGCCACCCCACACGCTACGCCGTTCACCAAACTGATAGGTTTTCAGTTTACATTCGTTATGACAATTCGCTTCGGCACGGCAAATGCTTTCGCGCGCGCTGACATTAATGGCAAATAACGACGGCAGGTTACGCACTTTCGGCTCTGCTGGAGCCTGCTCACGCGCTACCAAAGCTGCGCCATAGGCTCCCATGACTTCGCGGTGACGCGGCACAAGAATCGGACGTTCCAGCACCCGCTCAAAAGCGGCCACAATCCCTTTATTCAGTGATGGCCCACCAAGAAACATAATCCGCTCGCCGACATGCCGCTTTTCCACCACGCGATGCAAGTAGTTATGCACAATCGCGTAACACAGCCCGGCAATTAAATCGTGCCGCGATGCCCCTTTCTGGGCATATCCCGCCATATCCGATTCCATAAACACCGTACAGCGCTCGGCAAGGGCAATCGGCGTCTTGGCATCAAGGGCAATTTCCTGAAACTCGCCAAAGATATTGATCCCCATTTTATTCGCGAGTTCATGCAGGAAACTCCCCGTGCCAGCAGCACACACCTTATTCATGACGAAATCAACCGGAGAGCCATTCTCTATCGCGATATATTTTGAATCCTGCCCGCCAATTTCAAAAATTGTGTCGATGGTATCATCCATCGCCAGCGCCCCACGCGCATGAGCGGTGATTTCGTCCAAAATAACATCCGCCGAAACAAAGTCCCCGATTACGTTGCGCCCGGAACCAGTCGTCGCAATCGCCTGCAACTGAAAGTAACCCCCGGTTTCCTGCCAAAGGTGCATTAAAAGCTGCTGCACTACTTCAATCGGTTTCCCTTGTGTCGGACGATAACATTTATGCAGCAGAGCGCCATGTTCATCAATCAGGGCATATTTCGTCGACGTTGAACCAATATCGATACCCAGAAAAGCCTTGGGCGCGACCGGCTCATCCCAACGAGCGGAACGTTCAAGGACATTAGAAGGGTCGAACACACTGTATTGTAATGTCAGCGGCTCGGTAAGGGGAAAACTCTGACCATTACCGTGATCCAGGTCAAGGCATGAGACATCAAGCTTGGCACGCGTCCCAGCTTGCAGCGAAAGTAAGGCTGCCCCAAGCGCTCCTAAAGAACAGTGCAACGGCGGAACAACAATATCGGGGAAGTAGGCGGAAAAGGCCTGAACCTGCAAGGCATTTGACGCCATACCACCAATGAATGCTATCGGGGCATGAAGGGCGCGTCCGGCTACCAATGTACTAACGTAATTCGCCGCGTTTCCGGCATGCAGGCCGGAAATGATGTTGGCCAGCGGCTCACCTTTATTTTGCAGATGAATCATGTCGGATTTCGTGAATACAGTACAACGACACGCCACGGCGGCTGGATATTTCGCCTGCTTCCCCAGTGCAATGAAGTCTTCCAATAACTTTTGCTGTCGCTCTTGTGCTGCCGAAGCTTCTGCCTCACCGTACATCGCTCCAGCAAGCCGTTCGGCCTGCTGATCAATAAATGAACCTGTTCCCGAAGCACACGGACCGTTCATGACAAAGGAATCAAGAAACCATCGCCCATCAGGGTGATAGCCCACCTCAAAAAGTGCCGCATCCTGCCCACCCATGGCAATAATAGAACGGACACCGGGCATAACCGCAACCGTACCAGCCACTTGAGCGATCGTTTCCACTTCATGAGGCATTCCAAGCAGGGAGGCAAAGTACATTGATTGCGTACCGGTAAAGGTAATACAGTCGAGCGTGTCGACGGAATAGCGCTCCAGAATCTCAGAAAAAACCACACGAAGTTCGGCTTTCGTGTGGCCAAAATGGCGACGATAGGGGAGTTCAAAGACGATTTGCCTTTGTCGATTCAGAATAATTGCATTGATACTTACAGAACCGACATCAATGCCGACACTATACATCAGCCCCCCTCTCTGGCGGTGACGCAAAATACTGTGAATATTGCACAGGGAAAAATTGTCCGATTCTTTACATTTTTCTTCTTACAAGAGCAAGGAAAAACGGAAATAGCGTTCTATTCCCGCCCGTAGCGCTCGCTCTGCTGCCACAATATGGTTCGTTCGCCATTCATTTCCGGGTCGCGCAACGGGTAGGCGCTGTCACTTCGCTGTAACTTGCCCGCAAGGTCGATAGGCACAAGTTCCAGCAAAGATGGCGAGGCAATCGTGCCAGGACGAATGCCACTATCGCGCAATACGGGCGGATGATACAAGGTAAAGCCAGCCATCTGGAGCGCAAGACGTATTGGTGTGGCTTGCGAATAGGTCGTCAACACCGCATGATCACAACAGCAAGCGCGCACCGCCTGAAAGTATTCGTAGCTCCACAGTTCAGGATTTTTCCGGGGACTAAACGCATCCTGATAGACAAGATCAAACATTTCATGTGCCTGTTTGATATACACCCGCGCATCGCCTTCATATACGACCACTTTCACCGAACCGCATTGATAATACCGCTCGCGCGCAATACCATCAAGACAAGCACGATACGGTGCCAGTTCGGTAGGATACAAGAGCGTTGGCAAGGCATTTAACAAAGCGCCATCCATTTCAGGTGCATGAATCGCTACTGTTCCCTGATAGCGCTGCTGATCGAGATACCAAAGGGTAACGAGGGTATTATAGCCCAACCCAAAGCAGATATCGAGCACCGTAAGGTGCGAACGCTGCCGGAAACCTATCAATTCAAGCCCTGGCTTTACATGCTTCTCCAGCGATTCGCGCCACGCACCATCGCGCACACTATGATAATGTTCCTGAAACTCAGAGGAATAAAGCGTCGCGGATCCATCAGACGTAACAACAGAAAATTTTGCGTGGTCATCCATACGGAAATCCTTTATTTTTATTGGGTGATCTGGTAGATAGTGGCGCACTTTACTTGGGGGACCTTCACTATGGATTTCAGTATTATCTCCGTTTTCATGCACGCCAGCATTTTCGCCAAATTCCTGATGGTGTTTTTGATCATTATGTCAATCGCGAGTTGGGCCGTTGTCGTCAATAAATGGCTTGTCTTTAGACGCATCGCTTCAGAAAACGAAAACTTCATGAAAATTTTCTGGTCACAACGGACGTTTGACCAGATTTCCATGAGTGCCGAAAACATGCGCTCCCCGCTGGCGGACATTTTCCGCATCACCTACAAAAACTTTAGTGACTTCCAGGGAGCTGGCGCGGACGCCGACCAGCAAATGATATTTGCCGAACGAATTATCCGCGCGGAGTCTATTCTAAAAATACGCGAGATGGAAGCCTCTCTGAACGTGTTAGCCATTACCGCCTCTTCCTCTCCCTTCATCGGACTCCTTGGCACCGTGTGGGGGATCATCAAATCGTTCCACGAAATCGGCAGTATGAAAAGCGCCACCCTTGCCGTTGTCGCCCCAGGAATTTCCGAAGCACTTGTTGCTACGGCCTTGGGACTATTCGTCGCCATCCCAGCGGTCATTTTTTACAATATTTATGCCAACCGTGTAAAAGAGGAAACCGCTGCCATGGAAGGATTTGCTGACGAATTACTCGCACTCTTAATGAAAAGGCGCTAATCCATGAAACTTCGACGTGATTTTTATCAGCCCATGGCCGAAATAAACATCATCCCGCTGGTGGACATCGTACTGGTACTCCTGATTATTTTCATGGTAACGGCACCGCTCTTGCAGCACGGCATCACCGTTGAGCTGCCAGAATCGCAAGCCAGCCTAAAGCTCGACGAGCAAAAAACACAGGTCGTCGTCACCGTGAACCACCAAGGGAAAATCGCCATCAACGACGTCACCATGGACATCGCCACCTTCCGCCAACGGCTGAAGGGACTGGTTGCGATACCAGATAAAACCTACGAAGTCGTAATTGAAGGCGACCGTCGCGTTGACTATGGCGCGATTGTAGCGGTTATGGATGCCGTCAAAGGCGAAGGAATCACCAGCATCGGACTCGTAACCAAGTAGGGACTATGACGCCTTCATTGCAATCATTGCCAACACCAAGTGCTTTCGGTATATCGTTCGTCCTTCACCTTGCGGTGATTGCGATCACGCTGCTGGCCTCCCAGTGGAGCGTACCACGCCCTAAAGTCGTGCCTGACTTTCAGGTTAACCTTGTTGCACCTCTGGAAAAGGTAGACCTCAGTACGGGCGCAGCACCAAGCAAACCAAAAGCGCCAGAAGCCCCGAAGGCACCACTGGTGGCGCCGGTCAGCACTCCAGCAAAAACACCAGTAGCGACACCACCGGCTCCAACACCGGCACCGGCACCAACACCAGCACCGGCGAAAATGGCCACACCAGCCAAGACCGCCCCAGCTGTTGACGCAAAAAAAGAAGAAGCTCAACTCAATAAGGCACTGGAGCAACTGCGGCAAGCCGCACAGAAAGAGGAACTGGAGCGGAGCACGCGCGAAGCCATGAACGCACTTGCGCAAACCAAGCCCCAACCAGCACCACAAGCAGCGCCAGCGCCGCGACCATCGACCGAATCTACCGCTGGCCAAGGTGTTGGCCCACGCACTGGCGAGCGCGACACCACAAACTACCTGACAGCGATCAGCGCCATTATTCAACAGAACTTTAAGAGTCGCGTCGATTTCGCCCACCAAACCACACGCGACCCCATCGTCCGCTTCACCCTGCGCCGTGACGGCAGCGTTGTGCCAGACTCAATCACCATTGAAACCTCAAGTGGCTCAACGGTGATTGACCGCTCACTCGTCCTCGCTGTACAACGGGGCAATCCGTATCAGCCGTTTCCAGCAAGCATTGACCGTTCTTCGATCACTATCAACGTAAAAGGAAATCTCCAATGATGCTACCGAAGCACCTTTTTGCCTCCACACTCTATCGCCCGTTCCACACCATTCTTGCGGTGCTGCTTCTTGCGCTCACACTTTTGCCAGCACACGCTCAGGATACCTACAATATAGAAGTGTCTCCCGTCGGGTTAACCTCGATTCCCATTGCGCTGCCACTTCCACTCCTTAGCACCGGCCTAGCACCGCAGTTCGCCCAATCCTTCCGTGATATTATCCTTTCAGATTTGAGCTATGCAGGCATTATCAGTGTCTTGCCTGAACAAGCTTACATTGCTGATGGGCATAGCGCCGAAGTGGACTACCGCAACTGGCTGTTGATCGGCGCAGAATTTTTGGTCAGCATTGAGTTAGTGTTAGATGGCGCCGATATCGAAGGGCGACTCCGCGTGCATGACATGGCACTGAAACGAGAGAAAGCCAATGTGCGCATTCGCGGGCGTTTCGATGACCATATTTTGCTTGCCCATGAAATTGCCGGACGAATCCTTTGGGAAGTCAGTGGCATCAAAGGATTTTTCAACTCGCGTATCGCTTTTGTGTCTGATCGCGCTGGCGATGGGAAACAAATTCACGTCATGGATTTCGATGGACGAAACCTCCTTAACTTGACGCGTAACAATAGCATCAACATCATTCCGCATTGGGTTGACGAAGCAAATATTGCCTTTACTTCGTACGTCAGACAGCGCCCTGAAGTGTTCGTACGCAATCTGACGGCTGGCCGCACTTCCGTGCTCGCCTCCTATGGCGGAACGAACACTGGTGGCATTGTCAGCCCCGATGGTCGCTATTTTGCGGTTACCATTTCACGCGACGGCAACTCGGACATCTTTTTGCTTCACCGTGACGGACGGATGTTCAAACAGTTGACCGATCATCGCGCTATTGACGTTTCGCCATCGTGGAGCCCAGACGGCAAACACATCGCTTTTGTGTCTGATCGTTCCGGCTCACCACAAATATACAAACTCAACGTTGAAACATTGCAAGCAACACGCCTCACTTTCAAAAACCGCTATAATACTTCCCCTTCATGGAGCCCAGATGGAAAAAAAATCGCATTTACTTCCCTAGAAAATAACGTTTTTAACATTTACACCGTCGATGAGAATGGATATAATCCGCGCAAGCTCACTGAGGGGACAGGACACAACGAATCTCCCCAGTGGTCGCCAGATTCGAATTATCTGGTGTTTACCTCAAATCGTACAGGCGAATATAAGCTGTATATTATGGATAGCACCGGAACGTTTCAAAAGCGCCTTCCCGACGGAGCTGGCAACAATGCCATGCCAAGCTGGTTGGTCTTTTTGCAATAAGGTTGTTAGGGTTTTTGGTATAAAAATTGTCGAGGTAAGAACAAAGGGGGCTTTTGTATGATGCGTTCACGTGTGATTATGAGTTTGTTGATTGGTGGTCTTTTAGTGAGTGGCTGCGCCAAGAAAGTCGTTATAGAAGATGCTGATGCCGGCAAACCTTCCGTAAGCACCAGCGCACCACAGGGTGGACAAGTCATTGACGGCCTTGCTGATCGCGAAAAGTATGCATTTTTCTCGCCAACACTCGGCAAGATTTACCTTGATGGCACATCACTCTACACCGTTCACTTTGACTTTGACAAATCAGAGCTGCGCGACGACACACGCCGCATTCTTGACAACAACGTACTCTTCCTGCGCAACAACGCCTCAACACGCGTTGTTATTGAAGGCCACGCAGACGAACGCGGCACCAACGAATACAACATTGCCCTTGGTGATCGTCGCGCAAAAGCCATCAAAGACTATTTGGTAACCAGCGGCATCGAAGCAAACCGCATGGAAACCATTTCTTATGGCGAAGAGAAGCCAGTTGATGGCCGTTCAGTTGAGAGCGCATGGTCGAAAAACCGTCGCGGAGAATTTGTTGCCGTCAGAAACTAATCAATTACGCTAAAGGACTATTACGCTTGCCTGCCCTTTCTCCTTGGGCAGGCAATTTTTTTCATTTTTTCTGGAATCGTAAAGGGACAACTATGAAACGGATACTTCTCTCCTCGACCCTCGTCGCCGCACTCTTGCTTGGTGGTTGTGCCACAAAAGATGACGTACGGACATTGCAAAATCAAATCGCCTTCTTAAACCAAAAACTCGAAAAAACCTCTACCGAGAGCCAAGCGAAACTCCAAGGCATACAACAAGATCAAGAACGACTCCGCCCGACCATTACCCGTTCACAGCTTGACATTTCCCTTCGCATAGAACAAATCGAACGCGAAGTAGCCAATTTAACGAACGCCCTTGAAACGAATGCGCGTCAATCGACCACCGCAACCAACAGCTTGACGCGACAACTGGAAACGCAGAACACCGAACTCCGTGCCGAAATCGCCACTCAAATCAAACAGAGCCACGACCAGCAAACCCTGCGCCTCAATGCAATTGCCGACTCGCTTGAAGCGCTCCGTATCGCTCAAGCCAGCCGACCAGCGCCAGCAGTCGCATCGCCATCTACCGCCGCAGCAACCAAAACCCCTAGCAAGCAAGCCACAGACGAAAAACCATATGACTACGCCCGCCGCCTTTATCGCGAAAATAAACACTCGCAACTCAAACAGGAATATGCTCAAATTTACGCCTCCGCTCCGGCAGGAGAAAAACCTGGCATCATGTATTGGTATGGCTCATCCGTACTCACGCTGAACGAATTTCGCGACGCCGCGCTGATTTTTGACGACTTAATCAAAAAATATCCCAGCCACTGGAGCGTTCCCTTTTCCTTACTGAAGCAGGGGCATGCCTTCCGCGGGTTAGGCGACAATAAAAGCGCCGAACTCTTCTATCGGCGCGTCCTCGCACAGCATGGCTCCAGCGACGCCGCAAAGCACGCTAAAACCGCACTGGAACAGAAATAAGGTCGAGTTTTTTCGCGACCGCACACACAACCACTCCATTTACGAAGGACACGAAATGCAAAAAGTTCTGAGCGGCATGCGCCCTACCGGACGGCTCCACCTTGGAAATTACTTTGGCGCCCTTGCCAACTGGGTCGACCTGCAAAACCAAGGGTATCACTGCCATTTCTTTGTGGCAGACTGGCATGCCATAACCACCAAGCATGACGAAACCGGCACCATTCGCCAAAACTCCCTTGAAATGGCGAAAGATTGGATTGCTGCCGGACTTGATCCACAAAAATCCGTGCTCTTTGTACAGTCGCTCGTGAAACAGCATGCCGAACTCTTTACGCTGCTGGCGATGATCACCCCAGTCGGATGGCTTGAGCGGTGCCCCACGTATAAAGAGCAAAAAGAACAACTCGGCGAAAGCAAAACCGCCCACCTCGGCTTTCTGGGTTACCCCGTCTTGCAAGCCGCCGATATCGTACTCTATGACGCCGACTTTGTCCCCGTTGGCGAAGACCAATTGCCGCACCTTGAAATTACGCGCGAAATTGTGCGCCGCTTTAACTTTATGTACGGCGAAACGCTCGTCGAACCACAAGCAAAACTGACGCAGGCACCAAAACTGACCGGAACCGATGGACGGAAGATGAGTAAGTCGTACGATAACTTCGTCGAACTTGCCGAAACCTCCGAGTCACTCTGGCAAAAAATTCGCAATATGATTACCGACCCAGCGCGCGTCCGGCGCAACGATCCCGGCAATCCCACTATTTGCTCCGTTTACGACTTCCATAAACTGTTCAGCAGTGCCGATGATCGTGCGCTGATTCAAACCGGCTGCACCACCGGATCAATGGGCTGCATGGACTGCAAAAAACTCCTCCGCGAACGGATGGATGCCTTTTTTGAACCGATGCGTGAACGGCGCGCTCAACTACACGATGACGATGTGCTGCACATCCTGCACGAAGGGTCACGCCGTGCCGCCGAGCACGCCGAAACCGTCATGCGCCGCGTCCGCCATCACATGAATCTGGATATTTAGCATGTATCAAATCCGGATCAAGGATTTCGAAGGGCCAATGGATCTTCTGCTGCACTTGATCTATAAAAATGAACTCGACATCAGCGAAATTAGCGTCAGCGCCATTGCTTCCGAATACCTGAGCTACGTCGAACAGATCGAAGCAGAATCACTCGATGTGGCCGGAGAATTTTTGGTCATGGCCGCCACGCTCGCCCTGATAAAAAGCAAAAGCCTTTTGCCGGGCGCTGCTGGAAGCCCCGACGATCCTCGCATAGAACTCGTACAAAAACTGCGTGAATACAAGAAATATCGCGAACTCTCCCTCACGATGGGGAGCATGGAAGAGGACGGCGAGTTTATCCTGCCGCGTGGCATTGCGCTGGAAGTGACTGAAGACGTTGAGACAGACATCGATTTCGAAGGTGGGCTCTACGACCTGGCACAAGCGTACGTCGGGTTGCTCGCGATGCTAAAACTCCGCAAAAACCACGAAATCACCATCTCCAGCATCAACATCATGGAACAAATGGAAAAAATCTTTGCCTATATTGTTCAAGTTAAACGGGTTGATTTTATGGCACTCTGCTCACTCTGCCTCAGCCGACTCGAAATGGTGGTCAGTTTTGTGGGACTTTTGGAACTTACCCGCCTCGGAAGAATCACGCTTGAAGCAGAAGAAGGACGGCTCATCGCATGTCATCGCAACAGCTGACCCCAGAAGAAACCCCTCAAGCATTGCCGGAAAAACATCGCGACGTTCTCGCTTTTGTTGAAGCCGCTCTGTTTGCTGCCGAAGAACCCCTGACTCCAGCACGCATCAGCCGTATCATTGACATGCCCGGCATTGGCGAAGGGACGGTTTCGGGTGCCATTCAGCACCTTAAAGCGAAATTCACGCATGGCATAACACTCAACGAGGCCGACGGCGCCTACTACTTTGGCACAACGAAAGAATCAGGTCGGGTCGTCAGTAAAGTACTTCTTGGATCACGCCGTTCCCGCTCTTCACGAGCACTGCTCGAAACACTAGCGATTATTGCGTATAACCAACCCGCTACCAAGAGCGATGTCGAAGCGATCCGCGGCGTCGACAGCACTTCACCCGTCAAACGGCTGCTGGACAAAGGGTTGATTGCTATCGCCGGACGACGCGAAAGCGCCGGAAAGCCTTTTTTGTACACCACAACACGCAAATTTTTGCAAACCTTTGGCATCAACAATATCGGCGAACTTCCCATCCCCGGCGATGAAAGCGAAGTTTTTGCACAAGACGAAGAATAAGAAAGAAGGATCTCCACTCTATGAAAAAGCGCTTCGCTCTGCGTAAAGAAAGCTTTTTGATTGCCATTGCCGTTGCCGCCTTAACCATTGCCTTTTGGGCACTCCTCAACCGCCCCGAACCAGAACCACCATGGCCGCCAACGATACAGGGATTCTCTTTTGCCCCTTTTCATGCCGACCAATCAGGGATCGATCAAACCTACCCGACACTCGAACAAATTGATGCGGACTTGGCACTGCTTGCCGGACGAACACATGCCGTGCGCACATATTCCGTCGATGGAACGCTTGGTGCCATCCCATATCTGGCGAAAAAACACAACATCAACGTCGCGCTGGGCGCGTGGATTGGCGATAATCACGACTCTAACGAAAAAGAAATCAACACCTTACTTGCCATCACGAAAACCGCAAAAACCATTGTCCGCCTTGTTATCGGCAACGAAGTGGTGCTGCGCGGTGATATCCCCGTCCCTGAACTTATCGACTATATCAAACGGGTAAAAAGCGAGACCGATCTGCGTGTCAGCACCGCTGAACCGTGGCACGTCTGGGTATCGCACCCTGAACTTGTCCCGCATGTCGACTACCTCGCCGTCCACATGCTCCCTTACTGGGAAGGGATCGACCATGAGCGCGCTGTGGAGTACGTTGTAGAAAAAATCGACCTGCTCAAGTCACTCTATCCCGATAAACCCATAGTCATTGCCGAGGTTGGCTGGCCAAGCAATGGGCGCACGCGCCTTTCCGCCGTCGCATCTCCCGCCAATGAAGCAACCTTCCTGCGCCGCTTCCTGACTCGTGCCAAAGAAGAAAATTATACCTACTACATTATGGAAGCATTCGACCAGCCGTGGAAGCGCGTCAATGAAGGATCGGTTGGAGCCTACTGGGGCGTATATGACGTTCATCGCCAACCAAAATTTACCTTTACCGAACCGATTGTCAAAATTCCGGACTGGCCGCTGCTGGCTGCAATTTCGGTCGTCGTCGCACTGATCACCTTTGCCCTGCTGCTGATCGACTCGCAGCGACTGACGCCGCGTGGCCGTGGCTTCCTCGCAATTATCGCTTACAGCGCCGCCACTGCCGCAGTGTGGGTCATTTACGACTACATGAACCAATACCTGACCACCACCAGCATTATCGTCGGCATTCTGCTGACGCTCGGGATGATCGGCGTTATCGTTGTCCTGCTGGCCGAAGCACACGAGTGGGCCGAATCGCTCTGGGTGCGCGAATACCGTCGCCTGTTCACACCAGAAACCGTTCCAGACGACCAATTACCGATGGTTTCCATCCACGTTCCCGCCTACAACGAACCGCCGGACATGATGATCGAAACGCTGAACGCCCTCGCCGCGCTGGATTACCCACGCTACGAAGTCATCGTCATTGATAACAACACTAAAAACCGAGCCGTCTGGCAACCCGTTCAGGAGCACTGCGAGCGCCTAGGAGAGAAATTCCGCTTTTTCCATGAAGATCCGCTGGCAGGCTTTAAGGCCGGTGCGCTGAACTTTGCCATGAAGCAAACCGCGCCCGAAGCCGAAGTTATTGCCGTTATCGACTCCGACTATCAGGTCAGTGCTCGCTGGCTACGCGACCTTGTGCCCCAGTTTGCCAACCCGAAAATTTCGATTGTCCAAGCACCGCAGGACTACCGCGATGCCCACGAAAACGCCTTTAAATCGATGGCATACGCCGAATATCGTGGCTTTTTCTATATCGGCATGATTACCCGCAACGAACGCAATGCCATTATCCAGCACGGCACCATGACGATGGTGCGCCGCTCAACCCTTGAAGAAGTGAACGGGTGGGCGGAATGGTGCATTACCGAAGATGCGGAACTGGGACTGCGTATTTTTGAACGGGGTGAAGAGGCAACCTATATCCCCCAAAGCTACGGACGCGGCCTGATGCCCGATACCTTTATCGACTACAAAAAACAACGCTTCCGCTGGGCGTATGGCGCCGTGCAGATTATGCGCCGCCACACTGCCAGCCTGCTGCGTGGCGGATCGAAAGGCGAACTGAGCTATGGCCAGCGCTACCACTTCCTCGCGGGCTGGCTCCCGTGGATGGCCGACGGCATCAACCTGCTCTTTAACCTCGCGGCGCTGTGCTGGTCGCTTGCCATGCTGATTGCGCCTACCAAAATCGACCCGCCCCTGCTGGTGTTTTCGCTCCTGCCACTGGCGCTGTTCGTCTTTAAGATCGGTAAACTCTTTTACCTCTACCGCACTCGCGTTGGTGCCACCTTCTTACAGACCATGGCCGCCGCCCTTTCAGGACTGGCACTGACGCATACCATCGGGCTGGCTATTCTCAAAGGATTCACCACCAGCGGTATGCCGTTTATCCGCACGCCGAAGCAGGCAAAATCGCAACCACTGCTCGGTGCCCTGCAGGCCGCGCGCGAAGAAACACTGCTGATGCTGGCACTCTGCCTCTGTGCCGCAGCTGTTTTACTGCAACTCGGCACCGATACACTTGATCTGGTCGTCTGGTCAGCCGTGCTGCTCTTGCAGGCCATACCGTACAGCGCCTCACTGGTAGTTTCCATCATCAGCGCCTTCCCGTGGCTCCCAGCACGGCTGATCGGCGAAACCGGCAGCATGAAAGAAGCAGCCAAAAGCGTCCTTGAACCATCATCAGAGCAACGCTGACAACCTGTCAAACAACAAATCCCCGCACGGTATACCGTGCGGGGATTTGTTGTTTCTATCTCATCGCGCAACAGGCGCGGTTGTAACCATTATGCTGAAAGTGGCGCGACCTCAGTAGCTTCTTCTTTCTTCTCCAAAGCCGTGCGCTGCTGCGCCATCGCTTCCATCACCTGATCCAGTACCGATTTCACCGAAAGCGACTTGCCAAAAGCGTTTTCCAGCGCTCGACCCAACATACCCTTAAAGCGGTTATTTTCTGTGCCGAGACGATCCTGACTGGTGCGTCCCTCTTCGGCAAAACGTTCCATCAACGGATGCTTTTTCTCCGCACCCACTTGGCTGCGCGTAGACTGGAGCGCTACCATTTTCGTCTCTTCCAGTTCCATGCGGAAAGAACCAAGCGAGTTCGCTTTGAATCCCATGATCTCGTTCAGATTCATCGGCTTGCCCGCAAAAAATTCATCGGCGGCTGCCCCCAACCTGCTGGTCAGTGCCTCAATTTCCTGCCGTTCTTCGTCGGAAAGATCGCCTTCCACTTCAAACGAAAACTCATGCCGCTGCGCTGTGTATTCAAGCGATCCCGATTTCTGATACGCACCACCGGCCATCGTGCCATTGGCCGAATAGGTTCCAAACGCACTCTGACTCTGGCGCGCCATGGTAATGGTCACGCGGTCGCCTTCTTTGGTTTGCACTTCTATTTTTGCCTTTTGATCAGACGCAACAAGACCACTCAGCGACTGGGAACTCCCCTGCTGCATGGCGGTATTGGGATATTGGCGGGCATATGGATTGGATAGTGTTGAAAGCTCCACGGTTCACCTCCCTGTGATCCTGTAGTCAGGTATCGGCAGGGAGGCGCAAAAGCATAAGTAAAAACTACTCGACCAGCACTCCGTTCAAATATTTCAGAATATCCGTCTTGATCGGCATAAAATAGATATCAAAACCACTGCGCCGCACGAACTCAAGCGCCTGCCGCGCAAACTGCTGGTTCCACTCCAAAGTGGGGGCAAACGAGCGCGGGAAGATGGCATTGTTGCGCGTTTCCCAATAAAAACGCGATTTTTCTGACGTTACCGGCGAAACCCCCCAGAACACCGTCTGCCCCTGTAGTTGATCACCGTACATCTCCATCAGACGCAAATCAAAAAAGGGCTGTGTGAAAAACCCGTCCGCCCCGACATCAAGCTTGTGGCGAATATAATCGCGCTCCACCCGGAAACTGTTGCGGTACGGATCAATCGCTGCATACACCTTGATTTCAGGCGCTTCACGCTTGAATTTACGGATAATATCCACGCTGGTGGACGGGTAAATGACCCGCTCGTGATTCTGCGGCGGATCGCCCGCAATCACCAACACTTCGCCAATCTCATGCGCGCGCAGATAGTCGATCATGTGCAGCGGATTGTACGGGTGCATATCAATAGCGCGAATATGGGCAATCGTTTGCGGGAACCACTGCCGTGCAATCGCGCACCCTTCCCAACTGCGAATATCAAAGCGAAGCAGATCGGGAATGTTGATCGCCGTGATATGGGGAAAATTCTGCTGAATCTGCTGCAATTCAAGCTCCAGCGCCTCGCGCGTGCGAGGAACCAGTTCAATAGCAATACGGGTGGTCATAGGGCAAACAGCCTCCGGGCATTTTCGTTAATCTGGGCGCAGCAGGTGGCAAGATCAATCCCTTTAATATCAGCCAACGCCTGATAAATGTGTGGCATATACGCGGATTGATTCTCTTTGCCGCGGTGCGGCACCGGCGACAGGTAGGGCGCATCAGTTTCCAGCACAATCCGGTCAAGCGGAACAAAACGCGCCGCCTCGCGCAGGGCATCGATCTTTTTCGGAAACGTGATAATCCCCGGGAAAGAGATATAAAAACCAAGGTCAAGATAGGCCGCCGCCTCATCCTTCGTACCCGTAAAACAGTGGATAACCCCGCGCGCCTTGGTACGACGCAATGTGTCCACCGTATCCGCCCACGCTTCACGGCTGTGAACAATCAGCGGGAGATTTTCGCGCTGCGACAGAGCAATATGCGCTTCAAACGACGCCTGCTGCGCTTCCTTGGTTTCCGTCGTCCAGTAGTAATCCAAACCCGTTTCGCCAACGGCCACCGCCTTCGGATGGGCGCACAAAGGGGCAACCAATGCCAGATCCGCCTGAACCTGCGCGATGCTTTTACATTCCGAAGGATGAATGCCGACCGCAAAAAACACTTCCGCCCACTGATCAGCACAATCACGGTTGGTAAAATTATCCACCGTGTCCGTGCCGATAGTGATAATCGTCGTCACGCCATGTTCGATGGCAGTAGCAATGCGCGCCGCCGGAGTGGCCGCGTAGTTGTAATCTTTCAAAAGCAAATGTGTGTGAATATCGATGTAGTTCATAGATGAGAAACAGCCCATTGATCTTTCTATACGTATACTGCACGGGTGCCAATACCACGCAGCGTGTGAATATTTCACTTTTTCCCCAAAGAATCAATACGCCAGCGCACAATTCAACTCAGCAAGTGCCTTCTTGCCGCATGCGCCGTGTAATAAAGCGGATAAACCAGATGCCGCGTTTCCTGTAGCAGCGAGCCTTGTGTGCCAGTCAGTTTGATGGTCTTCGTCGGATTACATTTTTCGATATACGATTGGAGCGATTTCGCCCGAGTACGCGTACCGCTTTTCACTTCCAGCGGGATAACATTTCCGGCCTGATCCGTAGCGATAAATTCAATCTCTGCCCTGGCGTCGTTCCAGGAAAAAGTCGGGTCAATCCCCATCGCCACCAGTTCTTGCTGTACAAAGTTTTCTGCAACATAGCCCTTATATTCATATTTCTGCTGCTTAATTTCTTTGTAACTTATGCCCAGCATGTGATTCAACACACCAACATCCATCAAAAACAACTTCACCATATTTTCTTTTCTGTAAGGCATCAATGGGCTGCGGGGATGACCTTCGACGGGGTAATTTTTCAGCACAAGGCGGCACTTTTCAAGCCAAGTAATTCCGCTTTCAAGCTCCTGATAACGGGATTTACGCTCATGGACATTTTTAAACTTGAACCGCTTGACCGACTCATCCACCACCGCAGCAAGCTGCGATGGAACCGCCCTGAAAACAGATTCAATCAAACCCGCATCCACTTTTCCAGAATACTTGCCAAAATCCCGCACATACCCCGACACCAAATCCGCATGAATGCGCGTGACGGCTTTGACACGCTCGACAATGCTTTGATCCGCCATTTGAAACCAAGTGCTCACCGCTTCCGGCATACCACCCGTAAAATAATAATCCGTCAACATATCAAATAGCTTCGTATGCGCGGCCGCAGAGTTGACCTCGTTGTCATACGCTTTGAGCAGCACTGGCTCATTGGCGGCCACCAAAAACTCGCGAAACGTCAGCGGACGCAAATTGTACTGCTCAACTTTACCAACAGGAAAGGTGTTCAATAACCCAATATTAGAACCACTCGCAGCAAGAAACAGGTGTGGTGCCTGTTCGGCAAAATATTTCAAAGAAGTAACCGCACGCGGGCACTCCCCTATTTCATCAAAAATCAACAAATCGGTTTGCGGATGGAACACCTGACCGGTCAGCAACTCGATATTTGACAGCACCTCTTCTGGCGTAAGCGAGCCAGCAAAAGCCTGCGCCATGTCCGGAGACTCCAGAAAATCAATCCGCAAAACCCGCTCAAAACTTTGCCCCAGTAACGTCTGCAACAAATACGTTTTTCCCGTCTGCCTGGCACCATCGACAAGCAAAGGCTTTCGCTCGTTTTTCGCTTTCCAACCAAGTAATTCCGACAGCAATGCACGTTCCACAGCACACCCTCCCGCAAGTAATCGGGAAGACTCTACACTTTTTCGCGCAATAAAAGAAATAAAATCACACTTTTATGCGCGTAAAAATGCAGATATGAAATATTTGAGGTGTAGAAAAAGCGCTATAGTACCAGCAGTGTAAAAAACGGACTCAAGCTTTTGTCACGCGCAGGAAAACTTAAATATCAATATTATAAGGCGTTGTCGCTCTCACCCGTCATCTCGAACGAAGTGAGAGATCCAGATTTCTCCTCGCAGTGCTCGTCGAAATGACACGGGAATCAACTAGGCGGAAATAATAATTACCACTTTTAAATTAAATCGGACAGTTTCATTCTCGCTTTCCCGTAAAAGCCATGTCCCATTTTAGAAGATCACCAGCTCGCAATGCGTATTTTTGCACGATCCCATTTCTTCAGAAGAGCTTCTACAAACCATTCATGATCAAATTTGTAAAAATCTTTCTCTGATATGTCAAGGTAGCCATCTGGAGTAATCTCTGCGAAGTGAATAGAATTTTCATGCGAGTTATCGAACAGATAAACCCGTTTGCACTTTACCGCCATGTCAAAAAGGTGCAATAAGCTCTTTCTGTGGCGTTCCACTATTTTTTCCTGCGGCACGTCGTGCCCACCATTATCCACCCGCTGGCGCACACGCTCTATATTGCGTTCGGGATCTGAAATACAAATATAGTAGAGATAAACTTCGTAACCACTTTTTATAGCGCGATCAACAAAATCCAAATGCCGCTTATCACTCATCACGGACTCGCACGTCATAGAAAGGCCAAGCTCAACCCAATCTTCGCGAAGGCCAAGGGATACATTTTGAGCAAGAATGGCAGCAAATATATTTTCAAAATTCGAGGAAAATTCTTTTGGTTTACGGTCACTCCCAACAAAGCCCCTCTCATTGTACATGCCATCTATAATTGCATTTATTGAAATATGGCGCGCAATATCATCCGGGTTCAGATATTGCCCAAGTGGTATGTTTTTTCGAATCAACTCCTTTGTCAGCGTTGTTTTTCCAGAGCCATTCGGGCCAGCAACCAGCCTTAATCTTGGCACAAGTACTCCCGCAGATTAAAAGGCTTTTTTGCCTGCAGTTTACGCACCTTGACGATCCCGTTCGCAGGTGTCTTTTTGACAAGGTAGCCATCACGCTCAAAAAGCACCGGAACATCAGCCGATAAACTCTGCTGAATAGCATGGCGCGAAGCCTCGCTGGCAATGCGTGTTAGCGTCCGATTGTCTTCCATTGGTTCTTTGCGACTATGCTTGCGGATTACTTTCAGATTATTTTTTTTCATCGCATTACCTCCGAACTGTTGAAGGATGTTATAGAGAAATTCAGGGTTCTTTTTTCGATTAACATTTGCAACAGCGGCACGCAAAGTGATTCCGGTGGATGAAGGACACAAACTGATTGCCATTGAACGTAATCATTGTCCGAACTCTGACAACAAATGCCCCATCTTTTTCGCCTTAGTCTCCAAGTAAGGCTTAGTGTCCTCTGTCGAATCAATCTCTAAGGGTACTCTATCCACATCAATTCCTGCGCTTGTTAGCCCTTCAATCTTCCGAGGATTATTGGTTAGAAGCTGTATCTTTTCGAGACGGAAATGCTTGATTACTTCAGAGACCCGAAGATACTCCCTTGGGTCTTGAAGTAACCCAAGCTTCCTATAGGCGTCAGATGTATCAAGGCCTTCCTGCTCGCCAAGCGCCATACCTCTCAACTTGTTCAAAAGGCCTGCACCTCTGCCATCGCAGAGCATATAAATCAAATAGCCACCATTTTCAGCAATAAGTCTTTGGCTCTTCGAAAGCTGAGCATGACAGTCGCAGTCTAAGCTGCGAAAAATCTCCGCCGAATAACATGCGCTCTGCACTCGAACTAGTGGCGCACCCGAGAATTGATCGTTTTCAAGAACCAAAATGTTGTCTTCTTCATGCAGACCCCAAGAGAAGCAATGAAATCTGAACTCACCAAATCTTGTTTTGAGATTCGTTGACGAATGCTTCATGTTATATTCCCACCTTATCCCATATTTTCGGGACTTGGAACCATTGGAAGCCACTCATAGTGTGCATCCAAAGCGATCTTTGTGACGTTTTCAACTAACATTTTATCTGGACTCTCAGCCTCGGCGTAGCCTCCCACTGAAAAGCGGTACTTTTGCAGGTTGTCTTCAAGTTTTCTTTGTGAGGTTCGATACAGTGACCAAAGTTGCTGCGGCTTACGCAGCTGTAGCCAGCCGGTTGAAAAAGCAACGCACGCAGAGAGTATGCTCGGAATTACCTTTTCCAGCCAGAACGTAGCACAAGCCCACCCAAGAGCCTCAGCAATGCCAGACCCCAGAGCTATAAAAAACGGCGCGAACAGCGCTCCCCCCATTGAAAACCAAAAGCACAGCATTGATTCACTTTTATTGTGTGAGGCCTTTTCTTCAAAACCCCTAATAACCGCCAAACAAAATTCTTCCGCAGTCTGTGGTTTTGTTTCGGACTGCGACGGTTGTTTCCTTCTTTTCCACATCAAAACGCTCCTCTCCACTGCTCATCGCGTATAACATGCCCCTATGCTTGGAAAATTTTCGATCTATCGTAATATTCAAGCGCCAAACATGGAAAACTCACGTGTCCACCTTCCATATTTACTCAACCGACCCGGTTTCTATTTATCCCGATGATATGAGCAAAACACCGAAAACCCGAACTTCACGTGACCCCCTCTCGCCAATCCACACCACCATTTATAGCACAACATCCAAGCGCTATCACCCATCTTCTGTGTCATTCCTACTGTCGCCACAGCCATCGTTACCTACTGCACTTTCTTCTCCCCAACTCACGCGCCCCGATAAAACTCCCCGTCACGCTGCAATACGCCGCTCTCCACCAGCGTTTGCAGCACTTCGCGCAGCGAGCCTCGCTCCGCGCCGATGGCGCTCACCATGTCTTCTTCAGTCGAAGGGCGCAACGTTACCAGGGCAATCACGCGGTGGCGCAGCTCGTCCTGGTCGATGCTTTCCACTGCACTCGCGGCGTAGCTCCGCGTGGGCATGGTGGCGGTGTCAAAAAATCGTGCTAGTTCCGCCATCCGTTCGGGGCGGAGGGGTTGCAGTTCGTGGCAGGTGCCGGGGCGGTCGAGGGTATGCACCTGCACAAGGGTGTGGCGGATGGTGCGGCAAGCGTCGGCAATGCGCTGCACTTCGGCGTTATCGTCATTGACTCCCGGCAACAGGAGCACTTCAAGTTGTATTTCACCTTCAAACTGCTGTGAAAATTCGCGGAGGGCGTCGATGATGGCGCTGGCGCTGGTGCCAGCAGCGGGGCGGTTGATCTGTTCAAATACTTCTTGGGTAACGGCATCAAGCGAGGGAACCACGAGATCAACCCGCGCAACTTCCGGCCAAACCGCACGATCGGTGAGGAGTGTGCCATTGGTCAGCAGGCACACGCGGTAGGCGGGAAAATGTTTTTTGAGAAAGTGGACGATTTCGCCAAATCCGCTGTGCAGCAGGGGTTCACCCGCTCCGGCAAAGGTAATGTAATTCAGCGCGGGTGCGGTGGCGAGGAACAACTCCAGCTCACGGCAGACCTCAGCGGTCGGCACATATTCGCGCCGCTCGGTCGTTAGTTCCGTCGTTGTGCCGCATTCACAGTAGATGCAATTTTCGGTGCAAACTTTGGCGGGAAAGAGGTTGATCCCCAGACTGCGGCCATAGCGCCGCGAATTGACTGGCCCAAAAAGGTGTTTCCAGCGCGGCGGGTTCATGCATCAAGCTCAGCCAAAAGGTGAGCAACAACGTCGGGCATGTGGTCGGCCAGAAACACTTTGCCAGGATAGCATTCCGCAAGATACTGGAGGTTATGATCTCCCGGAGTGACTCTGCCAATCCGATTCAGAATAATTGCGGCCAGTGGGATTTTCTGTGATGCGAGGTAGTGGGCGGTCAATACGGTGCTGTTGATCACGCCGAGTTCATCTTTCGCAACGATGATAACGGGGCATTTGAGCGCGCGCGCCAGATCACCATACGTGCGGTGCGGCGTAATGGGCACGGCAATGCCGCCCGCCCCTTCGACAAGCAAAAAGTGACTTTCCAGTTGATGTCCGACCACGAAACGGCATACGCCATTAAAATCTGGCATTTCACCAACGGCTTGCGCGGCGTGGAGTGGTGACAGCGGAGCAAGATAGCCTTTGCCAAGGGCATCTTGCGTGCCGATTTCTGGCGTCGACGCTTGGCCAAGCAGCGTGGCATCCCACTGTTTTTTGGCAACTTCTGACAGTCCTGATTCCAGCGGTTTTATACCGCGCACCACGGCGCGTGATCGCTGGCGTGCCACTTCACGCAATAATTCGCACCCGACCCAAGTTTTCCCAACGCTGGTATTGGTGCCAGTTACCAGCCACGTTAGCGCTGACATACGGCACCTATGGCTTGCGGCAACACCGCAAAAATGGAAGCGAGTTCATCACGCGACGTGACATGCGGTGGCATAATCACCAGCGTATCGCCCAATGGCCGCAGGAAAATTCCGCGCTCCGTTGCAGCGCGGCAGATATGGAATCCGGTACGATTTGCCAGCGGAAATGGCTCTTTGGTGGCGCGGTCGCGGACGATTTCGACGCCACTCATCAAACCGCATTGGCGAATATTGCCCACGAAAGGGTTCTCACGCAGAAGCTGTTCTAAATGCTCGCGCAGCGCGGCTATCAGCGCGGTAACATGCTGCTGAAAAGGTACATCCATCATAGTAAGGTTCTCCAGTGCCACGGCGCAGGCCAGCGGGTGGCCGGTGTAAGTATGTCCATGATAAAAGGTTTTGAATGTCATGTAGTCATCGTAAAAGGCTTGATAAATTTCGTCGGTTACCAACGTGGCCGCCAGCGGCATGTAGCCGGCGGTGATCCCTTTCGAAAGGCACAGGATATCGGGCTCAACTCCTTCGTGATCAACGGCGAACGCGGGGCCAGTGCGGTAAAAACCGGTGGCCACTTCGTCGCAAATCAAAAGCACACCAGCTTTGCGGCAGGCATCGGCAATACGACGCAGCATGCCCGCCGGGTACGGGATCATCCCGCCTGCTCCTTGCATCATCGGTTCAATCACACATCCGGCAAACTGGTCGCCTTCGCGCGTGAGGAGTTGTTCGAACGGCTCAAGACAGGCAAGGTTACACGTGGTGTTATCCGCACAACCAACCGGACAGCGATAGCAATAGGGGCTATTGATCGTCGCCGTGGGGAACAAGAGCGGCCCGTACGCGGCATGGAATAGATCAACGCCGCCGACACTCACGGCGCCAAGGGTATCGCCGTGATAGGCGCTGGTCATTTTAATAAAGCGCTTGCGGGTATTTTTTTCGCCATGCAGATTCAGGAAGTATTGGTAGGCAATTTTCACCCCGACTTCAACGGCGGTAGAACCGTTATCGGAATAAAACACGCGAGTCAGATTTTGGGGCGTCATGGCGACCAGCGCTTCGGCCAGCTCAATCGCCAGCGGGTGGGTCAGGCCAAGCATGGTGGAGTGTTCGAGTGTAGCGGCTTGGCGCTGCAACGCGGCATTGAGACGTGGATGGGAATGGCCGTGGACGTTGCACCACATGGAGCTGACGCCGTCAAGTAAACGGTTGCCATCCATGTCGATCAGATACACCCCTTCACCACGAACGATCACACGCTGTTCAAGCGCGTCCCACTCTTTCATTTGAGTAAAAGGGTGCCAAAGTACGCGCTTATCGCGCTGATTCATGGAGAGCTGTGATGCGGAAAGTGTCATAGTGGTATCCTTATCCTGCGATTACGTTTTCAAATTCAAGGGGTTTGAGTAGATCCAGCAAGTCGGCGGACTCAATCTGCGCTGCCCCTTCACTGGCGTGATACATCCCCTGTGTCAGTACCTGTTTGCGCTCTTGCAATGCCAGAATTTTCTCTTCCACGGTGTGTTCGGTTATGAGTTTATAGACAAAAACCGGCTTATCCTGCCCAATGCGGTACGCGCGATCCGTCGCTTGCTGCTCTACCGCTGGATTCCACCACGGGTCGTAATGAATGACGGTATCAGCCGCCGTGAGATTTAGTCCAGTTCCACCCGCTTTCAGGCTGATAAGAAAAACGCTGGCATCACCCTCCTGAAAGGCAGCGATGGCTTCTTCACGTTTGGTGGTCGATCCGGTCAGCAATGAATAGGAAATATCCCGCTTTTGCAATTCCGGCTCAATAAGATCAAGCATAGAGGTAAACTGGGAAAAAAGAAGGATTTTCCGTCCCTCTTCCACCATTTCCGGCAACATACTCAAAAGGAGCTCAAGTTTGGCCGACTGTGTCACTTTTTTAGCCCTTTCGAGTTTGACCAATCGCGGATCGCAACACACTTGGCGGAGTTTCAAGAGTGCGTCAAGAATCATAATTTGCGAACGCGCGGTTCCCTTTTTCGATATTTCTTCGCGCACTTTGGCATCCATCGCTAAACGGACGGTTTCGTATAAATCACGCTGCGAACCTTCCAGTGCTACACTTTTGATAATTTCGGTTTTTTCGGGAAGTTCAGTCGCCACTTCTGCCTTGGTGCGGCGCAACAGAAAAGGGCGGACGCGACGGCGCAAAAGTTCTTTGCGGGTAAAGTCACTGTGATGTTCAATGGGGTTACGAAAAATCGTCGTAAAGCGTTTGTTGGTTCCCAGAAAGCCTGGCATCAGAAAGTGGAACATCGACCAAAGCTCGCCAAGGTGATTTTCCATCGGCGTACCAGTTAAGCAGAGGCGATGTTTAGCGCGCAGTTGATAAATGAGCTGCGTCGTTTTTGTTGTCGCGTTTTTAATCGATTGCGCTTCGTCAAGAATCAGATAGTTCCATTGAACCGCACGGATAGTCTCTTCATCACGCCGCACAAGGGCGTACGTTGTCACAACGATGTCATACGTGCTGATGGAATCAAAATTCTCTTTGCGCTCCGCGCCATGCTGTATCAGTACACGCAGTTGTGGCGCAAAGCGTTCCGCTTCGCGTCGCCAATTGCTCATGAGGCTCGTTGGAGCGATAATCAGCGAAGGGCCTTGCAGCGTTCCATTTTCCTTGGCGTGCAACAGCAGCGCCAGCGCCTGAATGGTTTTGCCCAACCCCATGTCATCGGCCAATATTCCACCGAAACCAAATTCACTCAGAAAATTCAGCCAACTCAACCCTTCGCGCTGATACGGACGAAGCTCGGCTCGGAGCCCTACTGGCGGTTGAACGTGCGCAATGCCGTTAAAGTCGTGAAACTTCTGCCGCATTTCGGCCATTTTTCTGCTGACTTTCCATTCCAGCGCAGGGTTGTTCAGCAAGTCATCAAGGAGCGAAATCCCTTGCGACGCATGGATAGCCAAGCTGCCATTTGTATCCAGCGCATCACGATTATAGAGTTCGATCAGAGTGTCAAGAATAGAACTGATGCGCGAAGATTCAATCTTTGCCCAACGGTCTTTTCCGATAGGAACGGCACAGTACTCTTGTTGCTTTATCCTTTCAGAAAATGGCGTTACGTCACTCATACCGCTCAAGAGGCGCACCAAGATCGGCAAAAGATTGACGGTCTCTTCGCCAATACGGATTCCAAGATTCAGCTCAAACCACTCGCTACTCTCTCCCTCTTCAAAAGTGCCAATCCATTCGTCAACTCCTTCAATCGTTAGGGCAAAAGAAGGATCAAAGGTGATGATCCATCCCAGTTCGCGCAATTTTGGGACGTGGCTTTCGATAAATTCATTCCAGCGTTGGATGGCATCGAAATCGGTATTCGCGGCATACGCGAGTGTCAAATAGACGTTTTCATGATAGGGAATGGGGCCGTCATGCGCGCGCAGGGTTTCAACAATAGCCAATTCGGCGCTCTGGTCACGCAGAATACGGTAGCGTGCCTCAGCCGTTTTCCAAATCATTTCCGATTCAAGCGGATCGATACCAATCACATGTGCGCCATAATGCACATTGAGCGAAGCGATACGCCTTTTCTCTTGACCACTTTCGGTCATTATAGAACGAAATACCAGCTCTGGAACGGGTCGACAATTTTCCACCACTTCGAGCGCACGTTGTTTACCGGAAAGCGGGACTGGCACATCGGCTTCGCCGAAGAGTTCACTGATGACCTCGCTGACCCGCTCAGCTTCGCTGCGGGGGATTGCTGGCGCACGCAACAGCGCAAGGATTTGTTCCGAACACAAATCAGCCCGTTCGAGTTTGCCACACAATGGCGTTGCCAAAGCGTCGCGATAATAGAGCTGCGAATCAACCCAAAAATACTCCGTCATGGCCGGTTCGGCTGACATCTCAAACACATAATTTTTTTGTTCTTCACGCCACGCAAATGTTAAGCGGCGCGACTCACCGCGTGTGAGTGGCTTATCCATGCCACTCCACGCTTCAAACGTAACGTAAAAGAGCCGCTTGCTTTGGAGAAGTTTCTCAAACAGCAGTGGGGCTTTATCGCCTACCAGCCAATGCGAACGGGCACCGGTACGAGAGTACGACCCCGCAACCTGAGGAATACGGTGGTACAGCAAACTGGCAATTTCGATATCAAGATCATCGTAAGCAAAGGTTTTTTTCTCTTTGATACCTAAAATTTTCTCAGGGGAGAGGTGTGTGATGTTTTTGCGGTAGATCCCATTGATAAGTTGTACCGCCTTCGCGCACGTCACCATTGCCACTGGGCGTTTATCGCTCAGGGTATCGACACTCAGCAGATAAACGATTCCCGCGGCATGTGCCGTCTTGCTGAACACTTCATTCAGGTATGTTGGCAACGCTTCTGGCTCTTGGAGTGAGTGAAGCCACACATCAATTGCTGAGAGTTTGGTGTGTGTTTTACTGGCCGGATGAGTTTTCGTTACATCGCTCGCCAATGCGGCAATCACCGCGACGGCGTGCTTGCACTGCGGGCCGACGGGACAATTACAGTCGCAATCGAGCAGCCGAGTCGGCAGGCAGTCTGACATAATGAGTTTGACACGATATGGCGCACGCGCTGTCCCTTCAACCAACGCAGTAATAATCACTTGCGATGAGCCACGATAGATTTCCGGTTTGTGTACCGTAAGATTCATAACCCGCTTTTCATGAAAATAGCGCATGCCGCGTTCTATCGCATCGTGATAAAAATATGTACGTATCAGGGTGAAGTCAAAAGGCGACCGCTGAATTAAGGACATGAACTCTTCTGAAAGCTGCTTCATCTATTTTTACTCGCAAATTTTATTCTTATGCTTATAGACAATTGAGGATAATACACTCCGTCTCAAATGGCAATTATCGACAAAGAACTTGCTGGCAGCCGGAAAAAGGTTTACAAATTTCAACGATATTGTCATTTCTGGCCACAAAAACTGGCTATTTATCTGAGGAGCTTTTTGTATGCTCGATTGTTTTCACGACGAGTGCGGAGTTGCCGCGGTTTACGGAAATCCTGAAGCCGCCAACCATGTGTATCTTGCGCTGTACGCCCAACAACACCGTGGGCAAGAATCTGCCGGTATTGCTTCGTGTTTCCCTGGCGACGATTTTATCATCCGCAAGGGTCAAGGATTAGTCTCCGAAATTTTTGACCAAAGCCAACTCGCATTGCTAAAAGGGACTATTGCCGTAGGGCATAACCGCTACTCAACGAGCGGGAAAGCTATTCTGGAAAATGCGCAACCATTTGTAATTCAATACCGCTACGGCCGTTTAGCACTTGCGCATAACGGAAATCTGGTGAATTCCGATGAACTCCGCGCGATGCTGGAACATCGCGGTGCTATTTTTCGCACCACCAACGATTCGGAAGTACTGCTCCACCTGATTGCCCATTGCAATGAGCCTGACTTTATCAGTGTACTGCGCTCGGTTATGTCACAAGTACGCGGCGCATTTAGTATTGTTCTGAGCGATGGCGAACGGGTGTACGGCCTGCGCGACGCTCTTGGCATCCGCCCGCTGGTGCTTGGCGAACTCGAAGAAGGTTTTGTGATGGCGTCGGAAACCTGCGCCCTTGATCTGATTGGTGCACGTTTTATCCGTGAAATTGCCCCCGGCGAACTCTTGATTATTGACGGCAAAGGGTACGAATCGGTACAACTCCTGCCGAAACTTCCCAGAACTGCCCACTGCATTTTTGAACACATCTACTTTGCCCGTCCCGATAGCTATTTGTTTGGCCATTGGGTGCACGATGTTCGCAAAGAAATGGGACGGCAATTGGCACGTGAGAGCCATATCGAAGCCGATGTTGTTATTCCCGTCCCGGATAGTGGCATCATCGCTACCTTGGGATATTCGCAGGAATCGGGAATTCCGTTTGAACTCGGCCTCATTCGCAACCACTACGTTGGGCGGACATTCATCGAACCCAAACAGTCGATCCGTCATTTTGGCGTTAAAATTAAACTCAACCCCGTCAAAAGCATTTTAGATGGCAAGCGCGTTGTCGTCATCGACGACTCCATTGTGCGCGGAACCACGTCGCGTAAAATCATCAAAATGATCCGCGACGCTGGCGCCAGCGAAGTGCATCTGCGGATTGCTTCGCCACCAACTATTTGCCCGTGCTTTTATGGCGTCGACACGCCAACGCGCTCGGAGCTGATTGCCCACAACCATACCGTTGAACAAATTTGCACCTACGTGACCGCAGATTCATTAGCCTATCTCTCGCACGAAGGGATGTTTAATGCGGCTGGAGGCGGGGGCGAAACGTTCTGTTCAGCATGTTTTGACGGAAAATATCCCGTAGAATTTTCGGGAATGGACACCTAGCAAAGGGCATACTGTCTGATAATTTAATTAGCTTCAGCACAAGATTAACGGGATCGAGCTACGCTTGATCCCGTTTTACGATTTGCTTGCCGCCTTGCGTTGTGCTAACTTTTGTGAGCACATTAATTTTAGGAGTTCGCTTATGGACACCAGAATACAATTTCGTGTTGATGAAGAAACAAAGCGCTTAGCTCAAAAAATGGCTGAAAGCCAAGGGCGCACCCTAAGTGATGCCTGCCGTGAACTTGCCGAGCAATTAGCTGATCAGCAACGAAAGTTATTATGTCACGACACATGGTTAACTGAGCAAATAAACCTCGCATTTGAGAATGTTGACTCGGGAAAAACCTCTTTTGTTGATCACAAGAGTGCTAAAACACGAATGGCTGAGTACAAAACAAACATCCGAAATCGGCACAAGCAATGATTTTTTGGGAAGAAGAATCCCTCAATGACCGAGAAAAGATCTTTGAGTTTCTTTATAACTTCAATCCTGCCGTAGCAGAAAAAACTGATGCAACCATTGAAGCGAAGGTCGAAAACTTACTCGAACAACCATTCATGGGCGTTCAGCGAGATGGCATCCGGGGCAGGCTGCTCATTATTCCTGAGATCACAATGATCATATCCTATTTTGTTGATGGCTCAACAATTCGTATTATGCGGGTACTTCATCAAAAGCAAAGATTTCCAATTGACTAACGGCGAGTCACTTCGCAGCTAACGCTTCAATCCGCTGCCACGTCAGCTACCCTCGGCGGTAAAAATAGACACGAACGCTTGTCATTTCGACGAGCGCTGCGAGGAGAAATCTGATCTCTCACTCCGTTCGAGATGACGGGTGAGGGCAGCAACGCCTCACGGCAGCTTGAAGTTAACAGAAAAAGGGAGCGGCCAAATGGCCACTCCCTTTTTTATATTTGCGACTTAGCAGCCAATCTGCTTAAAAAAATCGTTTCCCTTATCATCAACCAAGATAAAGGCGGGGAAATCTTCCACTTCAATTTTCCATACGGCTTCCATCCCAAGTTCGGGGAAGTCGATACATTCAACTTTTTTAATATTCTCATCGGCTAGGAGCGCGGCGGGGCCACCGATAGAACCGAGGTAGAAACCACCATGCTTTTTGCAGGCATCGGTTACTTGTTGCGAACGGTTGCCTTTGGCGATCATCACCATCGAGCCACCATGCGATTGCAGCAGATCGACATAACTGTCCATCCGGCCAGCGGTGGTTGGGCCGAATGATCCAGAAGCCATACCAGTCGGTGTTTTCGCTGGGCCAGCGTAGTAGATCGGGTGCTTTTTCAGGTATTCAGGAAGCGGCTTGCCTGCGTCAAGGATTTCCTTGAATTTCGAGTGGGCAATGTCACGCCCAACGACAATCGTGCCGTTCAACAAAAGTGGCGTAGAAACTGGGTGCTTGGTAAGTTCCGCAAGCACTGCGTCCATCCCTTGATTAAGGTCAATCTTCACCCCATGGCTATGTTTGCCACGGAATTGATCTGGAATCAAACGCCCTGGATTGCGGTCAAGCTCTTCGATCCACAGGCCATCTTTATTGATTTTTGCTTTGATATTACGGTCAGCCGAGCAGGAAACGGCAATCCCAACGGGACACGATGCGCCATGACGCGGCAGGCGCACCACGCGGATATCGTGCGCGAAGTATTTGCCGCCGAACTGTGCGCCGATGCCAAGTTTTTGCGCTGCTGACAGGAGTTTTGCTTCCAGCTCAATATCGCGGAAGGCGCGGCCATGCTCATTACCCGTGGTCGGGAGTTCGTCAAGATACTTCGCCGTCGCCAGTTTGACAGTTTTCATGCAGGAATCAGCGCTCATGCCACCGATAACAAAGGCAATGTGGTACGGCGGGCACGCTGCCGTGCCGAGATATTTCATCTTATCAACAAGGAATTTTTCCAGTGTTGTTGGGTTCAAGAGTGCTTTGGTTTCCTGATACAGCATGGTTTTGTTGGCAGAACCGCCCCCTTTGGCCATAAAGAGGAATTTGTAATCCGCACCAGTGGTCGCCATAATGTCGATCTGGGCAGGGAGGTTGGTTCCGGTATTCTTTTCGTCGTACATGTTCAACGCGACGGTTTGCGAGTAGCGGAGGTTCTCTTCGGTGTAGGTTTTATACACGCCCTTTGAAAGGAACTCTTCGTCGTTAACGCCCGTCCATACATTCTGCCCTTTTTTGGCAATAATCGTGGCGGTTCCGGTATCCTGACAGGTTGGCAGTTGATATTTGGCAGCTACTTCAGCGTTGCGCAGGAAAGCAATCGCTACCCCTTTGTCGTTCATGGACGCTTCAGGGTCGCTCAAAATTTTGGCAACTTGTTCGTTGTGGCTGGCGCGCAGGAGGAAAGATACGTCCCGCATAGCGTGATTTGCCAGCACGGTGAGTGCTTCCGGAGCAACTTTCAAAACTTCTTGACCATCAAAAGTCGCAGTGCTGACATATTGCTGGGAGTCTGGTACGAGGGTGTACTTGGTCGAATCTTTGCCGAGTGGAAATGGATCCTGATACGTGAATTCGGGCATAGTCCTTCTCCTTTACACTATTCTTAGGGGTATTACGGGAATACGACCATAATGTTACCAAAAATTTCACGAATGGAACAGCGTACTTTGTCGCCGCCAACACACCGAGACTATTCACCAAAAAAAATTATTGACTTCTCCCTTACAACAAGATATTCGTTTCGCGTCTAATCTTTCGCGAAAAAGATTTCGCATTTTAAGCCTCGTTTCCCCTGAACGAAGAAAGAGACCTCACTCATGCCCAATCTCGATCATTGCCAACAGCCAACACTCAGCAAACGCTCAATTGGCCAGCCCACGCGCCTAGGGATCATCGGCGGCGGTCAACTGGCCAAAATGCTTACTATGGAAGCCAAAAAACTTGGTTTTTCGGTGCAGGTGCTCGATCCCACCAGTGATTCGCCAGCAGGTCAAGTCAGCGATAGACAGATCGTCGGCGGTTTTTTCGAGCACGACAAACTGCGCGAACTGGCTACAGAAAGCGATATCCTAACATATGATCTTGAGCATATTGACACCACATCGCTACGCACGCTGGAGGCAGAAGGAGCCATCATCCATCCTGCGCCCGATCTGCTGGAAACGTTGCAGGACAAATGGCGACAAAAAGAGCTGTTCGCAAAGGCGGGTCTGCCGCAACCTGCCTACGAGCGTATGGATACCCTTGACACTGACGCCATGCGCCGTTTCGGGTTCCCGCTGGTGCAGAAAATCCGTCGTGGTGGTTATGATGGTCGTGGCGTGGTAATTCTGCGTGACGCTTCCGAGCTGCACCGCGCCCTGAACGGCCCCAGCCTGCTGGAGCGCTGTGTTCCACTGGCGAAGGAGCTAGCGGTCATGGTAGCGCGCACCAAAAGTGGTGAAGTGCGGACATACCCGGTAGCTGAAATGATTTTCGACTCCCGCAGCAACGCGCTCGATATTTTGCTGGCACCAGCACGCATCGACGATCAACTTGCTTCACGGGCGCGTTCACTGGCAAAGCAAACCGCCGAAGCCTGCGGAGCAGTTGGTATTTTCGGGGTCGAAATGTTTCTGACTCAAGACGGTGACATACTGGTCAACGAAGTAGCTCCACGCCCCCACAACTCCGGCCACTACACCATCGAAGCCTGCCGCACCAGCCAGTACGAACAGCATTTGCGTGCTATTTCTGGCCTGCCGCTGGGGCTTACCGATCAGCACACCCCGGCAGCCATGATCAATCTGGTTGGCGAGCCGGATGCGCACGGCCAGCCGCTCGTCGAAGGGCTGGCGGAAGCACTGGCACTGCCCGGAGTCAGCGTACACCTCTATGGCAAACGCGAAGTGCGTCCTTTCCGCAAAATGGGTCATGCTGTGGCCGTTGACCCTGACCCAGAAAAAGCACTGGCCGTTGCCCGTACCATAAAGCACATCATTAAAATACAAGGAGACAAGACACATGAGTAAAGCAGAAGTCGGCATTATTATGGGCAGCGATTCCGATCTGCCAGTGATGCAACAAGCCGCAGAGATCCTAACACAACTGGGCGTAACGTACGAACTTACCATTGTTTCGGCGCATCGCACGCCCGAGCGGCTGATAACCTATGCAACCACGGCGGCAGCGCGCGGCCTGGACGTTATTATTGCCGGAGCTGGCGGCGCCGCTCATCTTCCTGGCATGGTGGCAGCCTGCACCTCGTTGCCAGTTATCGGTGTGCCGGTCAACGCCACCGCACTACAGGGGATCGACGCCCTGCTTTCCATTGTCCAGATGCCGCGCGGAGTGCCAGTGGCCACCGTCGCCATTGACAATGCCCAGAATGCCGGATTGCTGGCAGCCCAGATTATGGGCGTCAAACGCGCCGCCGTGCGCCAGGCAGTCGAAGCGTTCAGACAGCGCCAAACACAACAGGTGCTGGAAAAAGCCGCCGCGCTCGAAAAAAACACACCAGCATGCAGCGGAGTCAGCACGTAAATGTTCGATAACTTGCTTGATCCCGTTGTGTTATGTTTTGTCGTAGGCGTAACCGCCGGGTTACTGAAGTCCGACCTACGCTTTCCCGATCAACTGTACGAAAGCCTTAGCATCTACCTGCTTTTTGCCATTGGCCTCAAAGGCGGTATCGAACTTTCTCGCGCAGCTCCGGGCGAAGTGTTTGTGCCAGCGCTCGCCACCATTGCGCTGGGAGTCATCATTCCCGTGCTGGCCTACAATGTGCTCAGGCGCTTGGGTCGCTTCAATCAACCGGATGCCGCTGCCATTGCCGCCCATTACGGATCGGTGAGTGCCGTCACCTACGCCGTGGTGATCGCGTACCTTGTGCGGCTTGGGCAGAGCTACGAATCGTACATGACGGTGCTGCTCGTCGTACTGGAGATCCCCGCTATCGCCATCGGTATCCTGATCGCCCGCCTGCGCACCAGTTCTGGCAGCATCAAGTGGGGTTCACTGCTACACGAAGTGTTCCTTGGGAAAAGCATCTACTTACTGATGGCTGGCCTGCTGGTTGGCCTGCTTAGCGGTGCTGAACGGAGCGAAGCCATCGCCCCGCTTTTCAGCGGCCTGTTTAAAGGGGCACTTGCCCTTTTCTTACTGGAAATGGGGATTATTACGTCGCGACGTTTAGGCGACCTGCGTCAGGCAGGCCCTTTTCTGATCGTCTTCGGCATGGCGATGCCGCTGTTCAGCGGTGCGCTTGGCACCATCGCAGGGGTACTCAGTGGACTTTCTCTGGGCGGCACTACTGTGCTTGCCACCCTTGCGGGGAGTGCGTCCTACATCGCGGCGCCAGCGGCCATGCGGATAGCTGTACCCAAAGCGAACCCTACCCTCTATTTAGCGGCATCGCTTGGGGTTACGTTCCCGTTTAATATCATCGCAGGCATTCCCATCTATTATGCGATGGCGAATTTTGCCCACAGCTTAGGAGGTTTCTGATGCCACCAATTCAACGCAAACTGATTACGATCATCGCGGAGTCTGCTTTGGAAAACCGGCTGGTGCGCGATATGAAAGGCTTTGGCGTGAGCGGCTATACCGTTTTTGACGTGCGCGGCGAAGGGACGCGCGGCAAACGCAAAGGGGACTGGGATCATAACCGCAGCGTCTGCCTGACCAGCATTTGTCAGAGCGATTTGGCTCATGCTATACTCGACCACATAGCCGCCACCTATTTTGAGGATTATGCTATTGTCGCCTACCTAAGCGATGTTGAAGTACACCGTGGCAACAAATTTTAACCCCTTGCACAGCGAGAAACCTATGCCCACACACGAGAGCCAACCAGAGCGGAAAACCCCTGGCGGCGAATGGACCTTTCTGAATAATCACACGCATGTTTTGCTGTGTCTGGCACGCGAGCCGGGAGCCAGACTGCGCGACGTCGCACAGCTTGTCGGCATTACCGAGCGCGCCGTGCAGAAAATCGTGCGCGAACTGGAGGAAAGCGCGGTTCTGCAACGCTTTCGCGATGGCCGCCGCAATCGTTACCAGATCGACCTGCAACAACCGTTGCGTCATCCACTGGAGAGCAACTTCACGGTAGGGGAGTTGCTGGGGCTATTTTTTCATAAAGAGGAATCGAATTGACGGCTCAGTTTTTCCGGATTCAGGTCGGCTGAGTCTGTTCTGCGTGATTATGTCGCGATCGTGTGACGTTGCAACTCACGAGCGCCATACTCGTAGTAGTGGAGAGTATGGTGCCCGTTAGTTGTCGATTGTTAGATCTAATGTTGTATTTCATCACCAAACTGCACCTTCTCGTTACGAGCCAGTCGCTCTAGAACGAGCCTAGGGATAACTTGAGCAGCGTACTTGGCAAACACGATCCATTGCATAAAGCAGAGTAAAAGAATGCCTGAGCCAAGAATTGCGAAATCCGCAATATTGGGGGTCGCTAGACCTAGAAGGGAAGAAATAATTAACACCAGTGACAAAAGCCCAACTCCATTTACGAGCGTAATTCTCTTCATGTGTTCATTCTTCTGCTCGTTTGCTGCGTTGGCGATATAAATACGCATCGCCGGCCCGCCCATACTCTCCACCGGATATTTGGAATTTATTTTCTTTACATAGTCTTCCATGTTCTTCAGAGATGCCAAAAAGGTGTACGAAGCTCTGGATATTTTTCTGTAGGCGGATATGGTGAGCAAAGTAAGCGCGCCTGAGCATAGAAAGTCCAAAACGCGTATCTTGGTTAGGGTTGCTTCATCCGAAAGAAGCAAATCGCCGACACTCTTATATAGTATTGACCCCCATACCCCACCATCGCCTGTGCACATAAGCGCATGTATGGCAATGAGATAGACCAGGAAGGCCAGCGCCTCAAAGAAAGTGAACGATAATCCAACCTCCTCAGAATACTTCTCTTTAAGTACGTCAAAGATATCCGACATTGTTAGCCTAGTAAATCTATGAAGTAAATATCTCCGGCATTCGGATCAAAAGCGCCATATTCAATAACGGGAGCACCAATGAATATCATATCATCATTGTTGCCAAGATAAGGATGAGCCTTAACAAAGTCTTTGTCATGTAGAAAGTGGACTATTACGGCTTTGTCATTCTCTAGGTTAACCACTTTTCCATTAAGGCGATCACGGTCTAGCTGCCGAACACGCGCAACGTAGATTACTGGTTCCCCGACTTCTCGACGCGACACAATTGAGTGGAATCTTTCACTTTTGTGCTTATTGAATTTATACTTAAGCAACTTGTCCCCATGAGTCTCTATCTCCAAAAAACTCTCTCCCGAGTTTTGAGAACGAATAATGGATAACACTTGGTCGATCTCTCTATTGATTGAACGATCCGCATAAGTCCGGATGACCTTCTCCCCAGGATTATCGATAAGAGCCCGAAAAGGTGTCGGCTCCAAAATCCCATGTGCGAGTTGATTTTTTCTACTTTCGACTTGCTGCGACATTGAATAAGCAACCTCCTCGCCTTCAGCCAACACACGTTCCATGGCAGGGGTTAGCGCTGAGGAAATTCGATTAACGATCTGCTTTCCTGCGTCAGATAATAGCCTTTGAACAAATCCTCCTTCTTCTGGATAGAGGGCAACAAAGTCTGCGAATGGGTAATCCTCCCCTCGCATGCGAGCATATTTCCATAGATTTCCATACTTTAAATCTAAATATGCTCGATCAATAGCATTCTGTGTATGGACTAGCGATTTACCGAGAGTTCTCGCAGAGACCATGTGATCTACGACGATCTCGCCTTCAAAGTGAAGAGATAGGCTACCATTATTTTGCACAGTCTTTCCTCGCTTCTTTTTGATCTAACGCCACATTGCAGCAGCTTGTCCGCTACAATGCTTTTTAAGCCATCTGTTCACAATGCATGCAGCTATTCTCAGCAAGCTTGCTTTCGCCTTATATTTAAACATATTACGAACACCTTAGCCTTTACCCTGCCCAGTATAGACAGGTCAGTCTGTACTGACTTAAATCCATCAATCAAGCCGAGAAATGCTGCCTTATAGCACATTGCCATTTGCCCTATCACCTGTTTTTTGCGCCGTTTTCTAAAATAAACAAATATCGTTACGCAAAAGACACGAAAAAGCTATAGCATCAGCCCTACATTTATGATCATAAGCACTCTGACGTATGCGCGAAATATGACGATTGATGCGTGATAAATACGGGAAAAATTACTGGTTAAAAGCTTTCGCCCCTTGCCGCAGAACGCAGCAAGGGGCGAAACTATGAAAATCAATCAAGTGAAGAGAGTTTCCCCTCTGGTATAACCAGTTACTGCGCTACTGCGTTGTAACCAAGTTCAAATGCTTTCGTGTTCACGGCCACGGTTTTTGGCGGCACTTTTTCCTGAATAACATCCAGCCAGATCTGCTTGTCATAGTGCATCAGTCGCGCGAGCGAGCCAATCAGCACCACGTTGGTGGCTTTAATCGTTCCCGCCTCAGTCGCCAACTGCGACGCATCGACGAGAAAGTACTTTTTCATGTTCTGCTGGAAATAGGCGTCAAGGTCTTCGGGGTAGCTGTCAATCCCAACGTTCACATTGGTGGGGACAATACGGGTATCATTGATGATACTCACGGTTTGCGGCCCGATCAGCCCCTGCCAGCGGAGGGTTTCCATCTTTTCAAAGGAGAGTAAAAAGTCGCTCGCTCCTTGCGCAATCAGTGGCGAAAAGACCTTTTCGCCAATGCGCACGTGACTGACAACCGAACCGCCACGTTGTGCCATGCCGTGCACTTCGCTTTTCTTGACATCAAGGCCGAGGCGCAGCGCGATTTCGCTGAGAATTTCGCTGGCCAGCAGAATTCCCTGTCCACCCACGCCAGCAATCAGGATATTGGTTATTTTACTCATACTTCACCACGATTCTTTTTTTCCGGAACAATAAAGGCATCAACTGGGCATTCTGGAACACAAACATCGCAACCGGTGCAAAGGGTAATATCGACGGTCACTTTTTTGCCTGCGCCATCCCACACGAGTGCAGGGCAGCCAACTTTCAGGCAGGCTTTGCAACCGATACACTTGAGCGCGTCAATGGTCAGTGGTTCTTCGATGATTTCGCGGAAAGCGAGAACGCACTCTTTTTCCACGATAACCACGCTCAGCTCGTCGCGCTCGATTTCGCGCTTTGCCAGCTCATGCAATTTTACCGTATCAAACGGGTTGCCTTTGTACACGTGCTCCACGCCAACCGCGCGGCAGAGCGCCACCATGTCGACATTGTTCGTCGCTTCGCCCATCAGCGTGGTGCCGTAGCCCGGATTTTCCTGCTGGCCTGTCATCGCGGTGGTGCGGTTATCAAGGATAAACACCGTGCCAGTTGATTTATTGTAGACCATGTTAATGAGTGAGTTGATGCCAGTGTGCAGGAAAGTAGAGTCGCCAATCACGGCCACAACTTTCTTCTTCTCCGCACCACTGAGCACATGCCCCATCCCGTGCGCCATACCAAGGCTGGCACCCATACACACGCAAGCATGAATACCGTCCAGCGGCTTATTGACCCCAAGGGTATAGCAACCGATATCGCCGGAAACAAAGGTTTTGAGTTTTTTTAGAACGGTAAACGTGCCACGGTGCGGGCATCCAGGGCAGAGCACTGGCGGACGCGGCGGCAACGCTTTGGCAGGGATCGTCGTCGAAGACGATGGAATACCGAACCCTTTTGCTACAAGGTCGGGATTTAACTCGCCTTGCAAGCCAAACAGGTTTTTGCCATCGCACTTGAAGCCGAGCGCTTTCACGGCGGTTTCAATATAAGGATCAAGTTCTTCGACTACGATGACACGCTCTACGCTGGAGCAGAAGCGGCTCAGCACATCGTCACTCAGCGGATGAATCATACCGAGTTTGAGAACGCTCCAGTTTTCCGGAATCACTTCCATCACGTATTGGTAACTGGCACCGGAAGTAATGACGCCAACCGAACGATCGTTTTTCATGTCAGTTCGGTTCAGTTCACTCTCGGCAGCGTGCAAGCGCAGTTTATTCAACGTCTCTTCCAGCACCACGTGACGCGCGCGGGCAAAAGCGGGAATCATCACGTATTTCTGCGGATTGACTTCCAACGAACAGTGGCGACCGCTGAGGTCAAGCGGTGCGGCGCGGTGAACGACCCCTTTCCCATGGTTCACACGTGTAGTCGTACGAACAATAACGGGGATATCAAATTCCTCACTCAGATCGAATGCCATGCGGGTAAAATGGTACGCTTCGTCAGAATCCGATGGCTCTAGGATCAGCACTTTAGCGGCTGGCCCGTAGTGGCGGTTATCCTGCTCGTTCTGACTGGAATGCATGCCGGGATCGTCGGCGCAAATAACGACCAAACCACCACGCACGCCGGTATAGGCGGCGGTGAAAAGTGGATCGGCGGCCACGTTCAGGCCAACGTGCTTCATGGTTGAAAGGGCGCGTGCTCCGGCAAACGAAGCGCCAATACACACTTCAAGGGCTACCTTTTCGTTCGGCGCCCACTCGCAATACACGGCGCGATATTTCGCCAAATTTTCTAAAATCTCGGTACTCGGCGTTCCTGGGTAGCCAGATGCCAATTTGACGCCCGCATCGACAGCGGCCATAGCAATGGCTTCGTTGCCGGAAAGGAGAACCTTCTCGGCATATTCAACAGTGGTTTGTGTCATAGAACATTACTCCATATAAGATCAATCAACTGCGCGTGAGTTATACGCGAAAAGCGTGTACGGCTCAAGTGCTTCCGATGCAAACGGTTGAAAGCAGGGGGCGGACAGCATAGGGGCTGCCCGCCATTCCCGAGTATTCCTATTGCTGCGGCTTGCGGCGCAGATCTAGGGTGTACGGATGTTCGGGGTCGATACTCTCGCGCAGCGGTTCGCGCGTTTCAATCCGTCCATTCGGCGCGTAGTCAGCGAGTTGCACCATCCCGCCCTGAGCTGATACTTGCCCCGGCGTGTGGCCATAGCCCCAAAAGCGGCTGATGCGGCGCGATTCGGCTTCATACGCATTGACGGGGAAGGTTTCGTAGCTGAGTCCGCCGGGGTGGGCGACATGGTAGGTGCACCCGCCAACGCTGTGGCCGCTCCAAGTGTCGATGATATCGAGCACGATCGGGGCGTGCGGAGCAATGGTCGGGTGCAACGCTGATGGCGGCTGCCAGGCGCGGTAGCGAATCCCCGCAACATATTCGCCCTGCGTTCCGGTATTGCAAAGCGGCACGCGCCGCCCGTTGCAGGTCAGCACGTAGCGACTGTCAATCATCCCTTTGACGCGCACTTGCACGCGTTCAACGGAGGAATCAACATAGCGCGCGGTTCCCTGCCCCGTCACCTCTTCGCCCAGCACGTGCCACGGCTCAATCGCCATCCGCAATTCCACTTCCATATCGCGAATAATCACGCGACCATAATGCGGGAAGCGGAATTCAAGGAATGGGTCAAACCAATCAAGCTGAAAAGGGAACCCAGCACGATTCAGGTCGCCGACGACATCGGCAACGTCACGATGCACATAATGCGGCAGCATAAAGCGGTCGTGTAACTGTGTCCCCCAGCGGACGAGTGGTTTTTCATACGGCGTCTGCCAGAACCATGCGAGCAGCGAACGAACCAGCAACATCTGCACGCAGCTCATACGAGCGTGTGGCGGCATATCAAAGGCGCGCAGTTCGACAATCCCCAGTCGCCCCGTACTGGAGTCAGGCGAAAAGAGTTTATCGATGCAAAATTCAGCGCGGTGCGTGTTGCCGGTGATATCTACCAGCAGATTGCGCAGCAGGCGATCAACCATCCAGAACGGTGTGTGCTGATCTTTATCCGGCATTTCTTGGAACGCAATTTCGAGTTCGTAGAGCGTTTCGTGGCGCCCTTCGTCAACACGTGGCGCTTGCGATGTCGGCCCGATAAACATACCGGAAAAAAGATACGACAGGCCGGGATGATGCTGCCAATAGGTGATAAAGCTGCGCAGCACATCAGGACGGCGCAGCATTGGGCTATCAGACGCCGTTGCACCACCAATCGTCACGTGGTTGCCGCCGCCAGTTCCAACATGGCGCCCATCAAGCATAAACTTTTCCGTGCCAAGGCGCGAAAAATGGGCATGTTCATACAACGTAGTCGTGTTGCGCACGATTTCGTCCCAGTTATTCGCGGGGTGAATGTTGACTTCGATAACGCCTGGATCAGGCGTCACCATCAGTTGTTCCATGCGCCAGTCACGCGGGGGGTTGTAGCCTTCAAGGATAACCGGAAGTTTCGTAACGCGAGCCGTTGCTTCGATACTGGCGATAAGGTCAAGATAATGCTCTAGATATGCCATTGGAGGGAGGAAGATGTGCAACCGGCCATCGCGTGGTTCCACGCACAGTGCCGTAGGGAACACAGCGGTTTCGCCACTGGCAACCTGATGCGTGTCGGCATATTCGGCACCCGCCGTGCGCTCGTCGACCAGTTTGCTGTAGCGTCGCGTTACTTCACCGTACATGTCGCCAAGTGGAGGCACTTTATCAAAAAGACAACGGGGCTGGATTTTTGGACGCTCTTCCGGTGCGACCCACTGCACGGAATCAAGTGGCAGGCGAAATCCCATCGGTGAGGTGCCGGGAAGAAGAAATAAATTTTTACGCCGGAACTCCCAGCGGCACGAACGCCATCCGGTGCGTTGGTAATCCCATGCCAGCGGGATTACATAGCCGGTTGGAACATCGAGCCCACGCTCAAGGAGCTTGGCAAGTTGCTGTCGTTCAAGGTCATCCTTCAGGTTGACTTTCAGTGGGTCGACGTTGACGGGGAGATTTTTCTCTTTCCACAGGTGATACCATGTGTCTTCATACGCTGGCTGTGTAAAGTTTTTCGCAATGCCAAGATGGTCGGCAAGTGACTGTATGAATTGCTCAGCGTGCTCGATACCGTGCTTGTAATCGACGGCTGGACTGGCGAGAAGCTTGGGGTTGCGCCATACTGGCTGACGATCTTTGCGCCAGAAACAACCATACTGCCAGCGGGGAAGCGGCTCACCGGGATACCATTTCCCCTGCCCGTACTGCAACACGCCACCAGCACCAAAGGCTTCACGCAGTCGCAGAATCAAATCCTGTGCGAGCGCTCGTTTCTGTGGGCCATCGGCGGCAGTGTTCCATTCGGGCGCTTCCATATCGTCAACCGAAATAAAGGTTGGTTCGCCACCCATCGTCAGTCGCACATCGTTGGCATCAAGCACTTCATCAACTTTGTATCCGAGCGCTTTCACCGCTTCCCACTGCTCATCGGTATACGGCTTCGTGGTGCGGGGGTCTTCGTGAATGCGTGTGACGCGGTTTTCAAATTCAAATTCAGTCTCGCATTTGTCGGTCATCCCGGTGACGGGGGCGGCGCTGATTGGGTCGGGCGTTCCCGCCAATGGGATATGCCCTTCGCCCGCAAAGAGGCCTGACGTTGGATCAAGACCAATCCAGCCTGCGCCGGGGAGATAGACTTCTGTCCAAGCGTGCAGATCGGTAAAATCTTTTTCAGGACCGGAAGGGCCGTCGAGCGACTTGACATCAGCGGTAAGCTGCACGAGATAGCCAGACACAAAACGCGCCGCCAAACCGAGGTGACGCAAGATCTGCACCAGCAACCATGCGGAGTCACGACACGAACCAACACGCGATGCCAGTGTTTCTTCTGCCGTTTGTACGCCGGGCTCCATGCGAATGGAATATCCAATATGTTGTGAAATAAGGCTGTTGACTTTCACTAAGAAATCGACACTGCGGAGTGGCTCAGAAGTATCAATTTGTTTCAGCCACTTCAGAAGGAGCGGGCCGCGTTCCGTCACTTCCATATACGGGATGAGTTCTTTTTTCAGTTGCTCTTTATAGGTGAAAGGAAAAGTTTCTGCATATTCTTCGGCAAAGAAATCAAACGGATTGATAACCGTCATATCTGCCAATACTTCTACTTCTACGGTAAGTTCACGGGTTTTTTCGGGAAAGACAACCCGAGCAAGAAAATTGCCAAATGGATCTTGCTGCCAATTGATAAAGTGTTTTTCCGGTGTAATCCGCAGCGAATATCCTTTGATCGGGGTGCGGCTATGCACCGCAGGACGAAGGCGAAAGATATGAGGGGAAAGCGAAACGAGGCGATCAAACTTGTAGACCGTACGGTGATGGATGGCGACAGAAATGGTCATAAAGCCTCCTCATAATGTATATACAACTGATTCGTACGTTGAAATATGCCGGCAACTATAGCATGATGCCACCTTACCAAATATCAAAATCAGCCCAATGCTGATAAAATCTCTCGAATACCACGCCAGCACAGGAGAAAAGCACAAAACACCAGAGATTTTGCGCAAACCTATTGCGTTTTTTTTGTACTTTGGAGTAATTTTGACGGCGCCAAATGGTTGCATTTTCTTATTGAATAAAGGAGCACAGCAATATGCCAATTTATGAGTACACGTGTCACGAATGCGGAAAAACTTTTGAAAAAATAGAAAAAATGGATGCCCCGAAAGAGACCGCCTGCGTAACCTGTAGCGGCACCGCACACCGCATTCTGAGCCTTGCAGCATTTAGCCTGAAAGGAAGTGGTTGGTACAGCGATGGCTATAGCGCAAATGCACAGCCAAAATGTTCGCCAGAGAAAGTGGAATCGTGCGGTTGTGCTGCCAGTGGCTGCCCCGCCGCTGCCGCCCAGTAAGCACAGTAGGAATGTAATGGATCGTTTCCCCCAGAAAATCAGCACGCTGCTGCGCTCCACGCTGGAGCAATTTGGTCTCCAAAAAGGGGTCGAATCGTATCGCGTCGTGCATAGCTGGGGGAAAATTGTTGGTGTGCCGCTGTGCAATCATACGCGCGTGACGGGCATTCAGGGGGAAACGCTCTTCGTTGCGACAGATGATCACCGTTATCTGCATCATTTAACGATGTTAAAGCCACAAATCATACGCAAGCTGGCCAGTGACGGGGCGGGCACGTTTCGGGATATCGTTTTTCGTTATTCACAACGATTTCCCGTGCCAGTAGCGGTTCAACCAACCGTCGCCCCCCCTCCCGCGCCACTTAATGCTGAGGAAGAGGCATGGTGTAGCGACCTGACAAAGGAACTTAATCCGGAAATTGGCGAAATCATGGCACGGGTACTGCGGAAAGATTTACAGGCCAAACACGTTACAAACGATCATCCTGAGACGCTCAGCACCTAACCGTTTTGCACCTGCGCGTGCTCAAAATTCATCATCGTCGTCATCGTTAAACCAATCGGCAATATCAAACTTCTTCGTTTCGTTACGCAAAAGCGTGTAGAGCGTGGCCGCGTTTTCTTTGCGCACATTCCCCTCAGGCAAGATGGCAATAGTGACTTCCACCAAGCGCGTTGCCGAATCTACCATCAACGTATCGCCCACCTTGAGCTTGGTGCCAGCTTTGGCTATTTTTCCATTCACCTGCAAAAGTCCGTTATCGCACATCTGCTTGGCAACGGAGCGCCGTTTAATCAGGCGAGATTTCTTCAAAAAAAGATCAAGTCTCATGAATATCTACTCTCCGGTTGACTGACATAAGAAAATCCCCTGCAAAGATAACTTCGCAGGGGATAGAGCCGTTGTTCAATTACTGTGGGATCTTATACGAAATGGTGGCCTGCTTGCGCAGCCCCTGCACAAATTCTTGCAGGGAAGCATTCTGCCGTTCGCGCATCAACATCATCTTGGTACGCGCCGCATCTTCTTCGGTCATTTCACGGTTAAACGTAATGTCTTCCAGTTGGACAATGTGATACCCCACCGCACTGTTCACAAGACGGACTTCGCCTGGTGTCATGCTAAATATCGCCTCATCCAGCTCTTTGAGGAGCCTACCGCGCTTAATGCCGGTCATTTTGCCACCATCATCCGCCTGTGGCCCTTCGGAGTAGGTTTGAGCCGCAGCGGCAAAAGATATTTCGCTGCGAGATATCCGCGCCGCAAGTGCCGTAGCAATCGCCTGCGCCTCTTCATCCGTTTTACCGTCGCGACTAATCAGAATATGGCCAATATCCGCAAATGGTACGCGATAGAAACGTCCAGAGCGGAACGCCGAAGCGATCTCTTCGTCTGAAAGTACTATTTCGCGCGAGACTTGTCGATTGACTTGGAGCATCAGAAGTTGCTGACGAAGTTCCTGGCGATAGTGAGCGACTGATACCCCTTGTTGCGCCAACAACTTTTCAAAGGTTGCCAGATCGACATTGTTGTTGCTGGCTACCTGCTGCATTGCCTCGCTGATTTGCCCTTCGCTCACGCGGAGATTATTGCGTCTGGCATACTCATCAATCAGTATAAGGTCGATTTTTTCCTGCAAGGCTTGCCGCACAAGGCGATCCACTGCAGCGTTTGCTTCCGCCGTGGAAAGTTGCAGGTTTGCCTGGCGAATTTGATCGACATAGAGGCTTTTCAGCTCAAAAATCGTTATCGGCGTCCCATTGACCACCGCCGCCAACCCATCAATAACGGTTGCCGAAGCGAACGGAGTCGCAGCGAGCGTCAAGCCGCACACCAGCGAGCACAGTACTTTGCGTCCCTTCATCAGACCCCCTTCGTCAATTATTTCAGGTTATCTTTATACAGCTTGACTGAATGCTTCAGTTCGAGTTCCTTTACGAGCTTCTCAAGGGCTTCACCTTTAGCGCGATTTTCCAAAGCATGGGAAATTTGCTCTTTTACTTCGGCATAGGGAACCGTGCGCGCAGGATTTTTTGAATTAATCTTCAGGATATGATAGCCGAACTTGGTTTGCACCAATTCTGGCACAACCCCGATAGACCCTTCAAAAGCTGCTTTTTCAAATTCGGGAACCATTTGTCCGCGACCAAAATCGCCTAGCTTACCGCCGCGAGTCGCCGCGCCTGGCTCTTCAGAATGCTGCTTGGCGAGTTCACTAAAATCAACCTCTGGCTTTTTTGCCTCTGCCAGAATCTGTTTGGCCTTCGCTTCATCTTTTAAAAGAATATGGCTGGCGTTCACGCTTTCAGCTTCCACAAACTGCGCCTGATTTTCCTTATAAAACGCTTCCATATCTTTTTCAGAAACTTTGGCATTCTTTTCAAGGTACTCTTCAACAAACGCGCCAACCATCAGGTCTTTCTTAATAGACTCCAGACGCTCCAACACTTTCTTGTTCTTGGCATATCCCGCTTTTTCGGCCTCTAGGTATACCAGACGCTGCTTTACCAGTTCATCAAGCAACAAACTTTTCTGGTCTGGAGATTGAGCCAACTGAGCTTGAACCTGCGGTGGGAGCGATTCAAATGATCTATTGAAGTCCTCTTGGGTAATAGGCATTTTACCAACAGTTGCGAGTACGGAACTCTGAGAGGCAAGCGCATACGGCCCGATAAGCAAGGCAGAGGAAAGGGCAACGGCCATCAATGACTTTTTCATGAAAACTCCTCAAAATAATAATAAAAGGCTCTTTTGAAGTAGCAGAATTTATGGGGAAAAGCAAGCTGGAGAAACATCGCTAATGGTTTACCAGAATCAGCTTCACGTCATCGCCCAACGATATCACACGCTGAAAACGCCATTGTGGAGCACGTGCAGGATCGCTCACCCCAACCATTCCATTCCAGCCAATCCCGTCGTTGCCAAAAAGTTTCGGTGCAAGGTACAGGTGAACTTCGTCAAAAAGACATTCTTGAATACACTGCGTTATAATCCCAGCCCCCCCTTCAACCAATACTGAGCAAATACCATGGGTTTCGTAGAGGTACTGCAAAGACGCTCGTATCTCTGGCCGGCCACTCGGCGTTGGAGCAATCACCATCGCCCCCGCAGCGCGCAACTGCTGGGCAGCTTCGGACTGCATCAGTGATCTCTGTGTGAGAATAAAAAGCTGTCGATCACCACGATTTTGCAATAACGCACACGTTAAGGGGGTACGCAAGCGGCTGTCGAATACGATAACATCGGGATGTGGCAAGGGGTGATCGCGACAGGTCAACAGCGGATCATCACTGAGCACCGTACCAATACCAACCGCAATAGCATCATGCAAACCCCGCTCGCGGTGTGCGTCATGTCGCGCCGCAGCGCCGGTAATCCAGCGCGAAGCACCATTGGCAAGGGCAATTTTTCCATCAAGGGTAATCGCGCTTTTCAATGTTACGAATGGCGCCTGGCAAGTAATGTGTTTATTGAAATGTCGATTCATCCATGTCGCTTCGTCAGCCATAATGCCCGATATCACCGATATTCCAGCCGCTTCGAGGATGGCGCGACTACGCCCTGCGACACGTGGATTGGGGTCATCGGCCGCATACACCACCTGTGCGATGCCAGCAGCGATAATCGCCTCGGTGCACGGCGGAGTTTTGCCGTGAATGCAACATGGCTCCAAGGTAACATAAATGGTCGCACCGCATGCGCGCGTGCCAGCATCATGCAAGGCATGCACTTCGGCATGTGGTTCGCCCGCTTTCTGGTGGTAGCCACGTCCAATAATTGTGCCATTAGAGGCGACCACAACCGCACCAACAGCAGGATTCGGTGATGTATGCCCAAGACCGAGGTTCGCTAACCGTAGCGCTTCTTGCATGTATTTCGTGTGCATAGGGATTTCTCACAGTCGTAACAAGTGTAAATTTATGACGGTTCACCGTGGACAGTGCCGGAAAAAGGGGGTATGATTCGCCACCCCAAAAAGGATCAGGATAGATACTCATGCTCGAACATACGCAATTAACCGTTCCCGAACTCTCTATTTCTCAAGCAGTCAGCCATATTCTTCGCGAAATAGGCGAAGACGAAACCCGCGAAGGGTTAGAAAAAACCCCACAGCGGGTCGAAAAAATGTACCAAGAGCTCATGTCAGGCTACACCACCAATATCGACGATATTGTTAATGGTGCGATTTTTGATTGCCGTGATGATGACATGGTGCTGGTCAAAGAAATCAGCTTTTCGTCAATGTGCGAACACCACATGCTCCCTTTTCTCGGCAAAGTTCATGTGGCCTATATTCCCGATGGAAAAATTATCGGCCTCTCAAAAATCCCCCGCATCGTGGAGATGTTTGCCAAGCGGTTGCAAGTGCAAGAACGCTTGACGTCTCAAATCGCCAAAGCGCTCTACGATCACCTGAAGCCCCAAGGAGTCGCCGTGATGGTGGAAGCTATCCACTTGTGCGCCATCATCCGTGGCGTGCGTAATCACTCCACGTCAATGGTCACGACGTCCCTGCTAGGAGCCTTCCGCAATGACAAGCTGCTCCGCAGCGAGTTTATGGAGCAAACGGCGAAAAGTGCAACCACTTCAATTACGTGGTAGGAAGATACATCGCGATTAAGGCGCCTTCACGCATACCGTAATCGCTGACATAGAAATGGTCTTGCTCAAAACAGAGGTTGACGTTAATGGCGAGGCACATGCCAGCGATAATCAAATCCTCACGCCCTTTTTCGATACCGTAACGCTCAATCCGCCCCGAAAGGCCAAGACTTCCCATCTCTTCGAGAAGTTTTTTGGCATCGCTCACTTTGACACAATACCCGTTAATCAATTTTGGATTATATTCTTTGGCTCCCGATAAAATGAAGCCAACGCTGGTGTACGTGCCAGCGGTACCAATGATGCGAACCCCTTCGAGGGGGAAACGGGTAAATTCGTCATGTATGCGGCTGATTTTTTCGGTTACAAATTCTTGCAGCAGCAAATACTCTTCGATATCCAGCGGAGCACGAGAAAGGAATTTTTCCGTCAATCGAACCACACCGATCTCTCGTGAAACACTGTGCAGGATTTTCCCCTCGCTGTCCACCAGCGTCAGTTCAACACTTCCTCCGCCAATATCAACGATCAGGCGTGGCGTGTGACCGCGAACCGCCGCACCAACACCCAGTGTTGTAATGCGGGCTTCTTCCACGCCGTCGATAACACGAACCGTTAAACCCGTTTCACGAAACACACGCTCTACAAACTCCGCACCATTGTGAGCGTTGCGCACCGCACTGGTGGCAACGATATTCAAATCATCTGGCGTTAATCCAAAATCATCGAAAGATTTCCGGAAATCGCTCATCGCCGCAATTGATTCCTGCATCCGCTCTTCCAGCAAAAAACCCTTATCGAGCCCCTGCCCAAGACGGGTAATGCGACGATCAGAATGGTGCACCTTGATCCCTTTTTGCGGGTCGTAGGTTCCTATAAGCAAGCGGAGTGTGTTCGATCCGATATCGACTGACCCCTTCAAACGCAACTCAGACACTGACATGGTGATACTCCTGTGCCAGCGACACATATGTCTGCGCAGAGGTGCCAAGAAAGGTGATTTCGGCTTCGGTTAAAGAGCGCTTTATCACCGCCGGACTGCCGACAACAAGCGATCCCGACGGAATCTCCATTCCCTGTTTAAGAACACTTCCCGCGCCAATCATGCAGTTATCACCTATCGTGCACCCGTTCAGCACTACGGCATTCATTCCTATGAGTACGCGATTGCCTATCGTGCAACCATGCAGTGTAACATTGTGCCCAATCGTCACTTCGTCACCAATAATGGTCGGATACGAAGGGACGCCGTTGACATGCACCACCGTGCCGTCTTGGATATTCGTGCGGCAACCGATACGGATGAAATTCACATCACCACGAATCACCACACTGTACCAAACATTACTGTCGGCGCCGATAGTCACCCGACCGATCAGCACAGCGTTCTGAGCAATAAACGCTGTGCTGTCAATGGAAGGGCATTCCCCGCGATATGGGAGAATAAGGGGAGAACTCATTTCTTCTCCATCAACCGCTTATAGAATACGGAGTTGTTATCCAAAATAATGGTACTGTTTTCGTGAATTGACGACTTATACAGGTCGAGCTCACGCATAAAGCGATAGAATTCTGGTGCACGTGAAAGGCCATCAGCATAAATTTTGGCAGCCAGCGCATCGCCTTCACCGCGAATCCGCTGTTCATTGCCATACGCTTCCGCCAGCATGATTTCTTTTTCGCGGTCGGTTTCGGCACGAATTTTTTGTGCCTCTTCTTCCCCTTCCGAACGGTAGAGCGTCGCCATTTTTTCGCGCTCACTGCGCATCCGGTCATAAATCGCCCGTTCGTTTTCTGTCGGAAGGTCAGCGCGCTTGATCCGCATGTCTATGATCTGTATCCCGAGGTCGGCCACTTTTTCGGCGGCTCCCTTTGCGATATTATTCATAATTTCCAAACGGTTATGGTTGATAACCTGAATCAGATCAAACGAACCGATTTCGCGCCGTGCTTCGCCGTACATCACATCACCAATACGACGATTCCCTCCCGCTTCATTTTGCACCGATGTCAAAAAGCGGAGCGGATCAGCAATACGCCAAACAACGTAACTATCAACAACTATATTCTTTTTATCCCGCGTAATCATCTCTGTCGGTGAACCGTCAAAGAGCAAAAGACGCTTTTCAAAATACTGAACATCCTGCACGAACGGAAGTCGGAAATAGAGTCCCGGATCGTTGATCGCACGGACAGGTTTCCCCAACTGCGTGATAATGGCGTGTTGGGTAAAATCGACAATAAACATCGAAAATGATGCTACTGCGATAAGCACCGCCACGAGCGGAAAAGCAAACTTAGCAATTTTCATAGGTGAAGCCCCTTCAGTATCAGTTATTGGCTTTTAAGCCCTTGGAGCGGTAAATAAGGGAGAATCCCTTTTCCCGCTTGCGAGTCAATCAGGTAGAGCTTCGCGGTCGGCATAACTTCCTGCATAACATCAAGCAATAAGCGGTCGCGCGTAATTTCCGGCGCCTGTTTGTATTCGTTATACAGCGCCGTAAAACGATCAACATCCCCTTGCGAACGGAAAATCTTTGACTCTTTATAGCCCCGTGCCGCTTCCATGATACGCGCCACTTCACCACGCGTTTGTGGCAGAACAGAGTTGCGATAGCCCTGCGCTTGGTTAATCAGCCGCTCGCGATCCTCACGGGCACTGGCGACATCTTTAAACGCCTGTACGACCTCGTTGGGTGGCTGTACGTCATACAGTTCGACCGCCGCAATATCGATACCCATTTTATATTCGTTCAGGGTGCGCTGGAGCTGGTTACGAATATCAGTCTGAATTTTAAACTTACCAATTGTCAGAGCGTTATCTATGGTTTCGCCACCCATAGTTTCACGAACAGCGGCTTCGGCAGCGTCCTTGATTGTTTCGCTGACATAACGGACATTGAAAAGGAATGCCATGATATCGTTAATGCGATACTGAACAATAACTTTTATATCAACGATATTCTCATCGCCGGTCAGCATCAGTGACTCTTTTCCGACTGTCATGGTGCGGTCGGCCGCCGAGCGGAACCCTATTTCTAAGCGACGCATATTCGTAACACTGGCTTTGTGGTACTTTTCAACGGGGTAAGGAAAGGCAAGGTGCGGCCCCGGCCCGACAACGCGATTGAGCTCGCCAAAGCGGAGAATAGCCGCTTGTTCTTCTGGCTTTACAATAAAAAAACCGGTCGAGAGCCAGAAGAGAAGTAAAACCACGCCAACAATCAGCGGGAGCTTTGTTTCCAGAAAGCGGGGGAGCTTAATCTGGGGCGGTGTTGGCATTTTGAATGGCGTCGGGCCGCGCCCGCCACCGTTGTTTCCGCCGCCTCCGCCACCACTTGGACGTTTCTTCGCCCATGGATTGTTGTATTCAGCGAATAATCGCCCTAAAGAAAATTTCGTCATAACACTCCTTACGATACTTGGTTGAATAGAGAAAAGAACTGCGCAATCATTCGAGCGGTTGCACCCCAAATGACGGCGCCATTATAGTGAAAAATTGGTGAAGCGCAACCGTGGTCTCCCCAAAAGAAAAACTCCACCGACGAAGTGTGGCGATTGAGAAAGTATTCTATCGGCACAAAGAGCGGATATTCCACTTCACGCGGGTCGGGATTCAAGCGTGGCCGCGAGGTGAGAATGGCCAAGTAGCAGTTGATAGTATATGAACTTACCTGAGTATGCGTTATCCCGCAAAGACCCACAACATCGTGCGGCGATAGAACGACGCCCATCTCTTCAAGAAATTCGCGCTCCGCACAGGTACGTGCGTCTTCGCCAGCTTCCTGCCGGCCACCTGGTAAGGCAATTTCGCGTGAATGGTGATAGCCATCTTCTGTGCGACGGAACAATAACAGATCATACGAATCATCCCGCGGCCATAGGGACAACACCACAGAAGCCGCCATCTCTCCAGTCCTCCCAGGTGATGGCACAAGGTTACGCTGCTGCACGAGCACCGCTGTTGCCTGAACAGCATCAAGAATAGGGTATTGAAAATGCGACATAACTATCCTTATTTTTCCGACGGTTTAGCCTCTATCAGCTTCCTGATACTCTCTGGAAGTGTTGCCAGAAAATCTGACGCAACCGGCTTCACTTTCGTGCGCCAATAACGCCGCTGACCGGGTGTAAGATTCGTAATCTGGAGCGCTTCATTCTGCCAAAGTTGCTCTAGTGCATTGGCTTCTTCTGTTACCACCGAGTGATGAATGTGCTCTGTGGCATGGCGCACGGCTTCATCGACTATCTGTTGCTGTGCTTCGGAAAGTGACCGATAGTGCGATTCGCGCATAATAAAGAGATAAACCATCAAGCCGTGGTTGGTGAGAGTCAAATACGGTTGCAAGGGAGCCAAGTCTTCATTCGCAAAGTTGATAACCGTATTTTCGGCACCATCAACAGCGCCAAGGCGAATCAACTGACGCATTTCACGAAACGAAAGATCAATTGCGGTTGCACCATACCGTTGGTAATAGCGACTCATATCTGTGCCCGACATCACGCGAATAGAAAATCCCTGCAAATCCTCAGGATAACTAACTTTTCCAATAGAATTGGATATTTGCTTAAATCCATTATCCCAGAAGGCAAGCAGCCGAATATCTTGCAAACTCAGTTGCTCGCGCAGATATTCACCGAACGGACCTGCCAATAACGCGTAATACGCTTCGCGCGTTTCAAACAAAAATGGGATATCCAGCAGAGCTAACGCGGGGACAAGCGGCGTTATTTTTGTCGTTGTCGGTGCCAGAAAATGCACCGCACCGAACTGCAATGCAGCAATCCCTTCCGCATCATCATAGAGACGAGCCGAATCGTGAATACGGATGGTAATCGCACCCTGACTGGCGGTTTCAATCTCACGCGCAAAGTACTGTAAGGCTTTCCCTTTCGGAGAATTTGGCGTTAAGACATGCGTTAGCAGCCATGTGTGCGAGCTACCAAGAGCCGGTACAGACGTGAGCAGCCAGAAAATAATGCCTGACACCAGAGTGGCTGGGCGAATACGTATTGTCATAGTTGCCTTTTTACGGGTTATCTTCTACTCTAAAGCGCTTCCAGAATTGGAAAGATAGCGCATCGAGTCGGATTTGCCAACTCGGGAATATAGAGGAATACATGATCGGCAAACTGTTTCGTAGTCTCTTTTACATCGCATTTATTGCGGTCTGTACCATCGTTGTTATGAAAGTCACCGAACAAAGCCAAATGATTACCGAACCGTCACTCGCCCTCGTCGAACTCACCGGAGTGATTTACGAAAGTAACACCATTGTCGAAATGCTGCGCGATGTCGAGCGCGATCCAATGGTGAAAGGATTGATGATACGGGTCAACTCACCGGGCGGCATGGTGGCTCCATCACAAGAGATGTATGCCGCCCTGCGCAACGCATCCAAACCCGTTTGGGCCTACTACGACGGCCTTGCGGCCAGCGGTGCCCTTTACAGCACACTTGCCGCTTCGCGTATTGGAACGCAAGGGGGAACGATCACGGGAAGTATTGGCGTCATTCTCAGTTCCGTGAATGCCAGCGAGCTATTCCGTAAAATTGGTTTGGAGCGGATTACCGTGAAAAGCGGGCGCTTCAAAGATCTCCTTGGCAGCGAAAATGGGCTGGGAGAAGAAGGACGCCTTATTCTGGATCAACTGGTCAACGACACGCATCAAGAATTCGTCCAAGCCATATCTGTTTCGCGTAACATTCCGCTGGAAAAGGTGAAAACCTTCGCCGACGGACGCGTTTTCACTGGGCGCCATGCGCTAGAACTAGGGCTGGTTGACGAAGTTACCTCGTTCGCTGAATTCCGCCAGAAAATGGCTGACGAATTAGGCGTTAACTCTGAAAACTACCTTGAAAGAAAGAAAAGCGATTGGGATTGGGTGAGCGATCTTCTCAGCGGAGCAAAAGCGGGAACACAACTCATGTACCTTTTTGACTAGCAAACCCGTGTCAAGACCCCTTCGCTTCGAAATACTGACAGTCAATGCCAGAATTTTTCTTCACTTCAACGCACGGATGATTTTTTGCTTTGAAGTCAAGTCGCCGACAGCCATAAGGGAAATACTGATCCCACGTAATATGAAAATGGCGACAGTCAAGACAGAGCGACCGGCTTCTGGTAGTTGGTGACTTCATTGTACGGGAGCCTTTGCGAAAAGGGCTCCTATCGGGGTAGGAACTTTATAAAGAAACATCTTTTCAAATTCGGTCAGAATATTTTCTGCCGTATATGGCGATTGGTGCAAATCAAGCGTTTCCCACACAATGTCAAATCCCGCTGCAGCCACATTGTCGCGCGCCCAGAGAAAATATTCACGGTGATCCGTCTTAAACGAAATCTCCCCGTCCGCACGCAAAAGCTTCGCAAACTGCTCCAGATTACTTTGCGACATCATCCGATGTTTGCGGGTACGGAGCTTTGACCAAGGATCTGGAAAATTGATAATAATGCGCTGAATCGAGGCTGGAGGGAAAAATTTCTCCATCTCCTCAGCCGGGCATTGAACGACATATCCTTCGCGGCCAATGCGCGCAACTTTCTCCGCGGTTTTGTAGAGTCGCTTATAGCGCAACTCAAATCCAACGTAAAAAATATCGGGATAGCGTGCCACCATTTGTTCCATAAAACCACCACTCCCCGAACCGATTTCAACATAAATCGGGCGATCCGTAGGTAGCGGCGGGAAGGTAGGATAGTTCCCATCGGCATCAGCGGTGATAATGTTTGGATATTCGCGAATTTTCGCGATATAGGGATTAACCTCTTCAGGACGACGGCGCAAAGCAGCAGCTTCCACTTACGGCGCTACTTCTTTGAGCGATACTTCGACAGCGAAATCTCCCACATCATCAATGTGGAAAGGGACGAGAATGCAAGGAACATTTTTCGGGCGGGTCACTTTATGTCCCGCCCCAACAACAATATTCGGTATCGAAAGCTTAAAACGCAATCCAGTTCCCATCAGGTTTTTTTTGGCGCCTCCGGCGATCATATTCACAAACTCACCGACAGCATCCTGCACGTCGTCATCCAGTGCATTCTTAATTTCGCCAATAAAACTGCTTACAACTTTCAGGGCAACGTCTTGAGGGAAGCTAATAACCACCGATCCATGCACATCGCCTGCGATACCAATAATCGCAGAAACATCAAACGCCAAAACTGTTTCAGCTTTCAAAGAGAGCTTACCGCGCGTCGGGGTGTGGCCAGTCATCGTACTAATGACATTGACCGTTGAGTCAATGAATGGATTTATGTGTTCTACTTTCATGGGGCAAAGACTCCAGTCTTATTATTTTCAGACAGTTCGGACAGACCAAGGCCTGCTTTTCTAAGTCACGTTTCGCGTAACGCAGGGACGCCTTGCATACAGGGCAATAGTCAGGAAACTTTTTGACGAAATGTTCAGTCATGCCTCTATCTACCTGAAGCACTCAGGAAATTCAACCGTGAAGTTATCCTTCAGTTTTTTCACGACACGCATTTACCCCAACAATGACAACCGCTTGACCCGCCGTATAACCCACCATCGCCATTTACTGCGCCAGAGCAGCGTTGCCATGAGGAAGACACCAAGCCCACCGAGCACAAATAGAAATCCTGGCTGACGCACCTGAAGCTCCAGCACCCCTTGCGGTGTCACGTGAACCTGGTAATTTAACGTCCCTACCGTTTTTACTACGGCGCCATCTGGGAGCGGTATCCGATGCCGCCCCAACTCAGGGATAATCATCGTCAGTGTTGTGCCACTCGGTGCTACCGAACGAAGGGAAAGTATCCCCTGCGCAATAACACCATCAATCGGTGTTGTCAGCGAAAACTCCGCCGGAAGTGGAATATGGAGCGGAGCGGTCAGGCGCAACGGCTGATCGAAAGAAGTGTTCCCAATCGCGTAAGACAGGATGAGGTATTCGTCACCATGGCTCAGAGTCAGCTCGACCGGTGGCAACTCCGTTGCTACCAGAGCGGGACGAATCAATGGCATATAGTGATAGGTAGGATGAAGCGTAAAGTCAATTAAGGGCGAGAAAAACGTCACGTCATCGCTTGTCACACTCACCAAATAGCGCTGCTCTTCCGCCAACGCATCCAACATCAACGCAAATGTCACCTGCGACGTAAGCAACACCGCAGAGCTCCCTTCGCGGTGCTGCCACACTTGCACCAATGGCGGATCGATCCGTTCCTCCGGTTTCGTCAGAATAGAAACCTGTAACGTCTGAGCGGACAAGGGCAGCGCGTTCATAACCAGCAGCAGCGCAATGAGCCACCATGTGCCGCCCGCAAACCCCATGCGATCACCCATTGTCGCGGCGATGCGCAAATTCCGGCACCATCGCCTTGAGCGCCCGCAACAGTTTTGCATCATGATCTTCCGCAATTGCCAGCCGCAAGTCACTCATGCAAGCGGCAACCACTTCCGGCTGCTGTTCCCGAGCGGCCAGAATCATAATTTTTTGGTGCTCAGTGCGGGCAATATTTTCCCCGTCAATCAGCAACTCCTCGTAGAGCTTCTCGCCTGGCCGCAAACCAGTAAACTGAATATCAATATCCTGATACGGGCTCAAGCCGCCCAACTTAATCAACCGTTCTGCCAGTTGAACAATCTTGACAGGCTCACCCATATCAAGCAGGTATATTTCGCCACCTTTTCCCATACTCCCTGCTTGCAGCACGAGTTGAGCCGCTTCGGGGATCGTCATAAAATAACGTGTCACTTCAGGATGCGTCACCGTTACCGGCCCGCCACGACGAATTTGATCAAGGAAACGGGGTACAACTGAGCCATTTGAACCCAGCACGTTGCCAAAACGCACCGTCGTAAATTTTGTCTGCGAATAACTGCTACTCAACATCTGCACATAAATTTCTGCGGCGCGCTTGGTCGCTCCCATCACATTCGTCGGATTCACCGCTTTGTCAGTCGAAATCATGACAAAATTCTTCACCCCGACCTCTTCGGCACAATCCGCAATCGTTTGTGTACCAAAAAGATTATTGCTGACGGATTCACAGGGGTTCATTTCCATCATCGGAACGTGTTTATAGGCGGCGGCGTGAAAAACCGTGTCGGGACGTTCCAGCGCAAACACCGACCGCAGCCGGTCGCGATGACGAATATCAACAATATACGGAACAACGGCAACAGCAGGAAAGCTTTCGCGTAACTCAAGTTCAATCTGGTAGAGCGGCGTTTCCGCCTGCTCAACCAACACGATTTGGCGTGGCGCAAACCGCGCGATCTGCCGGCAGATTTCCGCACCGATAGAACCACCGGCACCGCTTACCATTACGACTTTCCCAGCGATATATCGCGCAATTCCGTCGGTATCAATCTGCACCGCATCGCGACCCAGCAGATCTTCCATATCGAGCGAACGCACCTGCGACAACAGATCTTCGTGCGCAATCAAACCACGGCGCGGGAGAATACTGAAATTTAAATGTCCCGGCGCACGGTCAACAATCTCACGCACTTTGCGCACCGAAATCTCTTCTTCCGCTATCACCACCTGTTTGACGCCCAGTTTTTCACAGGCTCCGCCTAATACCTCAAGCCCTCCTATCACTTCAACACCGGAAATGAGCTTCCCGCTCGAACGAGTTGCCGTAAATTCGAGATCAATTATACCCGCCACCCAATACGGCGAGTGCGGTGAATACGTGCTTTTAACAAAAGATACCGCCAAATCGTGCGTTCCAATCACGATAATAGGCTCATCCCCGCGATGCTGCTGGAAAAAATACCCATCCTTCAGCATGCGCCACGCCAAACGAATGCCAATCAACAAGCCCGTGGTGAGCAAGAAGTCGAGCAGGATAATCGAACGCGAAAAAGCGCCAAAATGGTTGAGAAATAAAAAGAGCGCAAAGGAGGCAATCGACGCCACCACCGAGGCTTGCACAATTCGCACGACTTCTGGAATCGATGTGTAGCGCACCACGCTACGGTAAATACCGAACAGATAGAAAACCGGTGGTTTCGCAATCAATGCCGCCAAAAGCCCGGTAGAGAACCAATCGAGGTACATCTCACTTTGCAAACCAAACAACTCAAAACGGAGCAAGAAAGCGAGAATCGACGCCAGTATAATGAGCAAAATATCGCAGAAAACCAATATCAGTGTTTTATGATTCAGACGTTTCACGCAACACTCCTGTCACCGTTTCTTCCTGCCACTCGCCAGCGCACAAACGCATACCGTACAAAAGCACGATCCACGAAATATAAATCCACAGGAAAAAGAGCAATACGATGCTAAATGAACCATAAATGCTGGCATAGGCCTTATTCATAACGGCATACATAACAAACGCTTCTTTGGTTATATTCCATGCTATCGACGTTGCCAAAGCACTCCACAGTAAGCGACGATTTGGCAGTGGCGTGTTTGCCGAAATTTTGAAAATGATGAAAAACGACAACCAGACAATCAGGTACGGCATGAGCAACGTAATATCCAGATTGCGCGTATATTCGCTGCTTTGCAGGGCAATTTGCGCCTTGGTTGTGAAATAGAGCGACCCCGCCATCCCCATTGGCACGAGCGAAATCATTGTCCAGTAGGTCGTGATGGAACCCCAGAAGTCACGTGGCGTGGAGCGAAAGATGCGACAAGCAATGTGCTGATAGTTTTTAAAGAAGAAAATCGACGTTACCGCCACGTAGACGCCGCCCGTCATCCCAAGGCGGCCAATATCGTTGACAAACATTTCGAGAAACGCATGTACCGCATCAACATTAGCTGGAATTAAATTGCCAAGGATAAACGACTGCAACTCGCCAAAGTGATCATCAAATCCCGGCAGCCGCGTTGTCACCGATAAGACGATAAACAACAACGGGATAAACGCAAAAATCGTATAGAAGCTCAGACTGGCCGCATAGTAGTTGATTTCCGGCTCGATGAAGCCAAGGACGAGCTTTTTGACCGTCTGGTACAGCCGTTGGACATTCTCGCGTAGACTCACGTGCTTGTCCCCCTTTTTGCTTCCGCGATAAACTTTGCTATCCGCTCACGCGATTTCACCCCACGCGTACTCTCCACCCCAGAACTGACATCAACGCCCCAAGGCGATACTTGCGTAATGGCCAGCGCCACATTCTCCGGCGTTAATCCTCCCGCCAGCAGCAGTGGTGTCTGCTGTGCTAATTGTGCCGCAGCACTCCAATCGGCCTGCACCCCCATACCACCGTGTGCCTCGGTCGCACCATCAAAAAGGATGTGCGCCTGCGGAAACTTGGCGAGCACTTGCTGGGCGATTTGTTCGTCGGCGGTCGCAAAAATAGCTCGTGGATCGGCTTGCAAGAGCACGCCGTACTCATCTGGTGAGCCATAAAATTGAATAACATCGGTGTGTGCCGCTTGCTTCATTGTCAGCGCTTCAGCGGCACTCACTTTCACGGCAAGGCTCACCGTGCCGACCAGTGGTGGCAGTGCTGCCACAATCATTGCCGTGGCCGCTGGTTCGATAAAACGGGGCGATGGCGCGTAATGCACAAAACCAAGCGCATCAGCACCGCACTGCGCAGCGTAAACCGCCATTTCCGCATTCAGCAAGCCACAAATTTTTACCCGCACTGGTGATGACATCTACACTCCGCGCAGCGTACGCAATGCCTGAGCCCGATCCGGCTGACGCATCAAGTATTCACCGATCAAGAACATGCGAATGCCGTTACCCAGCATATACGTCACATCTTCCGCGCCGCCAATGCCGCTTTCACACACAATGGGACGACCCGTATTCTGATGGATGGCGATTGATGTTTCCAAACTGACCTCGAATGTTGAAAGATTACGATTATTCACGCCGACTAAGCCCGTAAAGTTGGCGGGAATCTTGGCCAACTGATCGGCGCTGTGCACCTCAAACAAAACGTGCAGCCCAACTTCACCCGCCACGGCGACGAGCTCTCCGGCCTGAGCAGCACTGAGCGCTTCGCCAATCAACAAAATTGCGTCGGCACCAATTGCTGCTGCCTCGTAAATCTGTAGCGGGTCGATGATAAAATCCTTGCGCAATACCGGAAGCGACACATGACGCCGCACCGCCGTCAAATAGTCGATGCTCCCCTGAAAATAGTCACGATCGGTCAAAACACTGATAGCACGTGCGCCACCAGCGTCGTATTCGCAAGCGATAGCCACCGGATCAAACTCGGTGCAGATAAGCCCCTTGGAAGGGCTGGCTTTTTTTACTTCAGCGATAATAGCAATGTCGCCAAACAGCATATTTCCGGTAAAATCACGTATCTCGGTGCGCTCCGCAGCACGCTGCCGAAGCTCTTTACCGTGGGGCACCAGTGCCGCCACTTCATTTTTTTTTGTAGCCAGAATTTTCGTCAACATGCGCAACTCCGATTAAACGCGATAAACGCTTCACAACTGCGTGCAGCAGCACCAGAATCGATCAGGCGGCGCGCAGATTCTACCCCTTCGCTCACCGAGCCAACCACTTCACATGCTAAGAGCGCAAAGGCGGCATTCAACAAAACAATATCACGGCGCGCCCCCGTTATTGAGCCACGCAAAATGCCTAAACTGAGGTCACGATTGATTTCGGGAGTGCTGCCGCGAATTTCCTCCGGGCTAACCTTATGCAAACCGACCGTTTCTGGATTAAAAATTTCGACGCGAATACCCTGCGCGTCACCCGTCACCACTTTTGTGTCCGTGCACAGCGTCACTTCGTCCATGCCATCAAGACCACTGACGAGGATCACGCGGCGCGAACCAAGTTCCAGCAATACTTCGGCGAGTGTTTCTAAGAGTTGCGGATCAAAAACACCAAGCAGTTGATACGGAGCATTGGCGGGATTTGTCAGCGGCCCAAGGACATTGAAAATCGTCCGGATCCCTAGGCCACGGCGCACCGGCCCCGCATATTTCATGGCGGGATGATGCGTTGCCGCAAAAATAAACCCAAGGCGACATGCTTCAATCGAAGCGGCGATTTTTTCCGGCGTCGCCTGAATGTCCACCCCCAGTTCGCGCATTAAATCAGCGCTGCCGCTTTTGCTGGAAATAGAGACATTGCCATGCTTGGCAACATGCACCCCGCCGTGCGCCGCGAGCAGAAGCGCTACCGTCGTTGAGATATTAAAGGTTGAAGTTCCGTCGCCACCCGTGCCACAGGTATCGAGTAATCGCGGCGGAAGGGTTCTTAATGGGATCTTTACCGAGCGCTGGCGCATGGCCATGGTTGCCGCCAAGATTTCATCTTTCGACTCGCCCTTCATTCGCAGTCCGGTCAGGAGAGCGGCGAGCTGAATCTCGCTGCATTTCCCCTCCATAATATCGTTAAAAACTTCCAGCGCCTGCTCACGGGAGAGGTCTTTTCCGGCAAGTACTGTTTCAATCGCCTTGCGCAGCATCGATAGGCTCCTTCACATCATGAATTAGGTCGTAAATCATAACGGCGAAAAGAATCGTTGTACATGAAAAAATCCTGTGCGCATCGCCTCGTCATTTTGATGCGCTTTGTCCTTCATACACATTTTTCCGCTTGACACTCGCTAGCACTCATCATTACTATGCTCGCTGCTGTTTTTTGCTGAAAGGTGGGTTCAGCGACAGTAATTCCTTGCATCGATACCACTTCCCGTTTGTTGGTATCGCTGTTCACTCCATCAGTTTGCCTTCGACAAGCAAACAAGACTACTGAATCAAGGAAAGGTTCTCATGAAAACCTACGTATCTAAGGGCGAAATTGAAAAGAAATGGTTTGTAGTGGATGCTGAAGGGCAAACACTCGGACGTCTAGCCAGCGCAATTGCTACTATTCTGCGCGGCAAGCACAAGGTAACGTTTACCCCGCACATGAATGATGGCGACTACGTTGTGGTTATCAACGCAGACAAAATCCACTTGACTGGCAAAAAAGCTCAACAAAAAATCTACTATCATCACACTTGGTATACCGGTGGCTTGAAAGCAGAAAGCTTTGCGAGCCTGATTGACAGAAAGCCGGAGAAGGTTCTTATGCAAGCCGTTAAAGGGATGCTCCCCAAAAACCGTCTGGCTCGCCAGATGATTAAACAACTCAAGCTTTACGCTGGTGCGGAACATCCACACGCTGCGAACAAGCCTGAAGTTCTGAAAGTATAAGGGAGTAAAGCATGTCTGAACGTTACTATGCAACCGGTCGGCGTAAAGCTTCCATTGCTCGGGTGTGGCTCACTCCTGGGAATGGCAATATCGTAGTGAACCAGAAACCTTTCGAAGAATACTTCGTTCGCGAAACAACAAAAATGGTGGCGAAGCAACCACTGAGCCTTACCAGCAACCTTGGCAAGTTCGACCTCTACATCACCGTTAAAGGTGGCGGTCTGACCGGACAAGCTGGCGCGTTGAAGCTTGGTATCGCTCGTTGCCTGTCGCAAATCTCGCTTGATCTGCGCAAGACACTGAAGGCTAACGGCCTTCTGACCCGCGACGCTCGCGTGGTAGAACGTAAAAAGTACGGCCTGCACAAAGCTCGTCGCGCTTCTCAGTTCTCCAAGCGTTAATTCTTTCTTGCTACATACATCCCCGGCAGGGCGCACCTTGCTGGGGATTTTTTTATTGCACACGCGCGTATACAAAAAAGCCCCCGACTCTTGCGAGCCGAGGGCTTTTGATTGTGTGCAAAATTATACTGAATAGACAGCCGTTGGGATTTCGTCGAACTGGAGGTACTGATAGATCGCTTCGCTTTTCGGAGCAATCTTCTTATTGTAGGCCTCCAGATATTCCGCTGGAGTTGGGAGCTTGCCCATAACTGCAGCGACCGCACCGAGTTCGGCGGAACCAAGGTAGACTTGTGCGCCGTCGCCCATACGGTCATCGAAGTTCCGTGTCGAGGTCGAGAAAACGTTGACTTTATCTGGCACACGCGCTTGGTTCCCCATGCACAGTGAGCAGCCAGCAATTTCGATACGGCAACCAAAGGCGCTGTACACAGAGAAGTACGCTTCGTCCTTGAGCTTACTCTGATCCATGCGCGTTGGGGGGCAGATCCACGTACGCACGTTCGGATTAAACTTCTCGCCACGCCAGATTTCGGCAGCCGCGCGGAAGTGGCCAATATTGGTCATGCACGAACCAAGGAAGACGTCCTGGATGGAAGTTCCCGCAACGTCAGAGAGGAGCTTGACGTCATCTGGATCGTTCGGGCACGCCAAGATCGGCTCGGTGATTTCGGCAAGGTCGATTTCGATAACCGCCGCGTACTCAGCATTTTTATCGGCTTCGAGCAGCTCTGGCTTCGCTAACCATGCTTCAACTTCAGCAATGCGGCGACGGATGGTATCAGCATCCTGATAGCCATCGACAATCATCTGTTTCATCAGCGCGACGTTCGAGCGGAGGTAGGTAGCGACTGACTCTTTGGAAAGTTGAATGCAGCCAGCAGCGGCAGAGCGCTCAGCAGCGGCGTCGGTCAATTCGAATGCTTGCTCGACGGTCAGTTCAGGCAACCCTTCCATTTCAAGGATGCGGCCATTGAAGATGTTCTTTTTGTTCTTTTTCGGAACGGTCAACAGTCCTTGCTTAATCGCCCAGAATGGGATGGCGTTGACGGCATCGCGCAACGTAATACCAGGATTTAGTTTGCCTTTGAAACGTACTAAAACCGACTCTGGCATGTCGAGTGGCATAAAGCCCATCGCGCCCGCGAAGGCAACGAGGCCAGATCCAGCAGGGAACGAAATGCCGATTGGGAAGCGGGTGTGCGAGTCGCCACCGGTGCCAACGGTATCTGGCAGCAAGAGGCGGTTGAGCCATGAGTGGATAACCCCATCGCCAGGGCGGCAGGCAACGCCACCACGCTCTGCGACAAAGTCAGGCAAGCTCTTGTGCATTTTAACGTCAGCTGGCTTTGGATAGGCGGCAGTGTGACAGAAAGACTGCATGAAAAGTCCCGCTTGGAACTTGAGGCAGGCGAGTTCTTTGAGTTCGTCGGCAGTCATCGGGCCAGTGGTGTCTTGCGAACCAACGGTGGTCATTTTCGGCTCACACGCCGTACCGGGAAGTATCCCCGCTACGCCGCAGGCTTTCCCGACCATTTTTTGCGCCAGCGTGTAGCCTTGGCCAGCTTTTGCGGTGGGGTTATCGGGCAGGGTGAATACGGTAGTAGCCGGCAGCCCAAGCGCTTTGCGAGCCTTGTCAGTTACCGCGCGACCGATAATTAGTGGAATCCGTCCGCCAGCGCGGAATTCGTCCGAAAGGGTATTTGGCGCGATCGTAAAAGTAGAAATGACTTCCCCTTTTTCGTTGCTGATTTCCCCTTTAGCGGTGTTGATGGTAATAACGTCACCATCGTTCATTTTAGTAACATCAGCCTTCAGTGGCAATGCGCCGGAATCCTGTGCAGTGTTAAAGAAAATCGGAGCGATAACACTCCCGATAATCACGCCGCCGGTTTTCTTGTTAGGAACCGCGGGGATGTCAGAGCCAATGTGCCACAACACTGAGTTACAGGCAGACTTGCGTGAAGAGCCGGTGCCAACAACGTCACCAACAAAGGCGACCTGATGACCAGCGGCACGCCAGGCAGCAATATCCTTGAGACGATTCGGGAAGCGAGTTTTCCCCATAACCAGAGCGTGAAGGGGGATATCGGGACGGCTCCACGCATCGCCAGCGGGAGAGAAGTCGTCGGTGTTGATTTCGCCTTCAACTTTGAAGACTTTTACCTTGATCACTTCAGGAACGCCGGCGCGCTTGGTGAACCATTCGGCGTTGGCCCATGATTCAAGTACTTTCTTGGCAGCAGCATTTGAAGAAGCCAAGGCGGCAACAGCGTCAAAACCATCATAGACAAGTGTCATACCGCAAAGAGCACAGGCTGCTTCATCAGCCAGCGCAGCGTCTTTCAGAGCATCAACAAGCGGCATAACGTTATAGCCACCCATCATCGTGCCGAGGATGCGCACGGCATCAACCGGAGCAACAAGCGGAGACTTTTTCTTACCGGTAACGATTTCGGCAAGGTATTCCGCTTTTACTTTCGCGGCAGGGTCAACACCCGGGGAAATCCGCTCCTTCAGGAGGGTAAGCAGAAACGCTTCTTTGCCAGCCGGTGGATTGCTCAGCAATTCGCAAAGTTCAGTGGTTTGCTGTGGTGTCAGTGGCAGAGCGGGAATCCCCATCGCCGCGCGTTCGGCTTCATGGGCTAAGTAGGCTTCAATCATGGGCATCTCCTGTAGAAAATTGCCAGTATCGCAAGGGGCAACCCTTCGCAAATCAAATGGCATTACATTTTTCATCTATATTGTATACAATCGAGGAAATTTTTGTCAAAGGAAAACACTCACCGGAACAATGGTTACCCAAGCGCTCTCGATAAAAAACAACGTTGTGAAATTTTTGCCTTTTTCGTCGATGTTGCTTGATTTTTCACCACACAAGAAAGAGAATGGCGCCATTATTGGCGTTAGCGCGGGGAGCAGGCCGTTGCCAGCGCGTCCATGAAGGAGGAGATATGCAGGCAATATTACTCGCGGGGGGGTTTGGAACACGCATCCAACCGTTAACCAACTCACTGCCCAAACCGATGATCCCCGTTGCTGGCAAGCCGATGATGGAGCATATCGTGAACAAACTGCGTAGCAGTGGCATTCATGAAATCATTATGTTGCTCTACTATATGCCGGAAGTCATCCAAGGGCACTTTGGTAATGGTGATGATTTCGGGGTTTCTATTAAATATGTTGTTCCCGATGACGATTATGGTACGGCCGGAGCCGTAAAGTTTTGCGAGGAGCACATCAGCGAAACGTTCATGGTTATCAGTGGCGATCTGGTCACCGATTTTGACCTCAGTATCATTACGAACGCTCACGAGCGCAGCGGCGATCTCGTTACCATCACCCTCACCTCGGTTCCAAATCCGCTTCAATTCGGCGTCGTTGTCACTGACGAAAACCATAAAATCATCCGCTTCCTCGAAAAGCCAGGTTGGGGCGAAGTTTTCAGCGACACGATCAATACTGGTATCTACATTTTCGAGCCAGAAATTTTCTCGTACATTCCGGAAAAGGCCAATTTCGATTTCAGCAAGGATCTTTTTCCGCTGCTTCTGAAACAGCATATTCCAATTCACGGCTTCAACGCGCGGGGCTATTGGCGCGATGTCGGCAACCCCGACTCGTACCGCGAAGCGCTACAGGAATTTGCCGCAGGCGATTACGCCCTCGACCTCGGTTTCGAGCCACTCCAAACCCCTTCGGCGCGGATTTGGGCGGCCACAGATGCCAACTACGAACAGGGATTTTTTGAAGGCAATGTCGTTATCGGCTCTGGGTCAGCCATTGGGAATTATGCCAAGCTGACCAACTGTATTATCGGCAATCACTGCACCATCGGCGCGGGGGCAGAACTCGAAAACTGCATTCTGTGGGACTACTGCGTGGTTGGCGAAGAGAGTATGCTGAAAGATGTGGCGATGTGCAATCGCATTACCATCGGCAACCAAGTGCAAATCATGCACGGAGCTATCATTGCAGAAAATGTCACTATCGGCGACCGCGTGGAAGTGGAAAAGGACATTACCATCTGGCCAGATAAACACATTGAGGAGGGCGCAATCGTGTCAAGCAACATCATCTGGGGCGATAAATTCAAGGCAAGTCTGTTTGAAGGAGGAATGATTAAAGGATTCACCAACATTCAGATTTCGGTCGACTTTGCGGCCAAACTCGGGGCGGCGTACGCGTCGTTCCTGCCAAAAAACTCCACCATTATCATGAGCCGTGACTACCATAAAGCGTCGCGCATGATCAAGCGCGCCTTCCTAGGCGGCATTTTGTCCGCAGGTGTCAACGTCACCGATATTCGCCTCAGCCCGATCCCGATTACGCGCTATAAGCTCGAAAACAATCAAGACCTTATCGGTGGCGCCCATTTTCGGCAATCAAACGATAATATTGAAGAGACTGTCATTGTTTTCTACGATGCCAAAGGGAACATTATCGATACCTCGGCGGAAAAAGCGATAGAGCGACTCTATTTCCGCGAAAAATTCCGCAAAGCGGGGCATGATGAAGTGGGCGACATCATGGAACAGCCACAACAATTTGGCAGCTATATAGATTCCTTCATCTCCAAAGTGAAGTGCAAGGTCATTGCGGGAGCAAAGTTCAAAATTGTTCTCGACCTGAGCTTTGGCTCGACGATCCGCGTCTTTCCCGAAATCCTCCAACGCCTTGGGTGTGAAACCATCGTATTGAATGCCTATGAGAATGCCAGCGGCCTTTCGCGCTCCGCAACACAGATGGAAGAGGCGATTCGCGATGTGCAGGCTATCGTTCGTTCAACGTCAGCCGATATGGGATTCATCCTCTTCCCAAATGGCGAAAAGTTCTTCATGATCGATAATCAAGGCGAGGTCAAATCCGAAGATAAATTGATGATGTTTATCGTCAAGCTCCTGTTTTTGTCGGTCAAAGGGAATGGCGGAAAAAAACAGGTGTACCTCCCCGTGTCCGCTCCCACTGTGCTCGATAATGAAGTATCAAGCTACGTGCAAATCGTGCGCGGCAAGTTTGTCGGCTTGCAAAGCTCAAATCTGACTGGGATAGACCTTATCGCGTACCATTACGGCCTTTTTGCCTTCCGCGAATTTTCCAGCGCTTTCGATGCGATGTTTACCGTGGCAAAAATTCTGGAAATGTTAGCGCTTGTTGGCCAGAACGTTTCCGAAGTGTACGCACACATCCCACCGTATGCCTTTGCGCATGAACAAATCAATTGCCCAGTCGAAATGAAGGGAATGGTGATGCGCCGCATGAGCGAGGCTGCTATCTCTATGGAAGCCAACTTTACCGACGGAATTAAAATCTTCTTGCAGGGGGGGGGGACCATCCACATGATTCCCGACCAACACAACCCCGCCGTTCACCTCTACTGTGAACATGCCACAGACGAAGGGTGCCGCGCCATCCTGAACGACTATAAGCAGAAAATTAGCGGTTGGCTGAGCGAAGCGTCATGAGGACGTTATGAAGCAAATACCCGTCGTTATCCTTTGGCACATGCACCAACCCTGCTATCAGCATCCTCTTACTGGGCGCTACGAGATGCCGTGGGTGTATCTGCACGCCATCAAGGATTACGGCGACATGCTGCAACTGGCAATTGACGCAGCGATTCCGTGCACGTTCAACCTTGTGCCATCGATGGTAGCGCAGTTGGAAGCCTACGCCAATGGCGAAGCCAGCGATCGCATTCTCGATCTCATCGCCGCCACACCCGATTCGCTGTTTGGCGAAGAGCGGACACTCCTCACCCGTTACTTGTTTTACGCCAACGAAACACACATGATAGCGCCGTTACGACGTTACGCGGAATTACTGGAACGAAAAAAACAAGGCGATATGGTGTTCGATCATCTCGACCTCGGTGACCTGCAAGTGCTTTTTCTCCTTGCATGGTGCGGCAATACATTGCAAAAGCACCCCTTCATCAAAACACTACGCGAAAAAGGCAAATGGTTTACGGCAGCGGAAAAGCAACAACTCTTCGCCGTACTGCGGGAATATGTCGCCAGCATCCTGCCACTGTACCAGCAAGCGGTAGCGTCAGGACTTATCGAAGTCTCAACAACCCCGTACTACCACCCTATCCTGCCACTCCTGTTTGATATGTCCTCAGCACGCGTTGCGATGCCATCTGCTGATATACCGACCATCGACAACCAACTTTTCCGACAAGATGCCTATCGCCACATCGACGATGCGATTGACTTCATGCAAGAACGCGGCTTTGTCACCGGCGGCTTTTGGCCCTCAGAAGGGAGCGTTAGTCCGGCAATTGTCCCAGCGTTGCGCGAACGCGGCGTTCGCTGGATTGCGACTGACGAAGGGGTGCTTGCCCGCTCGCGCTCCCATTTTGATCGCGCTGATATCTACTATCCCTACAACTATCAGGGGATGAACTGCTTGTTCCGCGACCGCGAGCTCAGCGATCTTGTTGGCTTTACCTACAGTAGCTGGCCGCCGGAACTCGCCGCAACAGACCTTATGCGCCGCCTGAACGATATTGCCAGAACTCTCCCCGACGGAGGCTTGATTCCAATTATTCTTGACGGCGAAAATGCGTGGGAGTATTACGCCGACAACGGACGCACCTTTTTTCAGGCGTTTTATGCCCAACTTCAGGCACATGCCACTTTGGTGCCCATGACGGTTTCCCATGCTCTTACACATACACAACTGCGCACCCTTGAGCAGCTTCATTCCGGCTCTTGGATCAACGCCTCGTTTTCCACCTGGGTGGGGCATCCCGAAAAAAACCGAGCCTGGGAATTGCTGAATATGACGCGTGCGTTCTTACACACACGCGATCCGCACCTGAAAAATCCTGTCGCGCGCGAAGCACTGATGCGCGCCGAAGGAAGCGATTGGTTCTGGTGGCTTGGCGACGATCATTACACTGAGCTGGGCGACCTTTTCGACGAACTTTTTCGCGAATACTTACTTGTCATCTACCGCGAATATGGAACGACCCCGCCCTCCATTCTCTACACCCCTATTCGCAGCCAACACGTAGTGAGCCGGTGCCGCGGTCCCGTCGGGACAATTACGCCGGTTATCGATGGAGAGTACGACTCGTTCTTTGCTTGGCTCCATGCCGGCACATACGATTTAAGCGACAACGCCAGCATGCACCGTCACACCAACTTTCAAGCGGTTCACTATGGATATAACAACGCACGTAACCGACTCTACCTGCTCTTGCAAATGCAGAGTGGCGTAAAAATATCCGGACAGGAACTCACCATTGAGATCAATGGCGAAGTCATTGGCCGGATACTCCTTGCAGCCGGAGAACACACGTCGGGAACAATAGTGCGCGCCGTTATCGGCACCACACTAGAGTTTGAAATACGCCTTGATGCGCTCCCCGCGCACTTGCAACAACTCGCCGACCTGCCGATAGCATTTGCACTGTACGATGGAAGCGAACTTATCGAACGGGCACCTTCGCATGGAAATGCGATACTCGAAAAACCACAGGTATATGAACTTACCCACTGGATTGTCTAGCTGCCGTGCAATATCTGCACAGGTGTGCGATATTTACCGTGCACGCCAGTAACGCATTCCGGTAACCTTCTATAAAATAAATCGTTATCGTTGGCACTATTGTTGCTAGTCATTGCTGATTCGTGAATTTGGTTTTCCCCCTGTGTCTGCAGGGTTATTTTGTTGAGTTGGAGTGGACTTTTATGAAGGTTTTGGACGTGCTTTTCTCCATGAAAACCATGCTCGTGCTACTGTTTATTCTAGCAGTGGCCTGTGGCGCGGCAACATTCATCGAAAATGACTATGGACCGGAAACTGCGCGCGCACTGGTCTATAACGCAAAGTGGTTCGAAGTAGTTTTCGCCCTGCTGACTCTGAATTTTGTGGTCAACATCTTCACCTACAGAATGTGGGAAAAAGAGAAGATCTTCAGTTTTATTCTGCATCTGTCGCTTGTACTCATCCTCGTCGGCGCTGTGATCACCCGCTATTTCGGCTACGAAGGGATGATGCACATTCGCGAAGGCGAAACAGTAAATTACATCCTTTCAAGTGAAACCTACGTCGAAGTTCACCATAACGGCCAACCACTCGAAGCATGGCCGGTACTTATTTCCCAACGCGGTAAAAACGATTTCACCTTTTCAACCTCCATTAATGGAAAAGATCTGAAAGTTTCCTACATGGGCCATTCCGGCGGACGCAACAAGCAACTCTCCGCTCTGGTCAATTATGCTGGCGAAACGCAAACGGTACAATTGATCGGCGGGCAAGGGCTGGAAGGTATTCCTGTCAATATCACAATGGGCGGAGAAAATTTGCGCCTGCTCTATGGTGCGATGCGCCTGACGCTTCCCTTTGCGGTTAAGCTCGATAACTTTGTGCTCGAACGTTACCCCGGCTCAAACTCACCCGCTTCATATTCCAGTTATGTTGAGGTTATTGATGATGCCAACGCTGAACGCTTCCCATTTCATATCTACATGAACCACGTACTTGATCACCAAGGCTACCGTTTCTATCAATCATCATACGATCAAGATGAACTCGGAACCTACCTTTCTGTCTCAAGCGACCCGGGGAAACTGCCAACCTATGTGGGGTATTTTTTCTTAACCCTCGGCATCATCGTCAGCCTCTTTATGCCACAAGGGCGCTGCCGCGTGTTGCTGCGTGAGCTTTCTACCTCCAAAGCAGCGCGAAGCGTCGCTATGCTCGCTGCGGCTATTCTGCTGAATATGCATTTCACGGCTCCGGCTCATGCTTTCCCTGAGTATGCCAACCGCGATAGCGCTGAAACATCGGAACAACAAGCAAACACAACGGCTGCCACAGAAGCACCCGCAACACCACGCACATTTGTCCGTCCACCGCTACCCATCCCGTACCAATACGATCTTCAACACGCGGAAAAGTTCGGCTCACTACTCGTGCTTGACACCACGCTTGGTCGCATCAAGCCAATCGACACGTATGCACGCGAACTGCTCTATAAGATCGCTAAAACCGTTGCACTCGATGGATTTACGCCGAATCAAGTTATTCTCGGCATGATGGTCGATCCGTTCTCGTGGCAATTCGTCAACATGATTCGCGTCGAGCACCCACAACTGCGCCGCGTCATGAATCTTTTTGACGACAAACAACGCCGCACCTCATTCGCCAGCTTCTTTTCTGATGTCGATGGCAGCTACGTTCTCCAGCCATATGTCGAGGCGGCCTACCAAAAAGATCCTTCGTTTCGCAACACTTTCGACCGTGGCGTGATTGCCGTCGACGAACGGGTCAGCATTGCCTACATGATTTACGCGGGACTTCTGTGGAACTTCTTCCCGCATCAAGAAGGAACCAGCAATACGTGGTACACCATCAACGATGCCATGGAACAATTTCCCGAAAACGAACGTCGCGATGTAATGGGGATCTTCTCCCGCTACTTCACCGCCGTCGAACACGGCATTGCCTCTGGCAACTGGACCGCTGCCGACGCAGAATTGGCAACGTTTAAACAGTATCAGCGCGAACACGACAACACCTCGGCCATTCCGGCACCCGCCAAAGTGAGCGCTGAAGTGCTACTGAATAAGCTCTCCATCTTTAAGAATGTAACTTTCTACTACCTGCTGACCGGCTTTGTGCTGCTGCTGGGTGCCTTCTATCGCATGTTCTTTGCAGAACATTTTCTGGCGAAAAAAGGGGATGCTAAACTCTTCCGTTATTTCCAAACTGGCATGCTCGGACTTATATGGCTTGGCTTTATCGCCCAAACCATCGGACTTGGCCTTCGCTGGTACGTGTCAGGCTATGCGCCAATGAGTAACTCCTATGAATCGATGATCTACATCGGATGGGCTTCCGTGCTGGCTGGTTTGATGTTCTACCGCACGCACGTCGTCAGTGCTCCCGCTGCCGCCATCATGGGATCGATTGCTCTGATGGTCGCGCACCTGACAGATATGAACCCACAAATCACGAACCTTGTTCCTGTACTTAAATCCTACTGGCTCACCTACCACGTAGCTGTTATTACCGCGAGTTACGGCTTCTTCGGCCTGAGTTTGATGCTCGGCATGATCGTGCTGCTCTTTTATGCCTTCCGTTCGCCTAAGCGACCGCATATTGACGGATCAATCCGCGATATGATGGCACTGAATCAGGTTTCGATGATTGTCGGCCTTGGTCTCTTTACCATCGGTAACTTCCTTGGCGCCGTTTGGGCGAACGAATCGTGGGGTCGCTATTGGGGTTGGGATCCAAAAGAAACTTGGTCGCTGATCATCATCTTGATCTACAGTCTGGTTATCCACCTTGGCGTCATTCCGAAGCTGAAATGGAACCTCTACCCAATGGCTATCGGTTCGGTACTGGCATTCTCAACCGTGCTCATGACCTACTTCGGCGTCAACTTCTACCTTGCGGGAATGCACTCCTACGCCGGTGGCGATCCGGTGCCAATCCCAGGATGGGTCGCTCCGACCTTGGCGGCTATTGCCTTCTTGATTCTCATTGCCTTCCCAAAACGCGACGCTAAATTTCCGCTGGCTGATCCAGCATCGGATCCTGTTCCCACTCCAACGAAAAACAAAAAATAATCTACGCGAAAAGCCCCGGAGCCATAACAAATCCGGGGCTTTTTCATTTTCACTTACACCCAGCGTTCTATTGTTTCAAAAAACACTGTCCGCTTGATCGGCTTGGCTATCGAATCGTTGATTCCCACTTCTGCACCGTGCTGCCGCTCCTCTTCGTGTGTTGCGGCACTCAGCGCGATGATAGGCACCTCGAGACTGCTCTGGCGTATCTGACGGGTGGCTTCAAAACCATCCAAAATAGGCATCTGCAAATCCATCAGAATCAAATCAAAATGGTGCTCCTGCGCTAACCGTACCGCGATTTCACCATTCTCAGCCCACTCGACGTGCGCACCGGCGCGCATAAGCAGGTGTTGCACCACATCCCAGTTGATCGGATTGTCTTCGGCCACAAGTATCTTTTTCCCTTCGAGCCGCGTCTGTTCACTCCCTTCCGCCTGCCCTTTTGACCCCACATCGTGAGATTGCTGTGGAACCTTGGCGATAGCAAAAGAAATCGTTACAGCAATACTGGTTCCTTCGCCGACTTTGCTGTGAATCTCTATGGTTCCATCCATCATTTCGATTAAACGGCGCGCAATCGTCATTCCCAGACCGGTACCACCATAGCGGCGGGTTGTGGACGTATCGCCCTGCGTGTACGGGGTGAATAACCGCGCCATCTGTTCCTCGTTCATCCCTATGCCGGTATCGCTAATAGTAAAACAGAGAGTAACCGACGTTTCAAGCCGTTCGCACACTCGACTCTGCAACGTAACCGTACCCGTTTCGGTAAACTTGATGGCATTCCCGAGCAAGTTGGTCAAGACCTGTGTCAGGCGCGTAGAATCGCCAGCGATCATCGGTGGAATATCAGGGGCGACATCTATGACAAAATCGATTCCTTTGGCTCGAGCGGACGAAGCAAACAAGTCGCGCAGCATGGATGTCACTTCAGCAAAGGCGAATGGCCGCACTTCTAATTCGAGCTTCCCCGCTTCAATCTTTGAAACATCAAGCACGTCGTTGATAATACCAAGCAGAAGATGCGACGAACGCTGAATCTTGGCGAAATATTCGCGGTGCTCGCCATCGCCACACTCGTCGAGCGCTATTTCCGCAAGGCCGATAACCGCATTCATTGGTGTGCGTATTTCATGACTCATGTTAGCGAGAAAATCAGATTTTGCTTGGTTGGCGCGATCGGCCGCTTCTTTGGCATGCAGCAATTCGACGGTCCGTTTTTCCACCTCAGCTTCCAATATTTCTTTATGGCGGCGAAGCTGTTCGTTCTGTGATTCGATCTCGCTGATCATTTCGTTAAAATCGGCGGTCAGCAGGCCAATCTCATCGTTACCACGCTGCACCACACGCACTGAATAATCTTTAAATTCTGATACTTGGCGCGACGCAGCCGCCAGATCAGAAATAGGCTCAGTGATTCGACGACTCAGCCTTCTTCCTAACCAAAGCGCACCTAACATGCTGCAGAGTGAGGCAAAAACAATCAACAAAATCCCCACCAGTAAACGAACCCAAGTGGACGAAATATCGGCCTGCAGCACTAAATAACCAATGTGCTCACTACCCAAAAATATTGATTGATTTAACTCTAGGTGGACGGGCAAAAACGAAGCGACCATTTCCTGAGTGGCTGCGACCAGAGGGTGTACCGAAAGGGGAACCGAGGCTTGGTATTGGGCAAAAAGCTGATTGCTGAGATCGTAGATCTGAGCAGCTTGAACTTCATGGTTGACACGCAGGGCGCCTAACGTGTTTTCAGCGCTTGCCAAATCGCCAAAAGCGAGCGCTCCTTGCGAGTTTTGTGCAATTACTGCAGCCAATATCCGCAGTTGTTCCTGCGTATCGGAATAGACCTTAATCGCCGCCCCACCGCAGAAGACCAGCACCATTAAACTGAACATAACGACCGAAGTCATTGTCAGCAAAAAAGTAAGCTTGCGGGCGAGGGAGTGGCGAAACGTTTTCATTGGAGAACCCTGACCGCCAGACCCAACAACTGTGAGCTAATGTGCATTTCAATCCGCCTTGCTGTGGCAAGGTTAATGTCAAAACGGACGCGCCCATCGTGAATACGCAACCCGATAATGCCACCCTTGTCGGCAAAGTCGGGCATATCGCTGATCGTTAAAATCGGCAGAGTTGCCACTCGTGCCAGAATTTCGCTGACACGCGGCGCTTCTGATTCTGCAATATAGAGAATATCGCACTGCGACCACTCTTTCGCCGGAACATCCAGCCGCACCACAATCGGCCGCCCGAACGTCAATTGCCCTTCAAGTTTCTCAATATCATCCAGTGGTCGTTTCCCGACAACACAAAGCTGAATCTGACCACTCGGAGGTTGACCAGCAACCGGTGGCCATTGGATAAACTTCGTGAAATTGTAAATAAACGCAACTTTTACTTGGTGTTCCGGCGCACTGTTTGCCAATGATGTTGTGCCAATACCGAGTATCAGCAACACCATCAATCCCCATTGACATACCCAGTGCTTGCGGAAAATTCCCTCAGAAATCCCCATATCCCCCCCTTGATACTCCGTCAATCCTTACAAGTCCCCTTTTCGCATTAGTCCCATTGATAGGATAGGGTTGCCATGACGCTCTGCGGCGTACGCCCGACGAGCCTCCACCCGCCACGCGACTCCATTTCTAAATGTTTCGGCGTCAGCAAATCACGCCCCGTCAGTGCCAACTCCACTTTTGGCGTCACCTTCCACGCCGCGCGGAGATCAAGACCCCAGTAAGGATCGATATTGGTTTGTAATATCGCATCCATCGGACTAAAGCCTTTCGTTTTGCCATAGTACCGTCCCCACGCATCCAATGTAATGGTATCGGTCGGCTGATAGCCGACGCGCAGCAGACCAAGATGTTGTGGGGATCTTTTCCAGAGATTTACTTCGTTGTCGGGAGAGATGTTCAGGAAGCTGTACCCCCCTTGAAAAATCCAATTCTCCTTTGCCCACTCGCTACTCATTTCGAATCCACGTGTGCGGTATGCATCTACATTACCTGTGCTAATGCGCCAAATAACTCCACCACTACCATCTGGTACAGCCATCCCGACAAGATTTTCGATAGAGTTTTTATAGCGATGCTCAAACACGCTCACATCAATACTCCACGGCTCACTGATGCGATGCCGAACCCCGAGTTCATAGGCGGTAAGCTTTTCCGTTTTCAAATTAAGACTTCCTAGAATGTGAGCATCCATCGGCGGCTCACCCGGTGGCATATTCAACGGCACTACCAGTACCATTTCACGATCTTTGCGGTTGGGATTACGTACCGCCTGCGATGCGGCTCCCCAAAACGTTGTACTGTCGCTCGGCATCCACGCCACGCGAACATTCGGCTGCAGATCAGTTTCGTCAATGTAATCATTCTGTTCGACTTTTGCACCATACGTGAAAGAAAGCGCTGGAGTCAGTCGGTATTCGTGCTGCCAGAAAGCACTGAGCAGCCAAGCCGCTTCGGTTGGTTCTTGGAAGGACATTCCTCCACCTGATTGCAACGTGTTCTCCGTCCAACGCGCACCCACACCCATGAGGATTTCATGCTTCGGGCTGCCATGCCACAGTCGCGTCGCTTCGATATCGAAAAGTTTGGTTTCAGAAACAACCGGAACTTCGGCCTTGAAGAAGTCATAATACGATTTGACCCGCCACGTACCATTGGAATCGTGCAGGCTGACATCACCCAGTATATTGTGGCTGCGGGCATTTTCTTTATAAGGGGTATTGAGTGGAACCCATCTTTCACTGTGAATCTGTTGCGCGGCCATATCACCTTGCACGGTATAATTCAGCCGTCCCGATTCGCCGTCTACACGAAATCCAGCTTGTTGTGCTTGTAAGCCATCATCAGTATAGGCATCCTGAAAATTACCGCGTTCACGCGATTTCAGATAGACGCGGTATGCAGGGCCATCAACTCCGATACGATCACTAAATGCCGTTTCTGCCACATGTTTATTTAACGACCCGACACCGGCAAAAACTTGCCAGCCATCCTCGGCATTCGCCGCTTTCGTGACAATATTGATCACGCCATTAACAGCATTTGCACCCCAGATGGCACCACCTGGGCCGCGCACGACTTCAATGCGATCAATCGCCAGAATCGGCACATCAACACTGTGCCAATACGTTCCACTAATCGGCCATGAGTACACCGTCCGTCCGTCAACCATAACCAGTAAGCGATTGGAGTAGACATCGCTCTGCCCGCGAATGGAAATTGCCCACGTGTGGGCATTCTGTGCTGCCACGTGCACTCCGGGAATAAGACGAAGCAAATCAGGAATATTCGTCGCGCCGGAGCGCTTGATATCTTCACGCCCAAGGACATATGCCGAAGCAGGCATTTGCTGCAAACTCTGCGGCTTTTTGGCCAGCGCACTCACTTGCACCTGCATAAGGTCTTCTAAACTCATACTTAAAAAGTGTTCAATTGTATCCGAAGTTGTAGCATGCGCTACCCCATGGGGTACAATCAGCAAAGAGGCGGCAGCGACTGCAAGCGCCGCTCGCAATCGGAAGCGCGAGCGTGCTGAAAGCGTATGAATATGAGTATGTGTTTTCAAAGTGACGACCTCCGTAAACGAACAAGAGTCTGAAGCGCTTGCCGTACATTACCCTATACCGCAGGCAAAATAACGCCTGACTTATTTTTCCGTCAAATGCGCAATACGCCGTTCTAAACGTCTTGTTCCAAGTGTACAGAGTGCGACGCAAAAGGCAATATAGAGAATTGCAACAGAACCAATTTCATATACACCAAACCCCGTGTCAAGAGCAAATCCCACCAAAAATGGCGCAACCGCCGTTGAAATTACCATTACCCCTTGTGTCATAGAGCGGATGCCACCCAAAAATTTGGTACCATATATCTCTGCCCATAACGCATTGATAGTGGTATTGGTGACGCCAATCGTCATTCCCATCAAAGCCATATAGAGAAATGCCACCAGCGGTGTATGCAGGAACGTGAATACCGCAACGCCAAGCAGCATTGGTATAAGGATAAACGGTAACACACGCCGTGCACCCCAGCGATCGATCACACCACCCATGATCACAAGCGCGGTAACATGTGCCAGTGCAAAGGCACTAAAGCTGGCTGCCAAGAGTGATGGCGGCCACCCTTTATCCGTTGCAAAAGAAAGTTGATGGAAAAACAAACCGGTAATAACCGCCGGTGTCGCCGTGGCAGCTGGGAGAATCAACTGAAACGCACGGTCGCGCAGCACTTCGCTGGCGCGCCAGTGACGCTCGGCGGCCACATCAGCCACCGTTTCCGCATTCGCCGCTTCCGTCACCACACGGCTTTCCACCGCACTTTTCGCCAACCAATACCAAAGCGGCGCGACCACTACCAAAATGCCAATCGCAAAAACAATCCACACTGTGCGCCATGACACCAAGGCATTCAGCGCTACCGCCGTTGCGGGAAACACCGCTTCTGCCGCGGCAAAACCCATGACCGTGATACTCAACGCCTTGCCGCGATTTGTAGTAAAACAGCGTGCTAATGTTGTTACTGCGGTGTGCGACATCAGCCCTTGACCACAAAGCCGCAGTGCAAAAAAAGCCAGCAACAGTGATGCCCACCCTGCAACACCCGCAAAAAGCAAACAGGCGAGCGCCAGCCCCACGCAAACAGCAAGGGCAAAATAGCGAACATCAAAGCGGTCAACCAGCCGCCCTAACCAAATCAGCGTAATGCCACTCCCCAGCGTTGCCGCCGAGTAGAGCAAACCATACGTGCCATGTGTCAGCTGCAATGCCTGCTGCACATCGGCGTTAAACAATGCCAAGAAATACGTTTGGCCAAAGGCAGAAAAAAATGTTCCCAGAAAACCAAATAACAGCAGACGTGGCGATAAACGAATACATGAAAAATAATTCATGGTTCGAGCAACTTTGCCTGCCGATAGTATTCTGCCCACAGCTCTTCAGGAACGGTTTCGACCCCATCTTCCTGTGGTTCTTCCACCTCGGCCTGGTGATAGCGGAGTTCCAGTACCTTGAAGCGGCTGTCTTCAGTTAGCACGCGCCAACCAATGTTGTGTTCACGGCACAACGCTTCATACGGCAGGAAAAGATTGGCGACAAGGATCATCCTCCCCGTCCCTTTCAGGTGTCGCCCACCATCGAGAATCATAGTACGTGCCGTATCGTATTCCGTAGCAACACCTTGATGAAAAGGGGGATTCAGCAAAATAGTTCCGAACTTCCCTTTGATATGTTGGTAGCGGTCAGAAAGGAGCGGCGGGGCAATCTGCGCCAGTTGTGCTGTCAGACGTGCACTGCGGATCGCCTGCGCGCTGACATCGCTCATCGTGATATTTTTCTGCCCACGCGCGGCGACAAACGCGGCGACAGCACCACCACCACAGGCGAAATCGAGTATCGGTTCCCGCAGTTTCACCGGAAGTGCTTGCAGGAGTGCGCGCGTTCCATCATCAAGCTTGCCTCCCGCAAACGTTCCCGGTAGTGATGCAAAGGAAAACGATACCCCGGCAACGGTTTCCTGAATGATTGCTGGCGTTTGGGAGGCCTCCCACCATGACGCGATCAGCGCATCGTGCGTGGGCTGGCGTTTCCACTCCAGTGTCCGGCCGCCCCCTTTGCTGACGACTTGCCGTGAAGCAATCCCCTGTTTTTTGGCAACCGTTTCAATCGCGCGAATCCCTTCATCATTATAGCCACAAATCAAGAGTGTGCCGGCCGCCGCCAGACGGTTCCAGCCAAAGGCAATGTCAGCCAGTTGGTTATCACGCCCTTTGCGCAGCGCCACGCAGCACACATCGAGATTTTTTGCATTGGGAAATGATGCAGGATCAGTCAAAGCGGCCGGAAATCCCGCTGCTGACCATCGCTCACATTCGCCAAAATGATCGGTACAAACCCCCACAAGCGAAGGTGTGCGAACCAACGGCAAACGATTGATAAATAAAACAGACTGTGGTAATAACGCATTAATGTATTCTTCCGTTTTTTGCCAAAGTTTGGGCATAATGGACACCTTTAAGGAAAAGTTGCTGAACTCTAGCTTTCCGCGATTTATTAGACAAGCAAAATCAGGATTCTCCTGCTTTGCCACCACATCTTCGACAATTAAGGAGCTTACAATGAAAGACTTACAACAGTACTTCACCGAAAAAAGCGGTCACGCTATCTTAGGAACAGCCGACGCCGCAGGCAAAGTTGATATGGCGATATACTCCAAGCCATTCTTCCTTGGAACCGAAGGGGAAATTGCCCTGATTATGGCCAATCGCTTGTCGTATGCCAACATCACCAAAAACCCTCACGCCGCCTATATGTTTATCGAACAAGGGACGGGCTACCATGGCAAGCGACTCTACCTCACCAAAGTGCGTGAAGAAAAAGACGCCGCCCTGATCCAGAAACTGATGGATGAAAAAGGGTATCACTTTACGAAAGAGGAAGACGCCAGCGCGATGACATTGGTGCACTTCCGAGTCGAATCCATCATCCCGCTTGTGGGGCACACCGTAGCAACTGGTGCCTGAACCACACACCCCGGCACATATTTGCGGGGGTAGTAACCGCCTGCAACAGGGGAGCTTCGGCTCCCCTGAACTTTTCTTCTGACAGGACACGCGCATGAACTACGCAGACGATTTTAAAGACAGTTGCGGCTTTGGTCTTCTGGCTCACATTTACAACAAAGCGAGCCACGCAATGCTCAGCGATTCGATTCACGCACTGAGCCGGATGATGCACCGTGGCGCCGTTGCCGCCGATGGAAAAACTGGCGATGGTTGTGGTCTGCTCTGCTCCATGCCGCACCGTTTCTTTCAGAGTATCGCTACGGAACAGGGAGCCAGCCTCCCATCTCAATACGCCGTGGCTGTTTTATTCCTTACCGATCCCGAACGGCAGAAAGCCGTTTTCACCGAATACTGTGAACGTAACGACTTGCGCGTACTCCTCTTCCGTGACGTTCCACTGAATACCGAAGTACTGGGCGAACACGCCCTTGCCATGCTCCCGACTATTATTCAGGCAATTGTTGTTCCCGACTCGATCATTGCCACACGCCGTTTCGACGCCTTGCTCTACCTGACTCGCCGCGAAGTGGAACACACCCTTTCAAACGACAGCGATTTTTACATCCCTTCCTTTTCGCGCCGTGTTATTTCCTATAAAGGGCTCGTGATGCCACGCTACTTGCGCCAACTCTATCCCGACCTCACCCGCACCGATTTTGAAATCAGCTTTGCCCTCGTGCATCAACGCTTTTCCACCAATACCCTGCCGAAGTGGAAATTAGCACAGCCACTCCGCTCCGTCGCCCATAACGGCGAAATAAACTCCATTCAGGCCAACCGCACCAACGCCACCGCCAAAATGGCCGGCGTCCGCAGCAGTGTCTTTAGTCAAGAAGAACTGCAACGCATTTTCCCAATTATGGATAAAGGGGTTTCTGACTCCGGCAGTCTGGACAATATGTTCGAATTCCTGATCGCCAACGGGATGGATTTTTTTAAAGCGATCCGCTGCCTGATACCACCACCCCGCCACAACGTTTCGAATATGGCCGCCAAACTCCGTTCATTTTATGAATATCACGCCGGCGCCTTTGAGCCATGGGATGGCCCCGCGGCCGTCAGCGTCACCGATGGCCGCTACGTGGGCTGCATCCTTGACCGCAACGGTCTGCGCCCCGCGAAGTATATCGTTACCAATGACGACCGACTCATTATCGCCAGCGAATATGGCGTGCTCGATGTTGACCCGAAAAACGTCCGTGAGCGCGGACGACTGCAAAGCGGCCAGATGATCGCTGCCGACCTCTTGCACGGTAAAATCTTCACCTCCGCCGATATCGACAAATACCTGATGCGCTCACAACCCTACAGCCAGTGGCTGACTGACCACACCTATTTCCTACAAGAGTTTATCGAACGCCAGTTCGAAGATATTTCCGATTACACCTACCCGAACCTGATTGAACTGCAGCGTTACCACAACTACACCAACGAAGTGGTTGACCTCATCATCAACCCCATGTGGAAAGGGGGCAAAGAGGCTACCGGTTCCATGGGTGACGACACGCCGATTGCTGCCTTCAGCGATATCCAGCGCAACTTTACCGACTTTTTCCGGCAGAAGTTCGCTCAGGTGACCAACCCGCCGATCGACCCGATCCGCGAAAAAACCGTTATGTCGACCACCATCGGTTTTGGCGAAGTTGGCAATATCCTGACGGAAACAGCGGAACGAGCCAAACGCCTGAAAACTATCTCGCCGATATTATCGCGCGATATTTTTGACGCCCTGCTTTCCTTTGGCGATACGAACCGTCCACGCTTTGAGCCATGCTACAAGCACGCTATTTTCTCGACCGCGTATCAAGGGAATACGCTGCACGAATCACTCGATGCGCTTGGCCTCAAAGTCATGCGAGCGGTTATCGAACAAGGGGTACGCCTCATCATTCTTGATGACCGCGACCTCGACGCTCACCACAAAATCATTCCGATGGCGATGGCAACCGGGTTCATCCATCAGGCACTCCTGCGCTCGCAAGTGCGTTACCAATGTTCGATTATTGTCACTACTGGCGAAGTCATGGATTCCCATTCCGCTGCTGTTATGCTGGGCTACGGTGCCACCGCGATTTATCCGTACTTACTCTACGCCACCGCGCTCGATATGTGCCAAAGTGCCGGAGGCGGGCGCAAAGAGTTTCGCCAAGCGCTGAAACACACCTTTGACGCCATGAGCAAAGGGATTTTGAAAATCATGTCGAAAATGGGGATTTCCACTGTTTCAAGTTACCGCAACTCAGCGCTGTTCGACATCATTGGACTCAGTCGCAACGTCGTAGAATCATGCTTTCAAGGCTCATCGCTCTTGCTGCCCGGGCTTGACTTTGCCGATATTGATGAACGGATTGAAAAAATTCACCGTCAGGTCTTCCACCAGAATTACCTGAAAAAACTCTATCCGCTCGAAATCGGCGGCTTTTACAAACATAATAACGGTTGGGAATACCACGACTTCGGCCCAAAGGTGATTACGCAAATCCACCGTTTTGCCGAAGTACGCACCCGCGAAGAATATATTAAGTTTCGCGATATGATTGCAGGGCGCGGCCTGAAAATGGTGCGCGACTGCCTTGAGTACCAATCACCCAATGCTCCGATTCCCGTGGATGAAGTGGAATCGATTGCCTCCATCTGCCGCCGCTTCGACTCCGCCGCTATGTCACTTGGCGCCCTTTCCCCCGAAGCGCATGAAGCCCTTGCCGAAGCGATGAACATCATCGGCGGCATGTCAAACTCCGGCGAAGGGGGCGAAGCTACCACCCGCTACGGCACGATAAAAAACAGCAAAATTAAGCAAATTGCCTCCGGTCGATTTGGTGTGACACCGGCTTACTTACGCAGTGCAGAAGAGATTCAGATCAAAGTAGCCCAAGGGGCAAAACCGGGCGAAGGGGGACAACTTCCAGGCGAAAAGGTGACGCCACTGATCGCATCACTCCGTTTCACCATTCCCGGTGTCACCCTCATTTCGCCACCACCACACCACGATATTTATTCGATTGAAGACCTCGCGCAGCTCATTTTTGATATGAAGCAGATCAACCCCGAAGCACGCGTCAGCGTCAAGCTGGTTTCGACCGATGGCGTTGGGACGATTGCAGCAGGCGTTGCCAAAGCCTACGCCGACAAAATTATCATCTCCGGTTCCGACGGCGGCACGGGCGCGGCGCAATTCGCTTCGATTAAATTTGCCGGCAATCCATGGGAATTTGGACTGTCGCAAGCGCATAAAGCGCTGAAAGGGAACCATTTGCGCGGTCTCGTAGAAGTGCAAACCGATGGCGGACTGAAAATCGGCAACGATGTTGTCAAGGCTGCGCTGCTCGGTGCCGAAAGCTACGGCTTTGGCACACCGCTGCTTGCCATCCTCGGCTGTAAACTCCTGCGCGTTTGTCACCTGAACCGCTGCACCGTCGGCATTGCCACGCAGGATGAAAACCTGCGTGCCCACTACGTTGGCACCGTGGAAAAAGTGGTCAGCTATCTCGAAAACGTGGCGCAGGACGTGCGTGAAATCCTTGCCTCGCTCGGTTTCCGCACCCTTGAAGACATTATCGGTCACACAGAATTGTTACGACCAAAAGATGACCCCCTCGCGCAAAAATTTGACTTTTCTGCGCTGCTTACTCCGGTAGCTGGTGTCAACACCCGCCAAGCCGCAAGCAATAAACCATTTGACGACAATGCTTTTGAAAAAGACGTGTTGCGCGAAGCAACGCCCGTCATCCGCAACCCAAAGGAAACCATTGTTATCGAGCGGGAGATTCAAAACGTCCACCGCAGCTTTGGTACTCTTCTCAGCGGAGAAATCGCCCGATACTATGGCGACGAAGGACTTCCCAAAGATGCCATTTCCATCAAACTGCGTGGCGTCGCAGGCCAATCGCTCGGTGCCTTCCTGGTGCAAGGGGTGAGCATTACCCTGAGCGGTATCGGTAACGACTACGTCGGCAAAGGGATGAACGGCGGACGGATCGTGGTAATGCCGCAAATCTACCGCGACAACTACTCCGTTATTGGCAATACCTGCTTGTATGGTGCAACCGGCGGTAAGTTATTTGCTTCGGGAACTGCCGGTGAACGTTTTGCGGTGCGCAACTCCGGCGCATTGGCAGTCGTCGAAGGAACCGGCGACCACGCCTGTGAATACATGACCGGCGGCACCGTGGTTATTCTCGGCCAGACTGGTATTAACTTTGGTGCGGGGATGACGGGTGGGGTCGCCTTTATCTACGATAACAACAAAAGCTTTATCGATCGGATGAACTCTGAGTTGGTGGAAGCTAAACGGATTGACGTCGATGATGATAACGAAGGAAAACTTTACCTGAAAAAAATCCTCATCAGCTACCATAACTACACTCGCAGCCCCAAAGCACGGATGATACTGGATAACTTCCGCGAAGAACTTGCGGCCTTCTGGATGGTGACGCCAAAAGATATGAAAGCGCCACTGAACCCGAAAGACGGGGATTAAAAGGAGCACACCATGCAGTCATTCATCAATATAAACCGTAGCGAGCCAAAGAAAACCGAAGTCAAAGAGCGGGTCAAGCATTTCGACGAAATCTACACCCTCTATAACCGTTCCAAGCTTGCGCAACAGGCTGATCGGTGCGTGCAGTGCGGCGATCCGTTCTGCTCCGCTAACGGCTGTCCCCTGAGTAACGCTATCCCTCAGTGGTTATTAGCGATTGCGGGCAACGATCTGAAAAAGGCGTTCCTGCTTTCCAACGAAACTTCGCCATTCCCCGAAATCCTCGGGCGTGTCTGCCCGCAAGCCAATCTGTGCGAGGGTGCGTGCACGCTGGCTGACGGCTACGGCGCTATCACCATTGGCTCCATTGAAGCCACAATTACCGACTTAGCCTTTCAACAGGGGTTGTCGATTGAATTTCCGCCGCTCCGCCCAAATCTAAAAGTGGCCGTTGTCGGCTCCGGCCCAGCGAGTATGTCGGCGGCACATTTTCTGTTGCGCGCTGGGATTAAGGTGGAAATGTTTGAGCGTGCCGACCGTGCTGGCGGTTTGTTAACCTACGGTATTCCTGGCTTTAAACTGAGCAAGGATATTGTCGACTCGCGGATTGAACTCCTCAAAAAAGCTGGCATGGTGCTACATCTTGGCACGACAATTGGTGTCGATCTGTCACTCAAACATTTGCATGATTCCTTCGACGCCGTCTTTCTCGGTGTTGGCGCGACGGGCGGCAAGCGTTCCGGCCTTACCAACGAAGATCACCCCAGCGTTTTTATCGCGATGGAGTACCTGACGCACATTCAGAAAAAGCTTTTTGGCATGGACTCTGATCCTCGCTTTAGCGTCAAAGGGAAGAAGGTCGTCGTCATCGGCGGTGGTGATACTGCCATGGATTGCCTGCGCACCGCCGTGCGTGAAGGTGCCGAGAGTGTCAAATGTCTCTATCGGCGCGACGAAGTGAACATGCCAGGCAGCCCGAAAGAATATATCAATGCCCGCGAAGAAGGGGTTGGCTTCCTGTTTAACGCTAGCCCGCGGAAAATAGAGCTGGGCAAGCAAGGCGATATTGCAGGGGTAGAACTCGTACGTACCCGACTGGGCAAACCGGGCGAAGATGGTCGCGCCCAAATTGAAGAGATCCCCCGCAGTGAATTCTGTGCCCCTGCCGATGTTGTCATTCTCGCACTCGGCTTTGATATTGAGTCGGTCAGCTATTTGAGCGAAGTTGGTGTCGAAGTCAACCGCTGGGGACAAGTGGTGGTTGACGCGCAGACTGGCAAAACCAGCAATCCAAAAATCTATGCCGGTGGCGATTGTCAGCGTGGCGCCGACTTAGTCGTTACCGCCGCTCGCGATGGACGACAGGCGGCATTGGCCATAACACTCGAACTGCTTGGCAACAACTAAGGTATCCAATAACGCGAGGTGATGGCTCGCCGAAAACCATCAGCGAGACATCAATATAATCAGGGTGAAAGCATGCAGCCAACGCGAATTTTGGTAGTTGAAGATGAAGGTGTTGTGGCACTGGACATTGAAAGAACGTTACGGAGACTGGGGTATGAGGTATGCGGCTCATGCCCCTCTGCCGAAGAAGCACTGGAAAGCATCACCCCTCTTATGCCTGACATTATCCTGATGGATATCATGTTGCGGGGCGAAATGGACGGCATTAATGCCGCCGACATCATCCGCCATCGCCATGGACTCCCTGTTGTTTTTCTCACGTCGCATGCCGACCGCCCAACGCTTGAGCGCGCTAAGGTGACCAAACCATTCGGCTATATCCTGAAACCATTTGATGATCGCGAACTGCATTCCAATATCGAAATGGCACTTCACAGTCACCGTATCGAAAAAAAACTGGAAGAGAGTGCCGAACTCTTTCGCGCCGTATCAGAAAATGCTGTGGCTGCCGTATTTATCATCTGTGAAGATCAGATTATCTATGCCAACGACGCCTTCCTGAAAATTATCGACTACGATGCCGCAGAGCTCGCCACACTCCGTTTTTCGGAACTGTTGCCAGCAGAATCCCGCGACATTGCCGAGCTGATTCAATGTTGCCAACTCGCGCCGAATCGCTACCAAAGAACCATTCAACTGATTGCAAAATCAGGCACTCCCCGTTGGGTAGAACTTGCCACCAATAGCATTATGCTGCAAAATCGATGTTCCGCTATTGCCACCGCGCTTGACGTCAGTCTCCTCAAAGAGCTTCAGGAAAAACTCGAGATTTCTGCCAGCACCGATATGCTTACGGGAAGCTTTAACCGCCGCAAATTAGACGAAAGTTTCGCACAGGAAAAACACCGTTCCTTCCGCTATCAAGTCCCATTCTGTCTGGCCATTTTCGACATCGACCACTTTAAACAGGTCAACGATACCCATGGACACTCAGTTGGCGACGATGTACTCCGCACACTCGCAGCGCTTGTTGCTAAATCACTGCGTCCCAATGATTCCCTTTTCCGCTGGGGCGGCGAAGAGTTTGCGATTCTGACATCCGGCATTGAAGGGGATTCGGCGTATCACATGGCAGAACGGCTCCGGCAGATCATCGCCAACTTTACATTTGAGAGTATTGGCCGCCTGACTGTCAGTTTTGGCATTGCTGAGTCGTGCGAAGCAGATACCCTTGATTCACTCTTCTTGCGGGCGGACGCGGCGCTGTATCAGTCAAAAGTTCAAGGACGCAATCGGGTTACCTTGGCGCCAAAACCCACGCCGCATGAACCGTCATGAGAAAAGTTCCGGTTCCGATCGACTCGCTCCCCGATATTGTTTTCTGTAAAGATCGTGAAGGCCTGTATGTTGAGTGCAACAAAGCGTTTGAAGCGCTTTTCGGGCGCACACGCGAAGAAATTCTTGGTTTACGTGATAACGACTTTATCCCACAAACGCATGCCGATCTCTTCTACACCGAAGATCAATCCATCATTCATGAAGGCTGTACCATCCGCTCGGATTCATGGATAAAAACTCCCGACGGAAATTTTGTACTCTTCGATGTGGTCAAGATCCCGCTGCGTGATGCTTCCGGTGCGATTATCGGCGTATTTGGTACAGGGCGGGACATTACCGACCGCGAATCACTGCGGATAAAACTGGAACAAAGCGAACAACGACTGCGCCAGGCGCACGCCCTTGCAGGGATGGGACACTGGGAGTGGAATCTTGTCACAAACACCTGTTATTGGTCAGAAGAGTATTATGAAGTCATCGGGCATGATACCAACAAACTTGTGGCCAGTTGCCACTCAATGACCGACATTACCCACCCTGATGACCGAAAAATTTTAGATGATTTCATGTCAGCGGTTTTTTCCGCAAACCCCGATCCAATCTTCCGGCTTGAATACCGCATTATCACTGCCACCGGCGCGGTACGAACGATTAGCACTCAAGGAGAAGTGATTTTTGATTCCTATGGCACCCCCAGTAAAATCTGCGGCGTCACGCGTGATATCAGCCAAGTGAAAGCTTCGCGCAAAACCATCGAGCAGTTAAAATCAGCGCTCGATAACAGTTCGGAAGCCGTATTAATCCACACCGGCAGAGGAAAATTTTTGTACGTCAACCAAGCGGTGGCAGATATTTACAGGTACAGCGTTCAGGATTTCCTGCACCGTGTCCGGCTCTGGGATCTTGATCCAGCTATCACCGCCGAGAATATTGATCGCGTCATGCAAACCGTTCGCGAACAAAAAGCCGTACATCTTGAGCTCAACAATCGTCGCAGTAATGGCGAAGTATTCCCCGCCCATATCCGCGTCGAACAACACTTTCATGATGGCGAAGAGTTCTTTCTGGTGATTGTCCGTGACCTGACCGAAGAACGGCAGAAGCAACGGGCATGGGAAGCATTGATCGCCAAAAATACCGTATTAGAGAATATGAATGATGCCATTTTTATCCACGAAGTTGATGGACGTCTTTTAGAAGTCAACCAGAAAACACTTGAAATGTACCGCATTGAGTTCGGCGACGAAAGCTATCAGCGTGCAATTACCTACGATATCGCCAAAGATCTTTCAGGACCCGACAACGACCTTGCTGGGCTGACTGCGCTCTGGCAACGGGTAATCAATGGCGAAATCGCCCGCTTTGAGTGGCAGGCACGGCGTCCACTTGATGGATCGCTGTTCTATGTCGAAGTCATTCTGCGGAAAATATCGCTCTATAACCGCGAAGTTATCCTTGCCAACGTACGCGATATCACCGAACAAAGAGAATTACGCGAGCAGATCATTTCATCATTACGCGAAAAAGAGCTGATGCTGAAAGAGATCCACCACCGCGTCAAAAATAACATGCAAGTCGTCTCCAGCCTGCTGAATCTGCAATCCTACCATGCACGCGACAACCATGAAATCGTTACTATTCTGGCCGAGTGCCAAGAGCGTGTTCGTTCCATGTCGCTGATTCACGAACGACTATACCGCTCGGAAAACCTCTCGCATATCGATTTTTCCGAATACATTCAGTCACTCGCGCACGGATTATTCCGTAGCTATGTCGCTGCGCCACGACAAATACACTTTCATACCGACGTTGACGCCGTGCCGCTGGATATCAACACCGCAATACCGCTCGGACTCATCCTGAATGAGCTTATTTCCAATGCGTTAAAGCATGCCTTTACCTTACACCAGACCGGTAATTTGACCGTGACACTAAGAAGTAGCGCCGAGCAGATGGCGTTATGCGTCATTGACGATGGTGTCGGATTACCCGAAGGGTTCGATGCCACCTCCGGCGGCAGTCTCGGTCTGGAACTGGTACGCACACTTGCATTACAGTTAAGCGGCACATTCAGCTTGACACACCATGCCGGTGGCGGCTCATGCGCAATGGTAGAGTTTCCTTTTCGGAAGGGGTAGGTGAGCATCATCCCAAAAATATTTTGTAACCTTGGGCAACCATTTCCGTTCCCCTTGTATGCAATCAACCTTCGCTGAATTTTATCATCGCTACCAGCGTGAGCTGTATTACTACCTACTGAAAGTTACCGGATGCGTGGATGATGCGGCGGAGCTTATGCAGGAAAGTTTTGCCCGCTATTTCGAACACTATCACCACGAACAACCTTCGCGCTCACTCCTGTATACGGTTGCCAGAAACGCATCCATTGATCGCTTTCGACAACATCATGAACATGTTGCGTTTGATCCAGAATGCCATGCGCAAAGTAGCGAGTCACTTGAAACAGAGGCCTGCCAACGCGAACAATTTAAGAACGTGTTGTGTGCGATGCAGCATCTACCGCTCGATGAGCGTGAAGTATTGGCGCTGGCAACCATAGAGGATCTTTCCTACCGAGAAATTGCGAGCATCCTCGGCTGGAGCGAAGGAAATGTAAAAGTTCGCGTGCACCGCGCACGGCAAGCACTTCGTCAAGTTTTGTCACATTCGCGAAAGCAAGCGCGTGTTTCAACGGGAGGACACCATGAAGAATGAAGAGCTTATTAGTCTCTATATCGATGATGAACTATCGCTGACTCAAAAAAAAGCATTTGTGGGGTGCGTACACGAAAATCCATCGTATGTGGCTGAAGTGCATGAATTTATCGACCAGGAACTCATGCTTCATGCAGGCGATACACTCCCGCTTCCGAAAAACTTCGAAGTGCCGCAGCAGACGCACTCAATACCTTCTGTGGCGTCCGTACAGAAAAAGAAACTACTCGATCATCCTTTTGTGCGGTACGGAAGTGGTTGGGTAGCGGCAGCGGGAATCTTCCTCTTTCTGTTTGCCCACTACCGACCAATGCCACTACAAACCACGCCAACACTCGCATCAGATATTGCAACAATACGCTATCAGCCAGATGCGCCAGCACCCCTACGGGAATACCGTTTTCTGCTGTATGAACCACAGGCGCAAGAGGTTTCTGTCGTCGGTAGTTTTAATAATTGGCAGCCAATTCCGTTAAGCGCGTTGGGCACATCAGGCTACTGGGAACTGCACTTACCACTTCCTGCAGGGGAGTACGCCTATACTTTTCAAATTGATGGCGTTCTGTCGTTGCCAGATCCCACTGTCCCCTATGTACAGCCCGATGGCTTTGGGGGTGTCAACTCAATTTTAGTGGTGGGGGACATGCTGTGAGCCGTTTAAAACAGTTCTTTGTAGCGTTTATCCCCGTAACGATGCTCTCCGCAAGTGGATGCGCTACGCATACAATAAAACAAAATGGGCCGATGCTTGAGTTCGTCATGCAGATACCAGAAGCAAAATCTGTAGTGTTAGCAACATCATACGACGACTTTGTCCATCACCCCGTACAACGCAACAAGGATAATATATGGAGCATCACCCTGCATATGCCACTGGCAACTCAACCCATTCGATACTTTACTGTGATTGATGGCATTCCCATATTGCCAGAATGCCCTTTGCGAGAACCTGATGGCTTTGGTGGCTATAATTGCCTGTATGAATTGAAATATACCATAGCGGAGAACGGCTCATGAAAACGCACCCTTTCCTTTGGCTGTTGAAGGCCATTTGTTTTATTCTTCTCCTCGCACTTGCGGTACATGCAGAGGAAGCTTTCTACCAAGCATTGGAGAACTCGGGATGGAATGAGACAGAAAAAAACCAGCTGACAATGATAGTGCAACAAGCCGAGCAGGATGGGCTTCCCACCTCTCCCTTGCATGCCAAAGTGTACGAGGGAATGGCAAAAAATATCCCTGCAGAAAGAATTATTCGTGCGGTATCACTGGCGAATGAGCAGCATAAAGCTGCCCGAACTCTGAGCACAAAACTTTCGCAAGCGCCCCTTGAACAGAACGCTCTCTTCGAGCATGCCGTCGAAGCAATGACGGCTGGTATTCCAGCACAATCCATTATGGCAGTCATGTCGCACCAGCATTTTTCTCACCCAGGGGTTGCGCAAGAAACTTTAGCTCTCATGCGCGATCTTGCGCGTCGAGGCTCTTCAGCAGAAGAAGTAGAAAATCTCGCACAAACTATCGCCAAATCACGCCTGAGCAAACGAGAAATTGGAGAGTTGCGCACAGAAATTACTCGGCACGGCAGATGGGGAAAATCAGACACATTTACGCGTGATATTACGCGCCGTGTTTCTCGTGGCGAGCGCGGATCTGCCGCCGTTCGCGGAAGCTCTTCCGGGGGGAGTAGTAGCCAAAAGAGCACAAACAGCAGCAATCCATCGCGTAAAGGGAGCGGTTCTTCCGGTGGAAGTCACGGCTCATCCAAAGGTGGTGGGTCTGGAAGCGGGAGATAAAAAAACTTTGTAACCTTTTGGGCATTACACCGTTTACTCATACAGATGGGCAACAACGCCATCCACAATATTTCCGGCCTAGCCGGATAAAGAGGTGATACGTATGAGAACACGAACCGTAGTAATTTCTCTGGCAATTGGTGCGCTCTTGCTTCATGGATGCGGGAGCAGTAGCAGCGATAGTGCACCAGCACCTCAAGCAATTTTTACTGACATTACTGTTGAGCGAGGCCCCGTACTCGGTGCTGTTGTAACAGACAGCATGGGAAATCGTGCTCGTCAACTTGAAGTCGGAAAATCCGTCTACCGCTTTGATGGCCAAATCCACTATCCCATCGCCGCTCAAGGTGGGTATATTGACGTCAATCGCAACGGAAACATTGACACGAATGACGCTCCCCTTTTGGGTTCCCTTCGATCATCTCAGGGCAATGTTGTTACCGTATTGACCACTGTACTACAAAATAACCCTGAGCTTTTGGAAACTGTAGTCAATACGTTTGGCTTGGATCCCGACGAGCTGTATGGACAAACTCCAGGCAAGAACAGCCGCATTGCTGCACTCTCCGATGGCATTTATGAACAATGCTTATTGAGCAATATTCCCGTTGACAGTTTGGATGCCACGGATGTGAATGCGCTTGTAGGTGCCCTGCAAATGCGGATAGATTCGTACGAATCACTGGAAGCGACCGAAGGGATGAATGCGGTTCAAATGCGCGAAGCGCATATCGTAAACCAATGGGTAGCGGCTCTTACAGGAAACCAATTACTTGATGCCATAGACGCCGAAGAGGAATCGATGGCGATGAAAAGTTATCGCATGATGTCGCATACCCCCGAATCTTTGGTCACTACATTCCCCTTAGCAACCCTAAACGATTCTCAAGAAAACTTTCTGGCCACCCTCTGGGAAGAAGAAAAATTGGCGCGCGACGTATATCTTGCTCTGTATCAACAACATAACCTGAGACTTCTGAGAAATATTGCCGCCTCGGAGCAAGAACATATGGACGCTACCGCTGCGCTGCTGACACGGTACAGCATTGAATACCCACTAACGCTGGCCAGCGGCACGTTTGCGAATGAAACATTTCAAACCCTGTATAACACGTTGGTAGCACAAGGAAGCGCTTCGCTAGGAGCGGCACTGCAAGTCGGCGCCTCTATTGAACAGCTTGATATTGATGACATTGATCACGGCTTAACGCTCAATATGCCCACCGACGTACGCACAATTCTCCAAAACCTCCGCCAAGGAAGTGTGAATCATCTTTCGTCGTTTCACCGCCTTGCCGAGCGCGTTGCAATACTCCCAAATTAACGTACCCGAACATTCAGAACAAAAAAACAATCGCCATGTTGCATCGATTGCAGCATGGCGATTGTTTTATGATCGCACTACCATTTCACACCTTTTTTACTTTTCAGTCAGATGAGTGTGATATATATTCCACGGCTTTGAACGACATGCTTTACCGAAAGGATTGCCCATGAGTACGGTACTGATTATCGGCGCTGGCGGCGTAGGCCGCGTGGTCGCACATAAGTGCGCGATGAATTCTGACGTGTTTACCCGCATAGTTCTTGCGAGCCGCACCCTGTCGAAATGCGAGCAAATCCGCGACGAAATCACCGCTGCGAAGCTAGAAGTCGCTGCTGTCGACGCTGATAATGTCCCAGAACTGGTCGCGCTGATCCGTAACGTTCAACCGAAACTCGTCATCAACGTGGCACTTCCCTATCAGGATCTCACCATCATGGATGCCTGCCTAGAAACCGGCGTGGACTACCTTGACACCGCCAACTACGAGCCCATCGACGAAGCCAAGTTCGAATACAAGTGGCAATGGGACTATCAGGATCGCTTCAAAGAAAAAGGACTGATGGCGCTGCTCGGCTCCGGTTTTGACCCCGGCGTGACCAACGTTTTCTGCGCCTACGCCCAGCAATACCTATTCGACGAAATTCACTACGTCGACATTCTGGATGCTAACGGCGGCGACCACGGCTACCCATTCGCCACAAACTTCAACCCTGAAATCAACATCCGCGAAGTGACCGCCAAAGGGCGCTATTGGGAAGAAGGGGAATGGAAAGAAACCGAACCCCTTTCCGAACATTTCGAATTCAACTTTCAACAAATCGGCCCGAAAGAGTGCTACCTGATGTACCACGAAGAGCTAGAATCGCTCGCCAAAAACATCAAAGGACTCAAGCGGATCCGCTTCTATATGACGTTCTCGCAAAACTACCTCACCCACCTGCGCGTACTGGAAAACGTCGGCATGACTCGCATTGACCCCGTGCTCTACAACGGCGTGGAAATCGTGCCGCTACAATTCCTGAAAGCCGTATTGCCCAATCCCGGCGACCTCGGCATCCGCACCAAAGGGAAAACCAACATCGGCTGCATCATCACCGGCATTGGCAAAGACGGCAAACCAAAGAAAATCCACATCTACAACGTCTGCGACCACGAAGAGTGCTACCGCGAAGTGATGTCACAGGCCATTTCGTACACCACCGGCGTTCCCGCTATGATCGGCGCAATGTGCATCCTGAAAAAAGAGTGGCACCGCCCCGGCGTGTGGAATATGGAAGAGTTCGACGCCATGCCGTTTATGAACTACCTCAATCAACACGGCCTGCCGTGGCAGGTGGAAGAGCTGGAAGTATAGGCTCAATAAAATTTTGCGTATCTGAAACCGAACGTTCGTAACAGAGCGTTCGGTTTTTTACGTATAGAGTCTTCAGCAATAACAGTTCACATCTCAGTTTCCAATCTTGACATCCAGTCCGTATTTGGTACCTTTTGGCAACTGGGGGTGAAATATGAATATAACAAACGACATAAAGCCGGTGAGCTATTTTAAGTCCCACACCGCCGATATGCTAAAACAGATCAATGAGACACATCGCCCAGTAATTATTACACAAAACGGTGAAGTAAAGGGCGTTCTCCAAGATCCCAGAAGCTACGAAAATATGAAAAACGCTTTCGGAATCATTAAGTTAATCTCTATGGGAGAAGAAGATATAAGAAAAGGAGATACCATCCCACAGGATGAAATTTTTGATACTCTTGAAAAAATGTTATCAAATAAATGAACAATCAATACCAAGTAGAGTGGACGCGCACCGCAAACAATGACTTAATTCGTATCATTGAATTTATTGCGACGGATAGTCCTACCAACGCAAGACGGGTTCTGAAAAAAATTAAATCAGAAGTGGCGTCCTTGCACCAGACACCGAAAAGAGGAAGAGTTATTCCCGAGCTAAAAGAGCAAGGTATAACGCAGTACAATGAAATTGTCATAGCGCCATGGAGATTGATGTATAGGGTTTCAGAAAAAACAGTTTATGTCGTTTCCGTTATAGACTCCAGAAGAAATGTCGAGGATATCTTGCTGGAAAGGTTCACGATGTAAAGCTCATCGTGGATGAAAAGCATGACTCACGCCGAGGTGCGGAGGCCACGGAGGGAACGATGAGAAGTTATATCTCTGTGTTCTCTGCGGCTCAGCGTGAATACAAATGCAAGACGTGACTCACGTAATAGTAATTGATTAACACAGAGGAATTCCCATGCCCCTTAATATTTCTAGCATCCCCACCCCCTGCTACGTTTTGGAAGAGTCCAAACTGCAACACAATCTCGATATTCTGGACGATGTCCAGCGCCGTTCCGGTGGCAAAATTCTGCTTGCGCTCAAAGGGTTTGCCATGTGGAGCACGTTTGATATGGTCGGCAAGGTTTTGCACGGCACCGCCGCCAGCGGCCTGCACGAAGCGCGGCTCGGGCACGAAAAAATGGGCAAAGAGGTGCACACTTTTTCGCCCGCCTTTACCGAAGAGAGCCTGCGCGAAATCCTCCGCTATTCCGATCATCTCGTATTTAACTCCTTTAGTCAGTGGGAGCGACTGCGTCCCCTGGTTCAGGCGTGGCCAACGCCGGTATCGTGCGGCATCCGCATCAATCCTGAATATTCCGAAGTGCATCCACCGATTTACAATCCCTGCATCCCTTTTTCGCGCTTCGGCGTCACCCGTTCGCAATTCCGCGAAGATCTGCTGGACGGCATCGACGGTATCCATTTTCACACCCACTGCGAACAAGATTCCGACGCGCTAGAGCGGACACTGGAAGTGGTTGAAGCAAAATTCGGCACATTCCTGCACCGCATGAAATGGATCAACTTTGGCGGCGGTCACCACATCACCCGCAGGGATTATGATATTGAACGGCTGATCCGCCTCATTCGCCATGTGCGCGAAACATATAACGTCGATGTGTATCTGGAGCCGGGCGAAGCGGTCGGCTGGCAGACTGGCCCGCTGGTCGCCAGCGTGGTTGACATTCTGCACAACGGCATGGATATCGCCATTCTCGATACTTCGGTGGCCTGCCACATGCCTGACTGTCTGGAAATGCCGTACCGCCCCGCCATTCGCTTTTCTGGCGAAGCGGGCGAACTGGCGCACACCTACCGCTTGGGTGGCAACACGTGCCTGGCGGGTGACGTGATTGGCGACTATTCCTTTGCCGAGCCGCTAAAGCCGGGGGATAAACTGATTTTTGAAGATATGATTCACTACACGATTGTCAAAAACAACACGTTTAACGGCGTACCGCTTCCATCCATCGCCATCTGGACGAAGGATGATCAACTGAAAATGGTGAAAACATTCGGCTACGAGGATTACCGCGACCGGCTGTCATGAACTTGGCATGGCAACGATGGATGTGCTAGTGAGCACCGCACACCACACACTCCGGATTGCGCCGCAACGCCGGAGTGATAGTCCGCATCCGCAAAAAGTCGATGTGCATCATTTTCCCATCGAGTGTTTCACCATGCCCCGTGATCTGTTTGATCGCTTCGACAGCGGCCAGACACCCGATGGTGTTTGACACCGCCCCCAGCACCCCAAATCCCATTTCATCCCAATCGTCATGCTGTGGCGGCACCATGCAGCCAAGGCATGCGGTGATACGTGGCTGCACGGTAAAGAGGTAGCCGCTCATATCGTCCATGGCCGCTTCCACCATCGGGATGCCAAGTGCAAGGCAGGCGTTATTGAGCGCCATCCGCTCGGGGAAATTGGGTCGCGACGAAATCGCTATGTTCGCACCGCACACCATCTCCACGGTGTTCTGGTCGTTCAAGCGGACGTTATGCGTTACGACTTCCAGATCGGGACTGAGCTGCCGCAGGCGATCGACGGCAATCTCAACGCGTGGTTGACCGATGCGGCCATATTCCATCAGGGTCTGGCGATTCATGTTGGTTTCGGTCAGGTTGCCATAGTGCGCCAGAATCAGTTTACCAATCCCCGCGACGGCTAAACACTGCGCGGCGGCACCACCCAGTCCACCAATGCCGCCAAGAAAAACGGTCGCTTCGCGGAGTTTTTGCTGCTTTTCACGGGTGAAGTCCGGCATCATCATCTGGCGCGCGTAACGCTCGAAGTAGGTGTCCATCGGCGACCTCCGCTAAAAAAATGCCCCTGACAGGCGCATGCCCATCAGGGGAAAGTATATACGAGATGAGCTGTTAAGGCGTTACAATTTCCCTACTACCATCGTTTTCGGCAGGTCGGGCTCGCTTTCATGGTGCGGGATTTCCAGTTTCCACCCGTTATCAAGGTGAAACACGCCACCCCACCCTTCTGCAAGGGGATCAAACGCTTCGACAATCGCTTCCAAATCCTTTTTTGGGACGTAGATGCGGTAGCCGCCTGCGGCGTTGGCATCTTTGCTGACCGTCACTTTCATGACTCCCCCTTATCTGACCATATCAAAGTTCGGGCTGTCCTTGGTTTGGCGGTCGATCTCTTCAAGCAGCGTGTTCACAATGGTGGTAAGCACGTTAATGCCACCAGTATAGCCAATGATGGAAGTGCGGTGCAGGTGGTGACGGTCGAAAATCGGGAAGCCGATCCGTACCAGCGGAATGCCAGTTTCGCGCCACAAGAGCTTCGAATACGTGCTACCGATCATCATATCTACTGGCTTGCTAAAGAGGAGCGAGCGGTAGTGCCACATGTCTTTGCCAGGATACACTTCCCCTTCAGCGCCCAGCGGAGTACTTTCCAGCAGCTTTTTGGTAGCTTTGCCCCATTTTTTGGTCGCATTGGTAACCAGTACATGCTTGGGTTCGCCGCCCATTTCCATGATAAAGCGAGTCATGCCGTACGCCAGATCAGGATCGCCATTGATGGCAAATGACTTGCCGAAAACCCAGTAATATGAGTCGGCAATGGCATCTACGAGACGGCCACGCTCAGACTTGATGCTTGCAGGAACTGGCTTGCCGCTCAGCTCAGCAATCGCCATAATCAGTTCGTCGGTGCCGGCAAGGCCGATAGGGTTGACAACCCGTACTTCCTGCTCCCAGCTTTTTGCGACCAGATCTTGTGTTTTGGTCGTGGCATAATCCTGCAGGAATATGGTGGCTTTTGAGTTGGGCGCGTCACGCAGCAAGTCCAGCGGTGTGCCCCCCTGATACATCTGATATTCACCGGTTGTCGGTGAATCGAGCATCTCCGTCGGATCGCTCAGCAGCAGGCATTCGACACCGAACTCGGCAAAGATCCGCTTGATTTCGCGATAGTTCCCGATATAAGTGTCAAAACCCATAATGACGTTAATACGATCTTTTTTCGGCGCATCGCTTTTTACCCCCACTTCGCCGAGGATGGCCAGCATCATAGCGTCGTAACCGGTAATGTGCGAACCGACAAATGATGGCGTGTGCGCGGCTGGCACCGGCATATCGGCAGGGACAATCCCCTGTTCCTTGGCGTTTTTCACAAAAGATGCCAAGTCGTCGCCGATGACTTCCGCCATGCAGGTGGTGCAGACGGCGATCATCTCCGGCTTATACAGAGCGATGGTGTTTTCCAGCCCGGCGTACATGTTGTTGTGGCCACCGAAAACGGCCGCATCTTCTGTCATGGAGTCAGAAACCGCTGGCACTGGCTCTTTAAAGTGACGCGCAAGGTGCGAACGGAAATACGCCGCACACCCTTGCGAACCGTGCACATAAGACATGGTTTTTTCGAATCCCAGAGCGGCCAACATCGAACCAAGCGGCTGGCAGGCTTTCAGGGGATTGATAACGAGCGCTTCGCGAGCGAAGTTCTTTTCTTTGTATTCCTCAGTTTTCGTATACGCGAGTATTTCGGCAACTTTGTCGTCGGGATGGGCGTTCTCATACATGCTCCGCTTGGCGCTGAGCATTTCGGTGTACACCTCATCTTTAAACATGGAGAGGTGGTCTTTTATCTGGCAGGACATGGTGTGACTCCTTGTTGAAATAATGGCGTTTACTCGCTGGCAGCTTTTTCCCACGGTGGTGTCAGCATCTTCCAGATGGGTCCGTTGACCGCCATGTCAATATCACGCGCGAAGATGGCGTAACCTTCAATGCCGTGATACGGGCCGGAATAATCCCAGGAGTGCATCTGGCGGAATGGTATGCCGGATTTCTGACACTGGTATTTTTCCTTGATCCCGGAACCGACGAGGTCAGGGCGGAGTTTTTCGATCAGTCTTTCCATTTCGTACTCGTTCAGGTCATCAACCAGTACGGTGGTGTTTTTGACGTACTCCAGTGTCCGCTGATAGTCGTCGCCATGAGCAAACTCGTATCCGGTAATGGTTGCCGGCATGCCAAGGTCTTCAAAAACCGGCATCACGTGGCGTGGGCGCAGTCCACCGACGTAGAGCATAACGCTTTTGCCTTCCACACGGGGGCGGAAGCGGGCGGTGATTTCGTCAAAGTATGGCTGATACTTTTCGGCAATCAGTTTTTCGGTGCGCTTCTGTACTTTCTTGTCGAAGTGAGCCGCGATGGCGCGCATGCTTTTGATAATCTGCGTCGGTCCAAAGAAGTTAAACTCCATCCACGGCACTTTGTAGATTTCTTCCAGGTAGCGAGCGATGTAGTTCATCGAACGGTAGCAGTGGAGCAGTACGAGCTTGGAACGTGAAACGTTTTTCAGCTCGGCCACGGTGGAATCGCCCGTCCCTTGCGAAATAACTTTCAGACCCATTTCTTCCAGAATCTTACGCGAGCCCCACGCGTCGCCACCGATGTTGTAGTCACCAATCAGCGCAATGTTGTAAGGGCTGTCTTCAACTTCGGGCGTGCCGAGTTGTTTTTCGTAGATCCAGTCCCGCAGCGCATCGTTGGCGATGTGGTGACCCAGCGACTGACTGACGCCACGGAACCCTTCGCAACGTACCGGAACAACTGGCTTGCCGGTTTCTTCTGACTTCGTGCGCGCTACGGCTTCGATATCTTCACCGATGAGTCCAATCGGGCATTCTGACTGAATCGAAACGCCACGATTGAGTGGGAACATGGTTTCGATTTCGTCAATCATAGTGCTCAATTTTTTGTCCGCACCAAACACGATATCCTTTTCCTGATAATCTGAAGTGATCTGGAACACGGTGAAGTTATCGACCCCCAGCGTGCCCGTCGCGTAGTTACGGCGCGTTCCCCACGAATACTGACCGCATCCGACGGGGCCGTGGCTGATATGCAGCATGTCTTTCACCGGCCCCCAGACAACCCCTTTTGATCCTGCATAGGCACAGCCGCGAATAGTCATAACACCGGGACGGCTTTTGCGGTTGGAGGTGATATTGCATGATTCGGTATCGCTTCCCACTACTTTAAAGTGCTTTTTGCGATCTTTCTGAGTCTTTTCGGGCATCCCCTCAATGATCTCTTCGATAACCTTTTCGGCGTAGTTTTTTTCTATTGTTCCAGCCATAAGTGGCCTCCATGTAAGTTTATGTTCCTTCTCCACAATGCTTAACAGTTATCGCTGGGTGGCGTACTGTTCCAAGAGCGAGCCCGGATGGCGAGCGGCAGGCATTCGAGAGCAGGATTGCGGAGCATGCCTGCGAGGGACAGTACGCAAACAAGCCTTTCACCAATCAAGCGTGAACGGCTGATTTGCCAATCGCTTCGACATCCTCTTCTTTCAGGATCCCGAATTCCATCAACAACTCTTCCAGCTCTTCCATAGTAAGTGGTGTCGGGATAGCAAACATTTTGTTATCAACAATTTTACGCGCCAACGTACGGTATTCATCGGCTTGCTTGCAGGTTGGATCATACTCGACAACCGTCATGCGGCGTAGTTCGGCGTGTTGCACAACGTTATCGCGTGGCACAAAGTGAATCATTTGGCTCGAAAGGCGTGTCGCAAGTGCCGATATCAGTTCCGCTTCGCAATCGGTTTTCCGCTCGTTACAAATGATGCCGGCAAGACGGACGCCACCAGAGTTGGCATATTTCAAAATCCCGCGTGAAATGTTGTTGGCCGCATACATCGCCATCATTTCACCGGAAGCAACAATGTAGATTTCTTGTGCTTTCCCTTCGCGAATCGGCATCGCGAAACCACCGCAAACAACGTCACCCAGAACGTCGTACGAAACAAAGTCGAGCTCTTCGCTGTAGGCGCCTTCTTCTTCAAGGAAGTTGATAGCGGTGATAACACCGCGACCGGCACAACCAACACCGGGCTCTGGGCCACCCGCTTCGACACACTTGATGCCAAGATAGCCCGCCTTTAACACTTCATCGAGTTCGAGATCTTCAACCGATCCGGCCTCCGCCGCGAGTTCCATAATGGTTGCTTGTGCCTTCGCATGGAGTATCAAACGGGTAGAATCAGCCTTCGGGTCACAGCCGACGATAAGGACTTTTTTGCCCATTTCCGCCAGAGCAGAAATAGTGTTTTGCGAAGTGGTTGATTTCCCAATGCCGCCTTTACCGTAAAATGCGATTTGACGTAATCTAGCCATGATAGTGCTCCTATGTAAAAAGTGTTGACCGGTTCCCTGTTCGCTTCGCCGGTTGACACGATGTAGAGCAAATGATATGCCATTATGGTAAATTACTCTTAAATCGATAGTTGCACGGAATTTCAAAGAAACTGCCAGTGACACTGTCAGCATAACAAACGAGCGATTGTTTGCAATATGACAAAAGATGACAATGGAGGACGAGATGCCCCTTGACCGAATGCGCGCCGAGAGTATCGACTTTATTTTTCCCGAAGATCTGAACCATCATGGCACACTGTTCGGCGGTAAAATCGCCAAACAGATGGCAAAAACCGCGTCAATTGTCGCTACCAAATACGCGCGCAATAAGATACTGCTGATCTCCATCAACAATTTCAAATTCACCGCGCCAGTGTTGCTGGGCGATACCTTCCGCATTGTGGCGAACGTTGTAGGAACTGGCCGGACGAGCATTGAAATTAAAGCGCAGGGGATGACGCAAAACCCGCTGACCGGCGAAGAAAAACTCGCCTGCTTTGCCTATTTTACGTTTGTTAAACTCTCAGAAGAAAACACGCCTCTGCCCGTCGACCCGTTTCCGGAAACCGAACAAAGTGCCCGCGAAATGGAAATTATCCGCCGCTCCAAGGAAGTGGGAAAGGCATTTGAAGCGCTGCAAATGGAGCCGTAAACACATCGGGAATCGGCGGTAAAAACAACCACAATCCGACCAGCAGCGCGTAACAGAGCAGTGTTCCCTGCCACTCGGCTCCCCAGAGTTTTAACGCAGAGCCGAAGGAGCGCTTGAACCGCAACCCCGCATAATTCACCGCCGAAATCTCGTCGAGCAGCAAATGGGTCAGATATCCCAGCCCCAGAAAGATGCCAGACCACCACGCGAAAAGGCGATCACTGCCTGGAAGTGCCAGCGCAAACCACACTGCCGTGCCCGCCAAAGCGACAGCCGCCGGGATACTGTGCCAAATCCCACGGTGCACCGTAGTCTTGCGAAACGCAAACTCAATCCCTTTGCGGACACCAAAAAAGAGCAGCAAGAAGAGTGGTGGCAGCGCCCACGCCGGAATTGTTGTGACAAAGGAGAGGGCGAGGATGTACCCAACAGCCAAGGCCAGGCAGGTGATAATGCCACGGGCGGGGAGCGAACTGTCGGAATCGATATCAGGCAAGACGCCGCCAAATGTCCCGATTGTCAGCAGGAGGCCACCCTGCAACGGAGAAACCATGCCGTGAGCCGCTAAGAATGCCGCGCCGCTTCCAGCAATAGTTGCGGCAACGCTCAGGTGTGTAGTAAATAACGCCATAGATTCCCCTCTTACGAAAACTTTGTATACGGAAGGCTCATGATCCTTGTCCACCAGCAACCACCAATTTATCTGCTTGCGAAAGATTCGCTGAGCTTTCCCGACCCGCGGCACGCTGGCGACATGGCACCGCTCTGCGTGGGGGGCGATCTTGGCGCGAGTCGGCTGCTGGAAGCCTATCGCCACGGTATTTTTCCGTGGTTTATCGAAGATGGCCTGGTGCACTGGTATTCGCCCAACCCCCGTGGAGTTGTCTGGTTGACAGGATACCGCCCGCCCCGCTCGGTGCTCAAGCTTTTACGTCGCTCGGCGTGGGAAATATCATTTGATCGTAATTTCGATGCCGCCATTTTGCAATGCGCGCTGGTAAAGCGCGAGCACGAGCACGGAACGTGGATCGCGCCGGAATTCCGTGCGGCATATGGCTGGCTGCACCGCTTGGGCTATGCGCACAGTGTCGAAGTCTACGAAAACGGTGTGTGCCTTGGTGGTTTATATGGCGTGGCCATTGGGAAATGCTTTTTTGGCGAATCCATGTTCAGCTTACAGCCCAATGCTTCCAAAGTCGCTTTTGCGGCACTGGCCAGTCTGGTGCAGCGATGGGGTTTTTCCTGTATTGATTGTCAAGTACTGACTCCCCACTTACAGATGCTCGGAGCAGAAGCAGTGGAGCGAGATACCTTCCTTGACCATGTCGCCACAAGCGTCACCGGCCCGATGCAACGCGGCCGATGGGATCTGACACTCACAGCGCCAGACGTCGCCGCGTATTTTTCCCTTCCCTCACCGCGTTAAGCGTGCCAGCACTTCGACATGTGTCGTGTGGGGATACATATCGTACCCACATACCGACGCCACGCGGAACCCTCTTTTCCCCTCACCCAAGTTGTGTAAATCACGCGCCAAGGTAGCGGGATTACAACTGACATAGCAGAGTTGTGTCGCACGCGAAGCGAGGATCTGTTCCGTCACCCGACGCGCAAGGCCAGTTCGCGGCGGATCGACGACAATCACATCGACGTTGCCTTCCCACGGACTCCGCTCGAGGTTGGTCGCGCAAAAACTGGCGTGCGGAAACTGACTGGTGTTCCGGCGCGCCAGCGCCAGTGCGGATTCGCTTAACTCATAGCCATAGAATCGTTGTGCCCGAGAAAGAATTGCCTGCGAAAATGTACCGGAGCCGCAATAGAGTTCCGTTACGTTGGCCGCCAATGGTATGGCCTGCGCCACATCGTGAGCCATGCGGCGTACCACCACCGGATTGCATTGCGCAAAGCCATCGGCACGCAACACACATCGCCCATACCCATAGTCTTCGGTAATTTCTGCGGCAAATCCGTTGAGCGGACGCGGTTTTCCACCGTCAGGGATACGGCACCCGGCCACCACGCTATCGGAGAGTGATTGGAGAAATTGCACCGCCGTTGCTTGCTGCGCCTGCTGGGCATACCTCGTTGCCGCATCTTTAATGCCATCGCTGACCACCAGACAATGTGGTGTTGCCACCACATCATGCGAGCCACGACGACGAAAGCCCCACGCGCTCTTTTCCATGCGAATGTGAGCGCGGTGACGATACCCCGTGACCTGCGGCGAAGGCTCAAGCGGCAGGAACGCATCGACCACCACTTTCTGGCCAGCGCATACTTCGCGCAGCATGGCGTCTTTCAGCGCCAGTTGGTCGGGATATGCGAGATGCAAAAGTGTGCAGCCACCACATTCACGGGCATGCTGGCACGGCTCGGAGCGTCGCTGCGCTCCCGCCTCTTGTAGTTCGACCATTTCGGCCTGCGCGTAGCGCTTTTTTCCCAGCGTAATGCGTGCTAGAATCCGGTCTCCGGGACAGGTTCCGGGGACGAAAACCGCACGACCATCGTGGTATCCCATACCGTGACCCGGTGGTGCATATTTGATGATTTCCAGAGCGATAGTGGACATGCTTCCTCCTGTGGTGCCGCGCGCATCGTAAACGGCGGAAGCGTTGACGTCAAACGCGAAGATAACGTTCCCCTTTGCCGAATACAAGAATGCACTTTAAAGGAGATTTCATGCCGAATTCACGTCGTTTCCCCGCCGAATGGGAGCCTCAGGATGGCGTTCTGCTGGCGTGGCCACATGCCGATTCGGACTGGGCGTCCATGCTCGATGAGGTTGAGTCGGTCTTTTTTGCACTGGCAAAACACATCAGCGCACAAGAAATCGTCCTGATTCTTTGCCCCGATCCGGAAGCTCTACGCCCCCGTTTGTTGGCCGCAGGCATTGATGCTGAGCGACTGCGCCTTGTTGGCTTGCCAACCAACGATACCTGGACACGTGACTACGGCCCACTCACGGTCATGGAAAAAGGGGTTCCCAAACTGCTCGATTTCACCTTTAACGGCTGGGGGATGAAATTTGCCGCCTGCTACGATAATCTGGCGACCCGTCGATTGCACCAACAGCGTGCGTTTGGCCATACGCCACTGGAAACAGTCGGCATGGTCTTCGAAGGGGGAAGTGTCGAAAGTGACGGGCGCGGCACATTGCTGGTGACTGCCAACTGTCTCCTGGAGGAAAACCGCAATCCGCACCTGAGCCGTCGTGATATTGATATTGCCCTGCGCGAACTGCTCGGCGCTCACACCGTGTTATGGCTGCATCACGGGTATCTGGAAGGGGATGACACTGACGCGCATGTCGACACTCTCGCGCGCTTGTGTCCAAACAACACCATCGCGTACGTGCAGTGCAGCGATCCATTTGATCCCCATTTTCAGGCACTCGGTGCTATGGAAAAGGAACTGCACACGCTCCTGAGTGCGGACGGCACACCCTATCAACTCGTGCCACTCCCGTGGCCCAAAGCACAGTTTGACGAAGACGGCGCGCGACTTCCTGCCACGTATGCCAATTATTTAGTCATCAATCAGGCCGTCCTTGTGCCAACCTATAGCGACCCTGCAAATGACCGTCAGGCTTTAGAAGCCATTGGGAGCATTTTTCCCGATCGTACCGTCATCGGCATTGACTGTCGCCCACTTATCAAACAACACGGGTCGCTTCACTGCGTCACCATGCAAATCCCCTCAGGAGTTCTGGCATGACTCTCCTTCGCACTGCCCTGATTCAACAAAGCTGTTCCGCTGATCGCACGGCTACTCTCGAAAAAACCACGCAGCTGATACGACAGGCCGCCGCTCAGGGAGCCAAGCTGGTGCTTTTGCAAGAGCTGCACACCTCGCTCTATTTCTGCCAGCAAGAAGATGCCAACCAGTTTGATCTGGCCGAGCCAATTCCCGGCCCTTCGACCGATTACTTTGGCGCACTGGCAAAAGAACTAAACGTTGTCATTGTCACGTCGCTTTTTGAACGACGTGCCGCTGGGCTCTATCATAATACGGCTGTCGTGCTGGAAAGTGACGGCACGATTGCCGGAAAGTACCGCAAAATGCACATTCCTGACGACCCCGGCTTTTACGAAAAATTCTACTTTACGCCGGGGGATCTCGGCTTCACCCCGATTCGCACTTCGGTTGGTACGCTGGGCGTATTGGTCTGTTGGGATCAGTGGTATCCCGAAGCGGCGCGTCTGATGGCACTTGCTGGAGCTGACCTGTTAATCTACCCCACTGCCATCGGCTGGGATCCCGCCGACACTCCCGACGAGCAAAAACGGCAATGCGACGCGTGGATTACCGCTCAGCGCGCGCATGCCATTGCCAATGGGATTCCCGTACTCAGCATCAACCGCATTGGCTTTGAAAGCGACCCCGCCAATCCCTGTGGTGGCATTCAGTTCTGGGGCAATAGCTTCGCCTGCGGACCGCAAGGGGAATTCCTGTGGCATGGCGATGACCAGAGCGAAGGGGCGTTTGTCGTCGATATCGATATGGCTCGCTGCGAAAAAGTGCGCCGCATCTGGCCTTTTCTGCGCGACCGACGCATTGACGCATTTGGCGACCTGACGCGCCGCTATCGCGACTAAAACTTTTTTGTGGCATTTTTTTTGCTTGACGTCATCAATCTAAATTGAATACAAACCGTTCAGCGCATGAACGGTTTTTGTTTCGCCCCACGCCAAACAAAAAGGCGGAAGCGTGCCTACTGAGGATATGTGTCCGCGAAATTGCCCTGTCCACGAAAAGCCATGAGTCATTGCAGTATCCACCCGTCATCTCGAACGCAGTGAGAGATCTCAGATTTCTCCTCGCTGCGCTCGTTCGAAATGACGTTCAATAACAGGCATTGGTTATCAGATTTTTCTCCACTTCGTTTGCTTCGATGAAAAAAATAGCATCGCCTTTTCTAAAGGATCCCACACACATGAACAGCGACCTTCATAATGAATATCAAATTCTACGCCAGCTCGAACTTCAGCAAGGGGAACTGAGCCAGCGCCGCCTTGCGAAGGCAATGGACTGCAGCCTTGGCAAAGTGAATTACGTCATGAAAGCTCTAGTAGAAAAAGGGTTTGTCGAACTGCGCAACTTCTGTGAGAATGACGACAAGCGTGTCTACAAATATCTTCTAACCCCCGAAGGGCTCAAAGCGAAATACCGCATGGGAAAACTCTATCTGCAAATGAAAATCGACGAATACGAACGGCTCCAGCAGGAAATTGAACTGCTGCGCCGCGAAGTTTCCCCTGAGCGTGACGACACATGAGAATCTTTACGGCACTGCTGCTTGTTTTGCTTTGTATCTCCACCCTCTATGCCGCCCCCCGCGAGCTAATGCTTGCTAAAGCTTGGCAGCCCAACATCAACCCTACCGGCTGGTGGATGAGCGAAAAATTCGACGGAGTGCGTGGCTATTGGGATGGGGAGCGGATGTGGAGCCGTCAAGGCAACCGTATCAATATTCCCGACACACTGCGTCGGCAACTCCCACCCTTTGCGACGGATGGCGAACTGTGGGCCGGTCGCAACGCCTTTGAACAGACGAACCAGATTGTCCGACGCGATAGCTCCGATGAAAGCTGGCAAAAGATTTCGTACCTGATTTTTGACGCTCCCAATATCGATGCACCGTTCGAAGAGCGCATAGCTGCACTGCAAGCGTGGTACCGCGTGCCGCAACCGTCGCAGGTGCGCATTGTAGAACACACTCTCTGCACCAGCGCCACCCACCTGCGCCAGACATTGCGGATTTTTGAAGCGAAAGGTGCCGAAGGGCTGATGCTCCGCGCCCCGCGCTCAGCGTATCATGCAGGACGCAGTGACGCGCTCTTAAAAGTCAAATCATATTCCGATGCCGAAGGGGTAGTGATTGGCTATCGCCCCGGCAAAGGGAAATACATAGGCATGACCGGAGCACTGGTTGTCCGACTTGCCGACGGCAACGAGCTCGCCCTTGGTTCGGGCCTAACCGACGCAGAGCGGAAAAACCCGCCAGCAATTGGCACGCTGGTGACATTCAAATATCGTGGCTATACCAATACCGGAAAACCCCGTTTTGCGACGTTCTGGCGTGTGCGGGAATAAGGAAGGCTTTTTTATGATTAATCTCATTCTCTGCGGCGGCTCTGGCACACGTTTATGGCCACTCAGCCGCACCATGCTCCCCAAACAATTCGTAAAAATCTTCGGCGGTCAATCGCTCTTTCAGCAAACGGTTCTGCGCAATCAAGCTGTCTGCGATGATTTCTTTGTTATTTCCAATATTGATCAATACTTTTTGGCCGTTGACCAGATACTCGAAACTGGTTCCACAAAAGCAAGATTCCTGCTCGAACCAATTGGCCGCAACACCGCCCCCGCCATTGCACTCGCCTGTTTGGCGCTGGCACCGGAAACTATCGTCCTTGTCACCCCCTCAGATCACTGCATTAAAGACGAAGTGGCCTACACAAAAGCAGTGAAACAGGCAACCCGGCTGGCGCAAACTGGTAAGCTGGTTACTTTTGGCATTCAGCCCACCTACCCCGAAACTGGCTTTGGCTACATCGAAGCAGATGGCGAGCGGGTACTTTCATTCAAAGAAAAACCTGATCTGGCTACCGCCACGCAATACCTCGAGCAAGGGAATTTTTACTGGAACAGTGGCATGTTCTGCTTTCAGGCTGGAGTGTTTCTGACAGAGCTCGAAAAACACGCTCCGGAAATTTATCACGCTTCGCTTGCAGCGTATGGTGCCGCTCAGACAGATCACAACGAAACCCGCATACCGCTCGATGCCATGCAAAATATCCCGTCACAAAGCATCGACTATGCCGTGATGGAACAATCCATCGAAGTTGCCGTCGTTCCATGCTCCATAGGCTGGTCTGACCTTGGGAGCTTTGACGCCCTCTATGAAGAGACAAAAAAGCCAAACAATGCCAACGCCGTGCTCGCCGGTGAGTGCCACGCGCCGCAACCACTCTGCATTGGATCGCAAAATAATCTTGTGGTGACGGGAAACCGTCAGGTGGCTTTGATTGATGTTGAAGATCTTTTAGTCGTTGATACCAGCGACGCCCTACTGATCGCCCGTAAGGGGAGTTCGCAGGAAGTGAAGCAGGTGGTCAATGCCCTGAAAGAACAGCACCCAGAGCTCACCGAAATCCATCGCTTGGCGCATCGTCCGTGGGGAACGTATGAAGTGCTGGTTGCTTCGGAACAATATAAGGTGAAGCGGATTGTGGTGAAACCGGGAGCAAAACTTTCTTTGCAGAAACATTTTCACCGTAATGAACACTGGATCATTGTCAGCGGCACGGCCACCGTAACTGTCGGCGAGCGAACCTTTCTGGTGCGCCCGAACGAATCAACCTACATCCAGATGGGCGAAGTGCACCGCCTTGAAAACCAAGGGAAAATTGACCTTGTCATGGTTGAAGTGCAGGTCGGGGAATATACGGGCGAAGATGATATTGTGAGAATAGTGGATGAATATAAGCGGTAAACAAGGAGTTGTTTTTATGAAACGGCAAGAAGTTATTAATTTCCTTGTACAGCAGAAAAGCCATTTAAAAAACACTTTTGGTGTGAATAAAATCGGTCTCTTTGGGAGTTTTGCCAGAGAGGAGCAGGGCGATACCAGTGACATTGATATCGTTGTCGAGATACAAAGCAAAAACAAATTCCGAAGTTTCTTTTCACTCAAGTATTACTTAGAGGAACAGCTTGGACGCTCCGTTGATCTTGGTATTGAGGGGTCACTCAAGCCAATGGTAAAAAAGTCTATCGAAAAAGAAGTAATTTATGTCTAAGCGAAGCCTAGAACTCTACCGACAGGATATTCTAGAGTCGACTAAAGCGATACAGGAGTTTGTTCATGGCATGACACTGCAAAGTTTTGAGACAGACCGCAAAACATACAGCGCCACACTCCGTGAATATACTGTTATTGGCGAAGCTATCTCCAAGCTCATATCTCAGCTGGAGGCACAAGCGCCTAACTACCCCTGGCGCATGGTAAAGGACTTTCGCAATATGATAGTTCATGAGTACTTTGGTGTTGATCCCGAAATCGTCTGGGATTTAACAAACTTGGAACTCCCAGAGCTGAAAAACCAAATAGAAAAAATCATCCTCACCTCGCCTCTCTCCTGCTTCAAAGCCTATGACATTCGCGGCAAAGTACCCGATGAACTGAATACCGACCTTGCCTATGCCATTGGTCGCGCCGTTGTGGCTGAACTCGGTGCGAAGCGTGTCGTTGTCGGCTATGACATCCGGCTCGAAAGCCCAGCGCTGGCGCAAAGCCTCACCGCCGGACTGACCGATAGTGGCGCAGATGTAATCGATATTGGCCTGTGCGGCACCGAAGAGGTCTACTTCGCCACCACGCACTACCAGGTCGATGGTGGCATTATGATTACCGCCAGCCATAACCCCAAAGGGTACAACGGCATGAAGCTTGTCGCCGCCGGATCGCGTCCGATTTCCAACGATAGCGGACTGCTGGCCATTAAGGCGCGAGTACAGGCGGGTGATTTCCTCCCAGTAATCGCCAAAGGTGCAGCACATCTCAAAACCGATAAATCGGCCTACATTGCTCACCTTTTGACCTACGTCGACCGCTCCAAACTCAAACCACTACGCATTGTGATGAACCCCGGCAACGGCTCCGCAGGGGCTCTGATCCATCAACTCGCCACCCATTTGCCATTTACCATCATTCCCATTCACGATACACCCGACGGCAACTTCCCTCACGGCGTACCCAACCCGCTACTCCCCGAAAACCGTGCCGCCACCGCCGAAGCAGTTGTAACCCATAACGCCGACTTTGGCATAGCATGGGATGGCGATTTTGACCGCTGCTTCTTGTTCGACGAAACCGGAGCGTTTATCGAAGGATACTACCTCGTTGGCCTGCTAGCCGAAACACTCCTCGCATCACACCCCGGAGCCAAAATCATCCACGATCCACGCCTGACATGGAATACGATTGAGCAAGTGGCACAAGCTGGTGGCGTTCCAGTGCAAAGCAAAACCGGACACGCTTTCATCAAAGAACGAATGCGGCTCGAAGACGCCGTGTATGGCGGCGAAATGTCGGCTCATCATTACTTTAAAACCTTTGCCTACTGCGATTCGGGAATGATACCGTGGCTTTTAATCACCCAACTTATGAGCGATAAAGACAAGCGGCTTTCCCAACTCGTCGCCACGCGGATGGCCGCATATCCCTGCAGCGGTGAAATCAACTACACCGTGCAGGATATCCCCACCGTACTGGAGCGAATTCTTGCTCATTTCAGCAGCCAGAACCCAACCATCAACCGTACCGATGGCATTAGCCTAGAGTTTGCAAACTGGCGTATGAATCTACGTGCCTCCAACACCGAGCCACTTTTGCGATTGAATGTGGAGAGTCGTGGCAATCAGGCGTTAGTGTGGGACAAGGTGCGGGAAATTGAGGCGCTGATTAAAACGGAGTAAGTCCAGGTTAGCTGAGTCCATGCCATTACCCGCAGATTTCTCGCTTCGCTCGAAACAACAAACGACACGACTAAGCACACTTCCTGTCATCTCGAACGCAGTGAGAGATCTCAGCCTCTTTCGGCCTTTCTTCCGTGGTTTTTTGCCTTTCATTCAAAATTAACAAAGGATCCCCACATGACCCAACAAAAAGTCGCCCTCATCACCGGAATCACCGGCCAAGACGGATCATACCTCGCCGAATTCCTCCTCAAAAAAGGATACATCGTCCACGGCATCAAACGCCGCACATCGCTTTTTAACACCGACCGCATCGACCACCTCTACCAAGACCCACACGTGGAAAACCGCAACTTCATCCTCCACTACGGCGACATGACCGACTCCATGAATCTCACGCGGATCATCCAAGAAACCCAGCCCGACGAAATCTACAACCTCGCCGCCATGAGCCACGTTCACGTCAGCTTCGAAACCCCCGAATACGTCGCCAACGCGGACGGCACTGGCACCCTACGGATCCTGGAAGCCGTCAAACTCCTCGGCCTCACCCAAAAAACCAAAATCTACCAAGCCTCAACCTCCGAACTCTACGGCAAAGTCCAAGAAACCCCACAAAGCGAAACCACCCCATTCTACCCCCGCTCCCCCTACGCCGTCGCCAAAATGTACGCCTACTGGATCACCGTCAACTACCGCGAAGCATATAACATGTTTGCCTGCAACGGCATCCTCTTTAACCACGAAAGCCCCGTGCGCGGCGAAACCTTTGTTACCCGCAAAATTACCCGCGCCGCATCGAAAATAGCCCTCGGATTACAAGATAAGCTCTACCTTGGCAACCTCGACGCGAAACGGGACTGGGGACACGCCAAAGACTACGTCAAAATGATGTGGATGATCCTGCAACACCACACCGCCGAAGACTGGGTTATCGCTACCGGGCAGACAACCACCGTAAGAGATTTTGTAAAAATGAGTTTTGCTTATGCTGGTATCACACTTCGATTTGAAGGCACAGGGGTAAATGAAAAAGGAATCATCGCCAGCATTGACGAAAATCGATACCGCTCCCTCATTCAAAATTCACCATTAAATATTCAAAATTGCATCGGTTCGACAGTAGTCGAAGTAGATGCTAAATACTTCCGCCCCACCGAAGTCGACCTCCTGCTCGGCGACCCCACCAAAGCTGAACAAAAACTCGGCTGGAAACGGGAATTCAACCTGCAAAACCTCGTTGACGACATGATGCAAAGCGACCTAAAACTCATGACCAAAGACGTCTATCTCAAGGAAGGCGGCTACAAAACTATGAGTTATTACGAGTAATCAATGACACAACAACAACTATTACAAACACTACGACACGCTCAAAAAGAACTTCAAGCGAACTTCGGCATCGAAAAAATCGCTCTCTTCGGTAGCTATGCACGTAATCAAGCACAGGAAGACAGTGATATAGATATCGCCATCCTTCAAACACAAAAGAAAGACTACTTTTCCCGCTTAAAAGCCATCCATTATCTTGAAAAGCTGTTGAATAAAAAAGTAGATATGGGGTATCTCGACACCATGCGAACCGTTATCCGCCAACAAGTAGAAAAAGAGATGATACATGTCGAGTAGAAATGCCGACCTATTTCTATTTGACGTATACATCGCAATCGTAAAAATTCAGCACTATGTCAGCGATTTTGCAGATGCAGAGAGTTTAAAAAATGACTGCAAAACATGGGACGCTACCATCAGAGAATTCGAAATAATCGGCGAAAGCACGAAAAACCTTATCAAACTGGGCATACTCGACGAAACACATCGCGATATAGTAGACTTTCGCAACGTACTCATTCATGCTTACTTTGCAATAGACGAACATGAAGTATGGGGAATAATCCAAACCTTTTTAGAAGGATTTAAACAAGAAATATCCACGATAATACACCACTATGAACCGCTGCAAAAAAAGCAACTTATTCATCTCCTCATACTAGAAAATCAACATATCGGTTTCCTGGTGCAAAGCCTACAGGAACTACAAAATGGAAAATAAAACCATCTACATTGCCGGACACCAAGGGATGGTCGGCAGTGCGCTCGAACGGCAACTCCGCCAAAACCCCAGCAACCACATTATAACCACCACCAAAAGCCAGCTTGACCTTACCGACCAAGCCGCCGTCAACCAGTTTTTTCAACAACACCGCATCGACCAAGTCTACCTCGCCGCCGCTAAAGTCGGTGGCATCCATGCAAATAACACTTACCCTGCCGAATTCATCTACCAAAACCTGATGATACAAACCAACATCATCCACGCCGCCCACCAAAACGGCGTACAAAAACTCCTCTTCCTCGGCTCAAGCTGCATTTACCCCAAACACGCCCCACAGCCGATGCAAGAAGAACACCTTCTTACCGGCCACCTCGAAGCTACCAACGAACCCTACGCCATCGCCAAAATCGCTGGCATTAAACTCTGCGAAAGCTACAACCGCCAATACGGACGCGACTACCGCTCCGTTATGCCCACCAACCTCTACGGCCCCGGCGACAACTATCATCCAGAAAACAGCCACGTCATCCCCGCCCTCATTCGCCGTTTTCATGAAGCAAAAATCAACAACACCCCAGCCATCCAAGCATGGGGCACCGGCACACCAAAACGCGAATTCCTCTACGCCGACGACATGGCCGAAGCCTCCATCCACGTCATGAACCTAGACCCTGAAATATACGCCCAGCACACCCAGCCCATGTGCTCACACATCAACGTAGGCAGCGGCACCGACATCACCATCAAAGAACTCACCCACACCATCGCCGCAGTCATCGGATACCACGGCACCATAGAATGGGACACCGCCAAACCAGACGGCACCCCCCGCAAACTCATGAACGTAAGCCGACTTGCTAAACTTGGCTGGCAAGCCACCACGCCGCTTGAAGAAGGAATCAAAAAAGCATACCAAGCATATTTAGAGAAAAATTAACAAAGGAGCCTTAATGACTCGCCTTACCACCTTCACATCCGAATCCGTATCCGAAGGCCACCCAGACAAAATGGCCGACCAAATCTCCGACGCCATCCTTGATGCCATCCTCGCCGAAGACCCCAAAGCTCGCGTCGCCTGCGAAACCCTCGTCAAAACCGGCCTCGTCATGCTCGCCGGCGAAATCACCACCAGCGCATGGATCGACGCCGAAGCCATCGTCCGCGACGTCGTCACAAAAATTGGCTACGACAACAGCAACCTCGGTTTCGACGGCCACACTTGCAGCGTACTGACCGCCATCGGCAAACAATCCCCCGACATTGCTATGGGCGTCAACGAAGCCGAAAACCACGAACAAGGCGCTGGCGACCAAGGACTCATGTTCGGCTACGCCACCAACGAAACCGACGTCCTCATGCCCGCCCCCATCACACTCGCACACCGCCTTGTCAAGCGCCAAAGCGACATGCGCAAAAAGAAAATCCTCCCTTGGCTCCGCCCCGACGCCAAAAGCCAAGTCACCCTACGCTACGAAAACGACCGCCCCATTGCCATAGACGCCATCGTCCTCTCCACCCAACACGACCCCCATATCGCCACTCAAGACCTGTGGGAAGCCGTAATGGAAGAAATCATCAAACCCGTACTCCCCACCGAATGGCTCCATAAAGGAACCAAATACCACATCAACCCCACCGGCAACTTCGTCATCGGCGGCCCCGTAGGCGACTGCGGCCTCACCGGACGTAAAATCATCGTCGACACCTACGGTGGATACGCCCGCCACGGCGGAGGAGCCTTCTCCGGCAAAGACGCATCAAAAGTCGACCGCTCAGCCGCCTACGCCGGACGCTACGTCGCCAAAAACATCGTCGCCGCCGGACTCGCCGAAAAATGCGAAATCCAAATCTCCTACGCCATCGGCGTCGCCGAACCCACCAACATCGCCGTCAACACCTTCGGCACCGGCACCATCAGCGACGACAAAATCGAAGCCTTGATCGCCAGACACTTCGACCTCCGCCCTAAAGGACTCATCAACATGCTCGGCCTCCTCAAACCCATCTACCAACAAACCGCCGCTTACGGCCACTTCGGCCGTAACGACATCGATCTACCATGGGAAAAAACCGACAAAGCAGAAATGCTAAAAAACGACGCGAAGTAGTCAAACACACAAGCTCCCGTCATCTCGAACACGCACTACCCGTCATCTCGAACGTAGTGAGAGATCTTGACCCCTTTCAGCAATTTGACATTCAAAATTATCAAAGGACTCACATGACAACACTCATCCAAGATTACAAAGTATCCGACATCACCCTCGCAGCCTACGGCCGCCGCGAAATCCGCATCGCCGAAACCGAAATGCCAGCCCTCATGACCATCCGCGAAAAATACCGCGCCGCACAACCCCTCAAAGGTGCCCACATTATCGGCTGCATCCACATGACCATCCAAACCGCCGTGCTCATCGAAACCCTCATCGCCCTCGGCGCTACCGTCCGCTGGAGCTCGTGTAACATCTTCTCTACCCAAGACCACGCCGCCGCCGCCATCGCCGAAGCTGGCATCCCTGTGTTCGCCTGGAAAGGGGAAACCGAAGAAGAATACTGGTGGTGCATTGAACAAACCATCAACACCCCCAACAACAACTGGCAGCCCAATATGCTTCTTGACGACGGCGGCGACCTAACTGCCCTGATGCATGACAAATACCCACATCTGCTCGCCAACATCCACGGCGTGTCCGAAGAAACCACCACCGGTGTCCACCGCCTACTCGAAATGCTTCAACAAGGAACCCTGAAAATCCCCGCCATCAACGTGAACGACAGCGTAACCAAAAGCAAAAATGACAACAAATACGGCTGCCGCCACAGCCTAAACGATGCCATAAAACGAGCCACCGACCACCTCCTCTCCGGCAAGCAAGCCCTTGTAATAGGCTACGGAGACGTCGGCAAAGGCTCAGCCGCCAGCCTACGCCAAGAAGGGATGATCGTAAAAGTCACCGAAATCGACCCCATCTGCGCCATGCAAGCCTGCATGGACGGATACGAAGTCGTATCCCCCTACAAAAACGGCATCAACACCGGCACCGCAGCCAGCATCGACGCCAATCTCCTCTCCAAAGTCGACCTTGTCGTCACCACCACCGGCAACCTGAACGTCTGCGACGCCCATATGCTTAACCAACTCAAAAACGGCGCCGTCGTCTGCAACATCGGCCATTTCGACAACGAAATCGACACCGCCTACATGCGCCAAAACTGGGCATGGGAAGAAGTCAAACCGCAAGTCCACAAAGTCTACCGCGACACTCCCGCAGGACAAACCCCAAATCCCGCCAGCACCAACTACCTCCTCCTCCTCTCCGAAGGAAGACTCGTAAATCTAGGCAACGCCACCGGCCACCCCAGCCGCATTATGGACGGATCATTCGCCAACCAAGTACTCGCACAAATCCACCTGTACCAAACACAATTTGCCACACTCGCACCAGAACAAAAACCACACGCCATCACCCTGCAAGTACTCCCAAAACAACTTGACGAAGAAGTCGCCCGCTATATGGTAGAAGGCTTTGGCGGTGTCATCACCCAAATGACCCCCAACCAGGCCAAATACCTAGGCGTAGCCATCGAAGGGCCGTTTAAACCAGAATCGTACCGATATTAATGAGGTACACATGAAAGCACTTATCCTTGCCGGTGGATTTGGCACACGCTTGAGCGAAGAAACCGATATCCGCCCTAAACCCATGATTCAAATTGGTGGCCAGCCCATATTATGGCATATCATGAAAATCTACTCACATCATGGCATAAACGACTTTGTTATTCTGCTCGGGTATAAAGGCTACTATATTAAGGAATACTTTGCTCACTACTTCTTGCACCGTTCTGATATCACGATTGATTTCCGAAATGGCAACGAGCGCGTTATCCATAAGCATAGCGCCGAACCGTGGCGCATTACGCTTGTCGACACCGGAGCAGAAACCATGACCGGTGGCCGTGTAAAACGGGCACAGGAATACGTCGGCAATGAGCCATTCTTACTCACGTACGGCGATGGCGTATCCGACATCAATATACAAGCACTTATTGATTTTCACAAAAAGCAACAAACCTACGCAACCCTTACCGCTGTGCAACCCAGTGGCCGCTTCGGCGCGTTAGCACTTTCAGAAGAGGATAAAGTTCAAGCATTCCAGGAGAAACCCAGAGGAGATGGATCTTGGATAAACGGCGGATTTTTTGTCTGCCAACCAGAAGTATTCCAATACATCACCAAAGGCGACCAAACTATTTTTGAACGCGACCCGCTTGAAAATCTTGCCAAAGAGGGACAATTGAGTGCCTACAAACACGATGGTTTCTGGCAGCCAATGGACACTCTGCGCGATAAAGTGCAACTGGAGGAAATGTGGCAAAGCGGCAATGCTCCGTGGAAGGTATGGGGATGAATCCAAACTTCTGGCAGAACCGAACCGTATTTCTTACTGGACACACTGGCTTTAAAGGTGGCTGGATAGCACTCTGGCTTTCCCATATGGGCGCTAAAGTTCATGGCTATGCACTGGCACCCCCGACCACGCCTAGCTTTTTCACCGAAACGCGCCTAGAAGAGCGACTTCACTGCTCAATAATCAATGACATACGTGATTTATCAAGCATAACGGAAGCAATGAAAACCGCAAAACCTTCGGTAGTCATCCATATGGCAGCACAGCCACTGGTAAGGGAATCCTACAACATACCCATTGAAACCTTCGCAACAAATGTTATGGGGACAGCAAACCTGCTTGAAGCAGTTCGTCAAACCAGCAGCGTGGAAGCAATTGTAAACATTACAACCGACAAGTGCTACGAAAATCAGGAGTGGGATTGGCCGTATCGAGAAAATGATCGATTAGGTGGGCACGACCCGTATTCATCAAGTAAAGCCTGTGCCGAACTTGTAGCAGCAGCGTATCGAAAATCATTTCTTGCTCATGCCAATATACATATTGCAAGCGTTCGTGCTGGCAATGTTATAGGTGGCGGCGATTGGGCCAAAGATCGCCTTATCCCTGATTTTCTGCGTGCACTGGATGCAGGCGTCACATTGCGCATTCGTTCGCCCCATGCGATTCGTCCTTGGCAGCACGTATTAGAGCCACTATCAGGATACCTTTCCCTAGCAGAAAAATTAGTCGCAAAAGGCTCTGAATTTGCTGATTCATGGAATTTCGGCCCCGAAGAATCAGATGCCAAACCAGTCGCCTGGATTGTTGAACAACTCTGTGAGAAAATTCCAAATGCGAAGTGGGAAATTGAAGGCTTGCCACAACCCCATGAAGCGGGGTTGCTCAAGCTTGACAGCGCAAAAGCAAAAGCTCGACTTGGATGGAAACCGCGCTGGTCATTAGAAACTGCTCTCTGGAATACCCTAGACTGGCATCAAGCATGGAAACGCGGCGAGCAAATGGCGGAATTTTCTATTCAACAAATCGAAGAGTATGTTACTGCATGAGTCGCCTTACCGTTCACCACACTACCATTGAAGGGCTCCATATTGTTGAGCGAAAACCACTTGGCGACGACCGTGGCTTTTTAGAGCGACTCTATTGCCAAGAAACGCTTGGCGAACCTTTGAAGCATAAAGGCATTCGTCAGATCAATCATACATTAACCCGAAAAACGGGCACTGTGCGCGGCTTACACTTCCAGTATCCGCCCCATGCAGAAACCAAAATAGTCACTTGTGTTAAAGGAAAAGTATGGGATGTAGCGGTTGATTTACGAAAGCATTCACCAACTTTTCTGCAATACCATGCGGTGACATTGTCAGAAGATAACTTTCAGAGCCTGCTTATACCCGAAGGGTTTGCACATGGATTTCAGACCCTTGCCCCTGATTGCGAATTACTTTATTTTCACACAGCGGATTATTGTTCCAGTGCAGAAGGGGCACTCAATGCAATAGACCCTTACCTAGCAATACCATGGCCACTGCCTATAGTAGAACGCTCAGAACGGGACAGTAACCACACCATGTTAACCGATACATTCTTGGGGGTTGAAATATTATGAACTGTCGCCACTGCGGAACACCGCTTATTCAGACCTTTCTTGATCTTGGTTTTGCGCCACCATCGAATGCATACCTAACGAAAAGTGATTTGAACCGACCAGAAACCTACTACCCACTTAAAGTAAAAGTTTGCGAGCAATGCTGGTTGGTACAAACGGAAGATTATGCAAAAGCAGATGTGCTTTTCACTTCAGAATATGCCTACTTTTCAAGCACCTCATCAAGCTGGTTGGCACACGCTAAGCAATATGCTGACGCAATTACCAAAGACTTAAAGCTTAACAGCGAAAGCCACGTTATCGAAATCGCATCAAACGACGGCTACTTGCTCCGCAATTTTCTTGTAGCAGGCATCCCCTGCCTTGGAATTGAGCCAACCGACAGCACCGCCGATGCGGCAGAGCAACACGGTATACCCGTTTTGCGCGAATTTTTTAGCGAATCTCTTGGTAAAGATTTAACCACTCAAGGCAAACAAGCCGATCTTATTGCCGCAAACAACGTTTACGCCCACGTGCCAGATATTAATGACTTTACACGAGGCCTCAAAGCCGCCCTTAAACCCAATGGAACAATTACATTGGAATTCCCCCACCTCATGCGCCTTCTTGAATACACCCAGTTCGACACCATCTATCACGAGCACTTTTCCTACCTCTCCCTCTACACCGTTCACCGTATCTTCACATTCGCAGGACTACGAATCTGGAAAGTCGAAGAATTAACTACACACGGTGGTAGTCTGCGGGTATATGGCTGCCACATCAATGACCCTCGGGCAGACCAACCTTCGGTTGCTGAATTACTCCAAAGAGAAAAAGATCACGGCCTTCAACGCCTACAAACCTATGCAGAGTTTCAACCACGTGCCGATAGAATTAAGAATGATTTATTAAGCTTTCTATTGGAACAGAAGCTTAAGGGGAAAAAGGTTATTGCCTACGGTGCCGCAGCTAAGGGTAACACACTACTAAACTATGCTGGCGTTAAGCCGGACTTGTTACCTTTAGTTTGCGATGCTGCGCCCGCTAAGCAAGGGAAATTCATGCCAGGTAGCCACATACCAATCCTTCCCCCAGACAAACTTTATTCCGCTAACCCAGACTATGTTCTTATATTGCCATGGAACATAGCGGAAGAGATTTTACAACAAAATTCAACGCTGAAAAAGCAAGGCGTACGATTCGTGACCGCTATTCCTCAGTTGGCGATTCTATGACACGGGTACTGGTTACAGGTGCCACTGGCTTTGTGGGGCGACAGATAATGCGTGCCCTTAGTGAACTTGATGTTACTCTAGTACCTGTTGTGCGCACTGGAAAAGAAAACCTAGTTAAAAATTTTCCAAAAGTAGAAAAAATCGTAATTTCTCAAGACATTTTTAGTGAGGATCGCTCTTGGTGGGTCAGACAATGCCAGGGTGTTGACGTCATTATTCATGCAGCGTGGTATGTTGAGCCAGGAGAGTATCTGCATTCGACACAAAACGTAACTTGCCTTGCTGGCTCTCTGAATCTTGCCCTTGGTGCTGCTGAGGTGGGCGTTAGACGCCTAGCAGGTATTGGGACATGCTTTGAGTATGATCTCTCCGGTGGGGTCTTGTCTGTAGAAACTCCTCTCAAGCCGTTAACACCTTATGCTGCATCAAAAGCGGCGCTCTTTCTCAGTTTATCCCAATGGTCGCTAACCCAACCGATAGATTTCATTTGGTGTCGCCTTTTTTACCTCTACGGTGAAGGTGAAAACGAGCGTAGGCTTGTACCGTACTTGCATAAACAATTCCAAAATAAAGAACCGGCAAAGCTGACCAGTGGTAAACAAATTCGTGATTTTCTTGATGTAACTGAAGCAGGAAAAAAAATAACTCACGCTGTGTTTAGCGATCAAATTGGTCCTGTTAATATCTGCTCTGGTGTTCCAATTACGGTCAGGCAACTTGCGGAGCAGATAGCCGATAAGTATGGGTTAAAACATTTACTTCATTTTGGCACACGGCCAGATAATCAGTTTGATCCGCCATGCGTGCTTGGAGTGCCACCTACACACTTGCCTGGAGAAAGCAATTTATGAGCAGAGTACTATATCAACAATACCATTTTCCAGTTTTGCAGAACCGCGTTTATGATTCTGCAGCTCAAGCTCAGGATTGCCCCAAAGGCGACATTGAAATTATCGAAAACCAACAGACGGGATTGATTTATAACACCTTATTTAAACCAGAATTGATCACCTATGATTCAAATTACAATAACGAACAAGGGGTGAGTCAGCGCTTCCGCGATCATTTGAATCAAGTGGCTGAGCTTATCGAAACGTTTCTGGGAAAGGAGAACCTCATAGAAGTAGGATGTGGCAAAGGCTTTTTTCTTGAAATGCTACTTCAAAGGGGTGCCGATATTATCGGGTTCGATACCACGTACGATGGCTCTAACCCACGTGTGGTAAAAAAATATTTTGAACCTGAAACCACTAAAACCCCTGCAAAGGGTTTAGTGTTGCGGCATGTCTTAGAACACATCCCTAACCCCATCGAATTTCTTTTTCAGCTGCGGCAGGCCAATAGAGAGCAAGGTTTGATTTATATAGAAGTGCCTTGCTTTGACTGGATATGTAAAAAACGGGCATGGTTCGATATCTTTTATGAGCATGTTAACTATTTTCGCCTGGCAGATTTTGACAGATTTTTCGAAAAAATAATCGATAGTGGCCGATTGTTCGGCGAGCAATATATTTATGTAATTGCAGACCTATCAACATTGCGTGCCCCAGTATTTGAGCCATCTAATGCGGTTGATTTTCCGCTCGATTTTCTTTCTCATCTATTTCCGAAAGAGCAAGATAAAAAAAATTATCCAACCTGCATTTGGGGCGGTGCATCAAAAGGCGTCATATTCTCGCTCTTACGGGAGCGCATAGGCGAACCTGTAGATTGTGTTATCGACGTCAACCCTGCAAAACAGGGAATGTTTTTACCTGGAACAGGACTTTTAGTTCAGTCCCCTGAAAGAGCGCTAAGAAATTTGCCTATAGGAACACCGATTTATGTCATGAACTCGAACTACCTTGAGGAAATTAAGACTATGTCAAATCATAAATTCAAATATTTAGGAGTGGATCAATGAACGAATTTAACCAAGAGACAAAAGTCCGTATAAGGGCCAATGCAAGCAACCAAAAGCTCATAGAGGCTGCCCAGCAGTTTGTGTATGAATCGCTTATCCCAAAGTATTCCTATAATTTCTCATCACTTGGCCGCCCAATTATTCAGTACCCACAAGATATGGTCGCTATGCAAGAACTTATCTGGGAAATTAAACCCGATCTCATTATAGAAACCGGTATTGCTCACGGTGGCTCGCTGGTTATGAGTGCATCTATGCTTGCTTTGCTCGATATGTGTGATGCGATTGAGTCTGGTGCAATGATTGATGCAAGAATATCCCAACGGAAAGTGCTTGGGATTGATATTGATATCCGTGCTCACAACCGCGCCGCCATTGAAGCCCACCCCATGGCTTCGCGCATTCAGATGATTCAAGGTTCAAGCATTGCGCCTGATATCGTCGAACAGGTGCATCAAGTAGCTAAAGATTATAGTCGCATAATGGTTTGCCTCGATTCTAATCATACCCACGAACACGTGCTGGCAGAGCTAAAAGCCTACGCCCCACTTACCAGTGTTGGTAGTTACTGTGTGATATTTGATACCATCGTTGAGGATATGCCAGCAGACATGTTCCCTGACCGACCTTGGGGACCAGGCGATAACCCTAAAACTGCGGTGTGGGAATATTTAAAAACCCATTCTGAATTTGAAATCGACAAAAGTATTCAACATAAACTGCTTATTACTGTTGCGCCTGATGGGTTTTTGCGGCGGGTGAATTAGGCAACTTTATGGCGCTCAAGCGCAATCTAATCGCAAATTACCTTGGCCAAGGCTGGACAGCCTTGATGAGTATCGCGTTTGTCCCATTGTACATAAATTACCTCGGGATTGAGGCTTATGGTCTGATCGGCTTTTTTGCGATGATACAAGCGTGGTTGAGTTTACTTGATATGGGTATGACTCCAACCTTGAATCGTGAAATGGCTCGATTTACGGGGGGGAACCACAGCAACGAGTCTATACGCGACTTGCTGCGCAGTATCGAAATTATCGCAGTCGGTGTTGCAGCGTTGATTACTGGTGGCATCGCACTAGGCGCCGAATGGATGGCTAACAGTTGGCTGCGTGCCGAAACTCTCCCTGACGAAGTCGTTGCCCAAGCATTTATCATAATGGGGTTAGTCACGGCATTGCGCTTTGTTGAAGGGGTTTACCGCAGTACGATCATTGGCTTACAAAGACAAGTATTGTTTAATGTTGTGATCAGCATCATGGCCACACTGCGTGGACTAGGTGCTGTTGGCATTCTAATGTGGGCATCTCCCACTATCGAAGCGTTTTTTCTTTGGCAGGGTGCTGTTTCCATTGCAACTTTAGCAGTTTTGGGCATCACCACCTATCGTTGCATGCCTATGGGAGTGCGTGGAGGACGATTTTCGCTAGACGCACTCCGTAACGTGTGGCGCTTTGCAGGGGGAATGATGGGAATAACACTGCTATCACTGTTGCTCATGCAAGTTGACAAGCTCTTGCTTTCAAAACTGCTAATCTTGAGCGAGTTTGGTTATTACACACTGGCAACATCGGTTGCCGCTGTGTTATACATGCTTATAAACCCCATCACGCAAGCATTTTTCCCAAAATTCTGCGAACTCCATACACTTGGCAATAAAGAGCACCTAATAGACAGCTATCATAAAGGGGCACAACTTATAACTGTTATTGCTGGGAGTGCCGCTTTAGTGATTATTTTTTTTTCCGAAACACTCATGCAACTCTGGACACAGGATTACGAGCTCGCGACCCGCACGGCTACCCTGATTAGGGTATTAATGCTTGGGAATCTGCTTAACGGTTTAATGTGGATACCTTATCAAACACAGTTAGCACACGGTTGGACAAGTTATGCTATTTGGGTCAATATTGTTTCCGTTGCTATAATTCTTCCAGCCATTTTATGGGTAACGCCAATCTATGGCGCCCTTGGTGCCGCCTGGATTTGGGTTGGTTTGAACGCTGGGTATATCTTGATTGGCATTCACTTTATGTACCGTAAAATTCTAACTACAGAGAAATGGCGCTGGTACATTGAAGACTTAGCGATTCCACTTGGTGCGGGTTTATTAACAGTTAGTGTGCTACGCTACTTGCTCCCTGATGCCAAGGATAATCTAATGCAACTTTTTGAACTAGTGATTGCTAGTGTACTCACACTAGCGGTTATGGCACTAGCGAGTATTGAGGTACGCAAGATAGCGATAAATTTTTGGATTAATTTAGCACCAAAGAAGTAAAATAAATGCGAGGTAGAGTGGCTGCACAAAAAAAAGCACCAAAAATTAGTATCGGCATGCCTGTTTATAATGGCGAAAATTCTATAAAAAAAGCAATTGAAAGCATTATTCAGCAGACATTTACGGATTTTGAACTTATTATTTCTGATAATGCTTCAATAGATGGTACTGAATCGATATGTATTGAATACGCTGCAAAAGATAAGCGTATTCGTTATGTCCGACAACGCATGAACTTAGGAGCTATTGCTAATTTTCAGTTTGTACTAGATGAGGCCGTAGGAGAATATTTCATGTGGGCAGCAGCGGATGATATTCGATCTTTGGATTTCTTAGAACTCAATTTAACGTTTCTTGAGAAGAATAAAGACTTTGTTGCATCAACATCCCCAGTAAGGTTTGAGAATAATTCTTTTAATGCAATAAGTATGGGTTGTTTTAGTCTTGACATGGATGATTTCCCTGAGAGAGCTGTTAAATTTTTTACTGGCTGGCATGCTAATGGCCGCTACTATTCTCTAATAAGACGTAATTCCCTATTAGGTTTTTGTCTCACAGACTGCGATATCCTGGGTGGCGATTGGTATCTTGTGTTGTTCTTAGCGAAAAAAGGTAAATTAGCTTGTGTTTCCAAAGGTGAATTGATTTTGGGCGCTGCAGGCGTTAGTAATTCAACAAATATATTTGCTCGATATAATACGAATCTACTAAATTTTATTATCCCCTTTAATCGTTTATTTATAAAAACAGAAAAATTAATTGCAAGAATGCCCCTCTCTCTTAGATTGTTAATGTATTTCAGCTGGATTAAGCTAAGCTATAGTGCTTTGAAACTTAATTTATTATGGAAACTCTTTCCGAGGAAAAGAAAAGATAAATGAAAATCGCTTTTAACTACCCAATTTTCACGTATCAACAGTACGGCGGGATATCCCGATACTACAAAATCTTAGCAGAGCAACTCTCTGAAATGGGGAATGATGTATCAATCATTTCAGGTATACACCAAAATAGCTATTTAGCCAGTATGAGCAATAGAAACATCGTAAAAGGGTGGCATGTCAAGAAGTATCCTCCAAGAACTACACGCATTTTCAAAAGCCTGAATGCCGCCTATACATCGATGAAGTTATTACAAATCGTTCCCGATGTAGTTCACGAAACATACTACACACCTAGCTCGCTTATGAAGGCGAAACAACCCCGTACAACAACAGTTTACGATATGATACATGAACTTTTTCCTGATCAATTTTCCTGTAAAGACAAGACAACCATTTATAAGCAGGAAACGTTTAGACGGGTGCAGCATATTTTGAGCATCTCACACAGTACAAAAAGGGACTTAATTAACTGTTTTGGGATTGATGAAAATAATATTTCAGTCGTTCACCTTGGAGTGGACGCGGCATACCTACAATACGCAGCACGACAAGAGTCGAACAATATATTACTTCCACAGCCCTACCTTCTTTACGTGGGTGGCCGCACTGGCTATAAAAATTTCTTCAACTTTTTAAAGGCTGTTTCTCTCTCATCGCGCTTAATAACCGATTTCAATATCGTAGCTTTTGGTGGGGGAGCTTTTACAAGGCAAGAATTGATCGATATAAAGAATCTCGGATTGTCTGAGCAGCAAATTACGTGCGTAAGTGGCTCTGATGCTCTCCTTGCACAGTACTATGCGAATGCTGTGGCGTTCATTTATCCTTCATTGTATGAGGGTTTTGGATTACCTCCTCTAGAAGCAATGGCCTGCAACTGCCCGGTGATCTCAAGCAACTCAAGCTCTATGCCGGAGGTTATTGGCAATGCGGGTGAATTTTTTGACCCAAATAGTCTTGAAGAGATGATGCACGCTATGGAATCTGTGCTCTATGATTCGACAAGACGGAGCGCACTACTCCAACTTGGAACAGAGCGAGTCAAGCAGTTTACTTGGGAGAAGTGTGCCTATGAAACGCTTAAAATTTATCAAAATATTACGAGGTAATTGTGTCGGATAAAGTTGCTTTAATTTGTGGCGTGAGCGGGCAGGATGGGAGTTACTTGTCTCGTCTTTTACTACAAAAAGGTTATAAGGTTTGGGGAACCTCGAGAGATGCACAAGGATCCTCGTTTGCCAATTTAGTAAAGCTACAGATAAAGAACGACATAACAACCATATCCATGGTTCCCGAAGACTTTCGGAGTGTTTTTGTCGCATTAAAAACCAGTCAACCCGACGAAGTATACTACTTAGCAGGGCAGTCATCTGTTGGCTTATCATTTGAGCAACCTGCCGAAACCATCCAAAGTATAACGCTGGGAACTCTCAACATCCTAGAGGCATCCAGAATGATTAACAAGCAGGTAAAAATATATCATGCTGGATCAAGTGAGTGTTTTGGGGATACATTTGGGCTACCGGCTGACGAAACGACTCCATTGCATCCACGTAGCCCCTACGCGGTTGCAAAATCATCTGCCTACTGGCTGGTAAATAACTACCGCGAAGCCTACAGCCTGTACGCTTGCACAGGCATATTGTTTAATCACGAGTCTCCATTGCGCCCGACACGATTTGTGACACAGAAAATTATTTCTACTGCTCTCAGAATAGCCGATGGCTCCAAAGAAAAACTGCAACTTGGAAGGCTTGACATCGCTCGTGACTGGGGGTGGTCGCCAGAATATGTTGAAGCGATGTGGCTCATGCTCCAGCAACCCACAGCAGAGGATTTCGTTATTGCAACAGGAGAAACGAATACTTTGGAGAGCTTTGTCTCAACAACTTTTTCGTGCTTAGGGCTAGATTGGCAAGAGCATGTTGAGTTAGTGAGCGGACTTATTCGGCCAACAGAATTGCTCATCAGCAGAGCAAATCCATCGAAAGCGCATAAGAAACTTGGCTGGCAAGCCAATCGTAAAATGCGGCAGGTAGTAGAGGGAATGTTGAGCAGGAAAGATTTCAACTATTAAAAATGACTGTAACGCTATAATTTTGCATTGCGAAACAACTCACTATCTATCGGTAATTTTCCAAAAACTTATGAAAGGTTTTAATGCCATCACAACAACAATCGATCACATCCAATTGCGTTGAACATAGCGAGACACGATTTGAGTCTAATGAGACTCCTTTTGATTCTCCGAAACTCTCCATTCTTACCGCTACTTACAATGCAGCTCACTTTTTGCCAGAATTAGTTGCGAGTTTACGCCAGCAAACGGATAAACGATTTGAGTGGATTATTGCGGACGGTGCATCTACAGATGGCACTGTGGAAATTTTGGAAAACTTTAGCGACTTGCATATCACGCTGAGCTCATGTCCTGACTTTGGTATTTACGATGCACTGAATCGAGCTATTGGGTTATCAACAACAGAATATTATGTCGTGCTCGGAGCAGATGACACGCTATACCCTGATGCCGTAGCCAATTATATTAATGCCATTGAATGCTCTAACGCGGACATAATTAGCGCTCAAATAGCTATGCCGAGTGGACAAATAAGTGCTGGGCGAAGGAAGTGGCCTTGGTTGTATAGCCAATTCGCCTACGTAAGCTGTCACTCTGTTGGGGTGGCTATTCGCAAATCATTACATAATGAGTTTGGGTTATATAATCGTAAGCTCCCAATTGCCGCCGATCAGTTATTTCTCAAGTCTGCGGGTGATGGTCGGGTATATATTTTTTATGCAAATTTCGTTGCTGGAATTTATAGCAACTGTGGCCTTAGTTCCGTGGATGTTATCGGATCACTGTGCGAGTTTTATAGGGTGCAACTAATGACTGGTGAAAACAAATTTATTCAGACAGTAATTTTCATCTCACGACTACTTAAGCATTTGCGTAGGCTTTAGATGTGCTGCGCTACTTGCTGTCTAGGAAAGCTCTTTTTTGGGGCGCTAAATCAGCGCGAAACGGTCAAACTGCCATCTAGTAGGCAATCTCGATGAATGTGCTACTTGTGTACTGGGGGCGAAAAGGTGGTGGCGCGAAATATGCGTTTGAAATGGCTCAAGCGCTACAAGACCTTGTTTTTCTTCACATTTCCATTTCTAAACAGTCTGAGTTATTTGAAAATTTTCACTCTATGGCCTTGCCTGAAATTAATATTAAAACATTTAATGGCAAGTATAGTTTCTTGTTTCGTACCTTTCTTTTGCCGATTATGCTTTATCGGATAGCGGCCTACTGCAAGCAAAATAATATAGACCTTGTCTATTGCCCTATGGCTCATGTATGGGGCACAGCCTTAGCCCTTACGCTAAAGGTTTTTAGAATTCCATACATTCTCACTGTTCACGACGCAGAATTACACCCCGGAGACGGTGGTAAAGCTTTGCAGATGGTGCTTGACTGGGAGATTAAGCTTGCGACCGCCACGGTGACTCTTACCCGTAACGTTCAAAATCTACTCTCCTCACGCTATTTAGTGAAACAGAACACCATTATACCTCATGGAATATTTCCGTACTTTCAGGCAAAGACTCCCAAGGTTTTCCCCGAAAGGAAATTCCGAGCTCTTTTCTACGGTCGAATTGTCGCGTATAAAGGGCTTGATCTCTTGCTCGATGCGTGGCGAACAATTGAAAAGCGATTCCCGCAGAGTATCCTAGAAATCCGGGGGAGTGGTGACATAACTCCGTACCAAGAGGCATTATCGAAATGCAATAATGTGTCAGTCTATAACCGATGGATAAACGAGGCGGAAAATGAAAATATTTTCCGTTCTTGCCACCTTTGTGTCCTCCCATACCGTGAGGCAAGCCAGTCAGGTGTGATCGCTATCGCTTTCGCAGCTGCTATGCCTGTAATAGCAACCCCGCATGATGGACTCATCGAACAACTAGAAAATGGTGGTGGATTGGTGTGCACTGAACCAAGTGTAGATGGATTGGTATCCGCATTAACTCAAGTTATGTCTACCCCTGCTCTGTATGAACGACTGTCATCAGAATCGCTTACGCAATCGCAGCAACTTCAATGGCCGGTTCTCGCAAAAAAACTCACCACGTATTTCGAGCATATTACAGACCAAAAACGATCCAATACCTGAGATATTTCAGCGTACGACACTCGCTACGCATCGGAGCACTTCCATGACCAACCCAGCTGAACACACCATCCTCATCACCGGCGGTGCCGGTTACATCGCCACACATACACTGGTGACTTTGATTGAAGCGGGCTTTCACCCCTTCGTTATCGACAATTTTTCCAACAGTTCCCCAGTCGCCCTTGAGCGTGTTGCCCAAATTACTGGCCGTCAGATCCCCAACGCCAAAGTCGATATTCGCGACGAAGCGGGGTTACGCAACCTATTCACACACCATACTATCCGTGCTGTTATCCACTTTGCCGGCCTTAAAGCCGTAGGTGAATCTGTCGCCAATCCACTCGCATATTACGACAACAACGTTGCCGGAACCATAACACTCTGCCGCGTTATGGCGGAGTTTGGTTGCAAAACACTCGTCTTTAGCTCCTCGGCTACAGTATATGGCGACCCCGCATCAGTCCCTATTTGCGAAGATTTCCCTTTATCGGCTACCAACCCGTATGGCCGCACAAAACTCATGATAGAAGATATTCTGCGTGACCTCACCCATACAGACACCCAATGGCGCATCGCACTGTTGCGCTATTTTAATCCTATTGGTGCCCATCCCTCTGGGCTGATTGGCGAAGATCCGCATGGCATTCCGAATAATCTGCTCCCTTTTATCGCCCAGGTCGCGGTTGGCAAACGAAGTCAACTCGCCGTCTTTGGTAGCGACTACCCAACTCCAGATGGCACTGGTGTCCGAGATTATATTCACGTGCTTGATCTGGCTAAAGGGCATGTCTGTGCCCTGCAAGCCCTCACCAATCCACCAACACCCATGCCTTTGACTGTCAATCTGGGCACCGGACGTGGTTACTCCGTGCTCGAAGTCATTCGTGCCTTTGAAAAAGCCTCTGGACGCCAGATCCCTTTTGAAATCGCCCCACGTCGTGCTGGCGACGTCGCCCAGTGCTACGCCGATCCAACACTTGCGGCCAAACTTCTCGGCTGGCGTGCCGAATATGAGATTGAACAGATGTGTGCCGATGGCTGGCGCTGGCAGTCGATGAACCCCGATGGGTATGCTTTATGACATTTGCCTTTCTGTCACACCTTGACATGAACTTATACCTCTTTCGCCTCCCAATTATGCGCGCGCTTGTCGCAAAGGGACATACCGTGTATGCCGTTTGCCCGGAAGGTGAGTACTTCCACCGCTTTGCCGCTGATGGCATTTTGACGTGCCCATACGAGATCGACCGCAAAAGCCTCAACCCATTCAAAGAACTTGTGGCGCTTCGCAACATAGTGCGCGCGCTCAAAACTATTCAACCAGACATTCTCCACACCTTTACTGCCAAACCAAATATCTACGGCTCGCTCGCAGGGAAAATTGCCCGCGTTCCAACTATCTACAACCTCGTCGAAGGACTTGGCTCTTTTTACGTGGAAAACACCTTCCGCAATCGCATCATGCAGGGAATCATGGAACAGCTGTATCGCATTGCGGGGCACATCTCGCAAAAGACCGTTTTTGTAAACAACGACGATCCGGCGTATTTTGTGGAACACAACATTCTCGCTCCACAAAAAGTTCATATCATCCGCAGCGTCGGCGTTGATACCAACGAATTTCACCCAGCGAACTTTGACCAAGAACGCTTACGTCAGGACTACGCCGACCTATTGCAGGATAACCACGGCTCAGTGGTGTTAATGGTGGCACGAGCCATCTGGCATAAAGGATTGCGCGAATATTTGGACGCGGCCAAAATCCTGCGGGAACAATTCCCCACGGCAACTTTCCTGCTCGCCGGCGATATCGACGAAGGCAACCCCTCTTCCGCTACCCGCGAATTTCTGCAAACACAAACACACGTTCGTTGGCTTGGCCATCGTGATGATATTGCCGCACTCACCGCACTGTGCGATCTCTATGTACTGCCAAGCTACCGCGAGGGAGTTCCCCGAACACTCCTTGAGGCCGCTTCGATGGGCAAACCCATCGTAACCACCGATACCGTCGGTTGCCGCGAAGTGGTACGGCACGGCGAAAATGGTTTTTTAGTACCCGTGCGCAACGCAAACGCACTGGCCGATGCCATTCGCCAGCTTTTGGAAGACAAAGAACTTTGCCTAACGATGGGGCGCGCCAGTCGTACCATTGCCACCAGCGAGTTTGCTGTCGAACATGTTGTCGAACAATACCTCACCCTCTACGGAGTTGACCAAGCATGACATCCACCAAACAGTGTGCCATCTACGGTGCCAGCGGCCATGGAAAAGTCATTGCCGATATCGCGCACCTGAGCGGGTGGCACGTCCTGTGCTTCATTGACGACGACACCAGCAAGCACCTGCTGGCGAACATACCGGTCTACACCTTCGCAACATTTCTCACCCTCCACCCAGCACTGCCAATAGTGCTCGGCGTTGGGCACAACCACGTGCGCCAACAGATTGCTCAGGCGCTGGCAACGAAATTTCTGACCGTTGCGCCACCACTTATCCACCCTTCTGCCATCATTGCGGCCAGTGCCGCTATCGGTGTTGGCAGCGTGGTGATGGCTGGTGCCATCGTGAACCCCGATGCCGTGCTGGGGATAGGCACCATTATCAACAGTGGTGCAATTATTGAACACGATTGCCAGATTGGTGACTTTGCCCACATCAGTCCCGGTGCGGCTTTGGCGGGAAATGTGACCGTCGAAACCGGTGCTCATATCGGGATTGGGAGTACCATCATCCAAGGGATTACCATTGGAGCATGGGCAACTGTGGGCGCTGGCGCGGCAGTCGTACGCGATGTCCCTGCAGGCGCCACCGTAGTCGGCGTTCCCGCGCGTATTCTGAAAATAAAGGAATAACCTATGCCTCACACTTCCGGTTTACCACGCCTTTTCCTTTCGCCACCGCATATGGGCGGGAACGAGCAACACTATATTCAGGCGGCTTTTGACGCCAACTATATTGCCCCACTCGGTGCGAATGTAACCGATTTTGAAAAACGTGTTGCCTGCTATACCCAGTCGCCCCATGCCGTGGCTCTCTCCTGTGGCACCGCCGCCATCCATTTAGCACTTATTTTGCTTGGTGTGAAAGCTGGCGATCCGGTTCTCGCTTCAAGTTTTACCTTTATCGGCTCCGTCTCTCCGATTATCCACCTCGGTGCCGAACCAATCTTTATTGATGCCGATACGAATTCATGGAATCTTGACCCAGCTCTACTGGAAGAAGCGCTGCACGACCGCCAGCAACGCGCATTACCCATGCCTCGGGTACTCATTCTAACCCACCTTTACGGCCAGCCAGCCAACGTTGATGCTCTTGCAGCCGTTTGCCAACGCTATGGCGTGACGATCATCGAAGACGCTGCCGAATCGCTCGGTGCCACATGGCGTGGGCGCCACACCGGAACCCTGGGCACGTTCGGCATACTGTCGTTTAACGGGAATAAAATCATCACTACCAGCGGCGGCGGAATGCTGCTCACGCCCTCAGCAGAGTATGCCAAGCAAGCACTGTACCTCGCCACGCAAGCGCGGCAAAATACGCCTCACTATGAACATACTGACGTGGGATATAATTACCGTATGAGCAATATTGTCGCCGGTATTGGCTGCGGCCAGATGGAAGTTCTCGCCGAGCGGGTCGCACGCAAGCGGGACATATTTACCCTTTACCAAACACTGCTCGCCGATATCGAATGCGTTCACTTTATGCCGGAACTGCCTCACGCCTGTGGCAATCGCTGGTTAACCACCATCACGGTAGATCATCCAGCTATCACCCCAGAAACCTTACGGTTATATCTGGAAGCGCAAAACATTGAATCGCGCCCTTTATGGAAACCGATGCACCTGCAACCGGTGTTTCGTGGCGCCCAAGCGTACACGCAGGGCGTATCAGAAAAACTTTTTGCGACCGGCTTATGCCTCCCCAGTGGAACCGCCATGAGTGATAGCGACATTGAACGGGTCGCAACACTCGTCCGCCATTGCATCGAGCGGGTGTAAGCGTGTACAAACATTTCATAAAGCCTGTGGCCGATCGGATTTTAGCGCTTTGCCTTTTACTTCTTTTTGCGCCCGTTATGCTTCTCACGGCGCTCATGGTCAGAATCAAACTTGGCAAGCCTCTCCTGTTTTCTCAGGAGCGCCCAGGGCTGCATGGGAACGTTTTCCGTGTGTATAAATTCCGCTCCATGAGCGATGCACGTGATGCAACGGGCGAACTACTCCCTGACGACATTCGACTTGGCCACTTCGGAAAATTGCTCCGCAGCACATCACTCGACGAACTGCCACAACTCTGGAATGTGCTCAAGGGCGATATGAGTTTTATTGGACCTCGTCCTTTGCTGGTGGAATATCTCCCTTTATATAACGCATTCCAGCGCCGTCGCCACGAAGTGCGCCCTGGCATCACAGGCTGGGCTCAGGTCAATGGACGCAATGCGATTACGTGGGATGAGCGCTTTGCACTTGATGTGTGGTATGTCGATCATGTTTCACTCTGGACAGATATCAGAATAGTCGTTATGACCATCTATAAAATATTTCGACGTGACGGAGTATCCCAAGGAGGACATGTGACAATGCCGCGTTTTATGGGAAATGAAAACAAGGGAGCAAGTAATGACACAATCGCGTGATGTTCGATTTTGGCTGATGACGTTACTCGGCCTGATGAGTGCCGTCGTCGTACTGTATTACAGCCGTACCATGATTCACGGCTTTGTCTTGCCACGGCAAGCATTGCTGGAAGGAATCGGATGGGCATTCTTACTCATTGTCGCCCTACTTGGACTCAAAAAAGCGGATATCGAAATACAACTTTCGTGGCTGCATATTTTCTATGGAGCCTATGCCTTGATTGGTTTTGCGGGTGCGTCAATAGCGCTCGCGCCAGAAGAAGCCATGATTGGCGCCTTACGCTATGCTGCCGCCTTTGCGCTCATGGTGGGCGTTAGCTCGCTGTTTATCCAGCCAAACGGCACCGTACGGAATAACTCACTCACCGAATCCGAACGCATCATCCAACGCAAGAAACCTCAGACACCCCCGACGTCGCCAGTCGAGCGGATGATGCTTTTCGTCCTGATTATTTCCGCTGCCATTTCGCTCTGCGCCCTTCTGACCATTTCGCAGTACTATGGCGTTGACGGCTGGTGGCAAGTAGCCTCCAATGGTGTTGGTGGTTCTATCTTTGGTAATAAAAACATGGCTTCTGACGCCTACTCTATTACGTTCCTTATGCCGCTAATCCTCTTCTGGTCACGCCAAAGCTGGATGCGCTACGCCGGTATTGCCATGTTCCTGATCATGTCCTACGGCCTGTTGCTCACGACTTCCAAAGGGGCATTTTTCGGGATGATGCTGGGACTCGCCTTTATGGTTGTCTTGATTGGGTATCGCAAATGGCCGGAATTTTCTCCAAAAATCCGTCTGGTCTACATTGCCATCCCAGTCGCTCTCACACTAGCGGCAACACTGTATATGCAGCAAAGTGGTCGCTTTGAAGGGATGCTGTCCGGCGAAAACGATTCGCTTAGAATCCGCCTTGTCTACTGGCAAAACAGCGTCGCCGCCATCAAAGAACACGCCCTACTTGGGGTTGGTGTGGATAACTATCCCCTCTGGCATAACAAGTATTCCAATGCCATTGCGCATACGTGGACGTTACAGGAAAACTTCCGCGTCACTCATCTGCACAACGACTACTTGCAAGCCTTTGCTGATCAAGGAATCCCCGGTGGTATCACTTATACCCTTTTCTGGGCGATGATCGTCTGGCTCGGCTTTATCGCCGCCCGTTCGCCGCACGGCGCATGGCCGATTGTGGTGGCAGGTGCATTGATGGCCTCATTTGGGAACTCATTATTCAATTTCACCTATCACCGTCCCACACCCGTACTGTTCCTTGGCATTCTGGCCGGTTTACTTGTAGCAGCCGCCGCGAATACCCGACCGATGAAGCTCTTTTCTCTCCGCCCCACGATTATGGTACCGTTTTCCATGGCCATGCTCGCTATCGGTTTATTGTACAACATCCCATACCTCAAGGCGGATACCAACGCTGCCCAAGGAATGGCGTATATGTCCGTGAATCCAGCAACCGGCGCACAACATCTCGAGCAAGCGCTCAAACTCCGTCCATCGCACCAGACACCAATCAACCCGCTGATTGGATATTATGCCGGAAAACAGGATTTTGATAGCTTGCTCCGCATCCTTGATGAACACGCCCTGAAGTACGACCCATACAATCCCTATACCTTGCGTGTCGCTGCTGAAGTACAGCTCGCTGGCGGCAACCATGCCAGCGCGTGGGAATACCTCAATCGCATTCGTGCCTTTATGCCGCTCTACCAAGCATGGTACGACACCGCCTTTCGTCTAGCCTATGCCAGCAATGATCACGCAAAAACCATTACCCTTGCGTTAGAAGCGACTGAAGCCAATATGCTGAGCGACCAAGCCCTGTTAATGTCCATCAATAGCGCCTTAAATGTGCAAGACATGGCGCGCTATCAACAGTTTTTCGCTCTGGGATACGAACGAAAAATCCCGCAGATCGTTCAGCTCGTCGAAAAGGCCGCTGAAAACGCCGTGCAACAACAAGCCGATACGCCACAATAACGTCGAAACAACTCACCCGACCAACGCGCCGTGCCGTGAACGACAGGGCGCGTTGGACAGTTCCCTTTCGCTTCTGTCAGAAAAATTTCCCTTGCATCACGCTTTTTTTTTGACTATATATCTGCTGGCACTCACAGCAAGCGAGTGACAACGAAAATTCCGAATCACGGAAACCACATACACGCAGGAGGTCATGATGAAAGTACGTCCACTTCAGGATCGCATTATTGTTCAACGGATCGAGGCTCTACAAAAGACTGAAAGCGGCATCTACATCCCCGATACCGCCAAAGAAAAGCCACAAGAAGGCAAAGTCATCTCAGTTGGCCCCGGCAAACTCAACGAAAACGGCTCAAAAATAGCCCCTGATGTAAAAGCTGGCGACCGCGTTCTGTTCAGCAAATATGCCGGTACCGAAGTAAAAATCGACGGTGAAGAGTTGTTGATCATGCGCGAAGACGACATTCTTGGTGTCCTTGAAAACTAAGCCTTCATTGTTTCGTTCTCAAAAAAACATTTTTTTAAAGAGGTATATTCATGGCTAAGCAGATTATCTTCGGCGAAGACGCCCGTAAAAAAATCCTTTCTGGTGTTGATCAACTCGCAAATACGGTAAAAGTAACCCTCGGCCCAAAAGGTCGCAACGTTGTTATCGACAAAAAATTCGGTTCACCACTGGTAACCAAGGATGGCGTAACGGTCGCTAAAGAAATCGAACTTGAAGACGCTTTCGAAAACATGGGCGCCCAACTCGTCAAAGAAGTTTCTTCAAAAACTTCTGACCTCGCTGGCGACGGTACAACGACTGCCACGATCCTCGCCCAAGCTATTTACCGCGAAGGGATCAAAAACGTTATCGGCGGCGCCAACCCAATGGAACTCAAAAAAGGGATCGAAATGGCCGTTGAAGCGGTTGTAAAGAACCTAAAGCAAATCAGCTGCCCCGTGAGCGGTCGCAAAGAAATCGCTCAAGTTGGCTCTATTTCTGCCAATAACGACGAAACCATCGGCGACATCCTGGCCGAAGCCATGGAAAAAGTCGGCAAAGACGGCGTTATCACCGTTGAAGAAGCCAAATCAATGGAAACCTCACTCGAAACCGTTGAAGGGATGCAGTTCGACCGTGGCTACCTTTCACCATACTTCGTAACCGATTCTGAAAAGATGGTTGCCCAACTCAGCGACGCCTATATTCTTCTCTTTGAAAAGAAAGTTTCCAACATGCGCGAACTGCTTCCCGTTCTGGAGCAAATCGCAAAAACTGGTAAGCCGCTCGTCATTATCGCCGAAGATGTTGACGGCGAAGCCCTTGCTACCTTGGTAGTCAACAAACTGCGTGGCGTGCTGAACGTTTGTGCCGTGAAAGCTCCTGGCTTTGGCGACCGTCGCAAAGAAATGTTGAAAGACATTGCCGTACTTACCGGTGGCGAAGTGATCTCCGACGAACTCGGCCACAAGCTTGAAGACGTTACTCTGCAAATGCTTGGTCGCGCGAAAAGCATCAAAATTGACAAAGAGAACACTACTATTGTTGACGGCGCAGGCCAAACAGATGCCATCACTGGCCGTATTAGCACCCTCAAAAAACAAATCGAAGAAACCACTTCTGATTATGATCGTGAAAAGCTCCAAGAGCGTTTGGCCAAACTTTCTGGCGGCGTAGCGGTTATCAAAGTTGGCGCTGCCACTGAAACCGAAATGAAAGAAAAGAAAGCTCGCGTAGAAGATGCGCTAAACGCAACTCGCGCAGCGGTTGAAGAAGGGATCGTTCCTGGTGGCGGCGTCGCCTTGCTTCGCTCTATCAAGTTCGCCTTTGAAGCGGCTGACAAACTCGAAGGCGATGAGAAAGTCGGCGCGAAGCTGATTGCCAAAGCTATCGAAGAGCCAATCCGTCAAATCTGTGCTAACGCCGGACTTGAAGGCTCTATCATCATCAATAAAATCCAAGAAAACAGCAACATCAACTTCGGCTTTGATGCTCGCAAAGAGATCTTTGTTGACATGGTTGAAGCTGGTATCATTGATCCAACCAAAGTAACCCGCACCGCTATTCAAAATGCGGCTTCTATTGCAGCGATGATGCTGACCACCGAAGCCTGCATTGCCGACAAACCAGAGCCAAAGTCTGGCAGCGGCATGCCTGATATGGGCGGCATGGGTGGAATGGGTGGCATGGGCGGAATGATGTAATTTCGCTTCCCCGCAAGCACGTATTCGCATCTATCCTCAACACCCGTGGCTTCGCGTCACGGGTGTTTTTTATTTTCTCCGAGCAAACCCATTGCAAAAATAAGGGCGATACAGTAGAAATAACACGTTATTGTGTCGCATTCGCACGCGCCAGTAGCATGAGAAAACCGATTTTCTGGAGGCATCATGTTTGGTTTAGGTGTATGGGAACTGGCAATCATTTTGGTCATTGTACTGGTGATTTTTGGTGCAGGCAAACTTCCCCAAATTGGCGCAGGGCTCGGAAAAGGGATACGCAACTTTAAAGATTCCGTCAAGACAACCGAAGACGAAGCCAAAGGCAATATCGATCAATCTACTCCTACCAATAACAACAAAACTGACGAGAAGCCATAATGTTTAACATCGGCTTTCCGGAGTTAATGGTTATTATGGTCATCGCCCTTTTGGTGATTGGCCCGAAAAAGCTCCCTGACGTGGCGCGTAGCCTTGGCAAAGGATTTGGTGAGTTCAAAAAAGCGATGAGTGACTTGCGCGAAAGTGTTGATATGGGACCAACGCCAAAGTCGCCAACGACAACAACGGTAACCCCCTCAACACCAACTCCCGTTACTTCACAAACAACCACTGCGACAGCAGAAGTAGCTTCTGAATCGGCCGCCAACACAACGGCACCCGCAAGCACTACCGAAAGCGAGAAAAAGCCGGAGCAGACCACTTGAGCCAGCACGACGCCCCTGATGTTCGCACCTACGCCCACCACAATGACGAAGAGGCCATGCCGCTTACCGCTCACCTCGAAGAACTCCGCAAACGACTGCAACACAGTATTATTGCGATTTTGGTATTTTTCGTGCCGGTGTACTCGTTTAGCAAGCTGGTATTAGGGTTCTTGCAACGTCCCGTTCTCGACGCGTTCCCCCCAGGTGCGGTTCCTTTTGCCTTACTCCGCTTGCCGGAAGGGTTTTTCACCGAACTTAAAGCATCGTTTCTTGTGGCAATTTTACTGGCCAGCCCGTTTCTTTTGTTCCAGGTGTGGCGTTTTGTTGCCCCAGGGCTCTATCCGCAAGAAAAGCGCTTCGCCTTACCCATGATGGTCTGCTCAAGCCTGTTCTTTTTCACGGGGGCAGCCTTTGCTTATTACGTCGTCTTTCCCTTCGGCTTTGCCTTTTTCCTCAGCTATGCAGAAGGTGCCACCGCGGCCAGCCTCTCGCTCAGTTGGTATTTAACGTTTTGCGTACAACTCCTCATCGCCTTCGGCCTCGTCTTCCAACTGCCGATTGTTGTCCTTTTCCTCAGCCGCCTTGGGCTGGTGACAGCACAAAAGATGCGTTCCGTTCGCAAGATGGCGATTCTGGTGATCTTTGTCGTTTCCGCAATCCTTACACCGCCTGACGTTATCACCCAGCTGTTTATGGCTGGCCCCATGATTCTGCTCTACGAATTGAGTGTAATTATCGCCCAAATATTTGGCAAGAAACGGGTTGAAACAGAAGAAGAATCCTACGATGTCTGACGTTCCCACGCTGAAAGTTGCCATCACGCGATTAGCGCACTGCCCTGCACTGCCCGAGTATCAAAGTGATGGCGCCAGCGGAGTTGATCTCCGTACGGCAGCGTCGGTCACGATTGCTGCCGGTTCCGTAGCCTTGATTCCAACCGGCCTTGCCGTGGCCATCCCACCGGGCTATGAGGGGCAAGTGCGCATGCGTAGCGGGTTGGCTCTGCGCCATTCCCTTTTTCTGCCGAATAGTCCGGGAACCATCGACAGCGACTATCGCGGCGAAATTCAGGTGCTGATTGGCAATTGGGGCAAAGCCCCTTTTACGGTAGAAGCTGGCGAACGGATCGCGCAATTGGTGTTTGCACCCATCGTTCGCGCGCTATGGGTGGAAGTTGATCAGCTTGACGAAACCACACGTGGCTCTCATGGATTCGGTAGTACCGGACGGCAGTAAATAAGGTATTCCTGATTCCCATCCGTCCCCGTAATCGGCGACGGTGTGATCCCTACCAGAGCAAGGCAATGCTTTTCCAGCTCGTGACACACACGATCAATCGCTTCTTGGCGAAAAACCTCATCGCGTACAATGCCACCTTTGCCTATTTTTACCTTCTCCAATTCAAACTGCGGCTTAATCAGCCCAATAAAAGCAAACGCATCTGGAGTCCCAAGGCGGATCACTTCCGGAAGGATTTTTGTCAGGGAAATAAACGACACATCAGTCACGATCAACGCAAATGTCAATCCATTAGCAGGAACGTAGCGCCGAATATCGGTTTGCTCATGCACGACCACCTGCGGATGTTGCCGCAAACGCCAATCAAGCTGATTAGTGCCAACATCCACGGCATACACTTCGCGCGCCCCATTTTGCAGCAAACAGTCGGTAAAGCCCCCCGTCGACGAACCAATATCAAGACAACGCAGGCCATCAGGATTAACGGAAAAATACTGCAAAGCATGGGCGAGTTTCAAACCGCCACGGCTGACAAAAGGGATATCCGGAGTTTTCAAACGAACAACGGCGTCAAGCGGAACGTCCGTGCCAGGCTTATCGACACGGTGATCATTCACAATCACCTCGCCTGCCATAATAAGCGCTTTTGCCCGTTCGCGCGATTGAGCAAGATCTCTATCAACTAACAACTTATCTAAGCGAATCTTGGGAACTTTCATTGATCGTAGTGGAACCGGAGCATTAACTGATTACCGCGTTCATTATACGCAAATTCATCGGCAAAAGCCGTTACCAGAAAGACCCCTCGCCCACCAATATTTTCCAGATTTTCATCATCTGTTGGCTGTGGAACATTCTGGTAGTCAAACCCCTCACCCTCGTCAGAGACCTTCAGCGTCACGCCCGACTGTTCATCCACCGCTATAGCCACATCAACCTTTTTCGCAGGATTTTCCTGATTGCCATGCTTCACCGCATTCGTCATCGCCTCATCAAGTGAGAGACGAATATGATACAGCTTGCGCGACGAAAAGCGATGTTGCGGCACATGCACCAACACTTGTTGCACCATCTCTTGCATAGCATCAAAATTAGAAGGAAACGAAAAGTGTTCTTGCATATGCACCTCGGCACAACTTCGTGGAATTAACTGCGTAGCCGTCTATCAAGCACGCGACTACTTTTTCCTTCAAACCGTTCCAATGTTTTCTTTTCAACAATCTTTACATCAGGACTGATACCCGTCACATTACGAATTTCCGCCGCAATACGCTGAATCAGCGCGTTTTGCTTTTTCATTTCGTCAAAAAAGATTTGCTGATTCACTTCGACCAGCACTTCAAGCACGTCCAGCGAGCCCTTACGATCGACAATCAATTTATAGTGCGGCTCACACTGCTCAATTTTACACAAAACCTCTTCTATTTGCGATGGGAAAACATTTACACCACGAATAATGAGCATATCGTCCGAACGCCCCGTCGGCTTTTCCATCCGCACATGCGTACGACCGCACGGGCAGGGCTCGGCCAGCAGCCGCGTCATGTCGCGTGTACGGTAGCGAATGACCGGCAAAGCCTCTTTGGTAAGCGTCGTGATCACCAGTTCACCCAACTCGCCATACGGCAAGCGCTGCAGCGTGACAGGATCGATTATCTCGACCAAAAAGTGATCTTCGCTAAAATGCATCCCCTGTTTTTCCAGACATTCATAGGCCACACCCGGCCCCATAACTTCTGACAAACCATAGTTATCCGTCGCCTGAATATGCAGCCGCCGCTCGATTTGCTGGCGCATTTCATGCGTCCACGGTTCAGCACCAAATAGCCCTGTCTTCAAGTAGAGCTCTTCCGGCTTTATCCCCATGTGCTCCATCGCCTCCGCCAGGTACATAGCGTACGAAGGGGTGCAAATCAGTGCCGTTGAACGATAGTCGCGCATAATCATAATCTGCTTTTGGGTGTTTCCGCTCGACATCGGAATCACCGACGCGCCAACTTTTTCCGCACCATAGTGCAAGCCAAAACCACCGGTGAAAAGCCCATAGCCAAAGGCAATCTGAATCACATCATCCGCCGTCACACCACTTGCACTGAGCAAACGCGCGACTAATTCACTCCACGTATCAAGATCGTTACGCGTATATCCAACGACAGTTGGCTTTCCCGTTGTGCCACTTGAAGAGTGAATGCGGACGATATCGCGCATCGGAACCGCAAACATACCGTATGGATAATTATCGCGAAAATCATCTTTCGTCGTAAAGGGAAACTGCGCCAGATCGTCCAGCGAACGGATCATCGAAGGTTTCAAGCCATGCGCATCCAGCGATTCGCGGTAAAAGTCGACGTTACGATAGGCGTGATTCACCGTACTAATCAGCCGCTCAAGCTGGAGTTGATCAAGATCGCTGCGACCCATACATTCTTGTTCTTGATCGCGGAACATGACTATTTTTCCCATTTTTCTTTATAATCCTTTCCCAGATACGCTCGTTTAATTTCATTACTGTGAAGCAGCTTTTCTGACGCCCCTTCCATCACAAACTGGCCATTTTCGAGCACATAGCCACGATCACAGAGTTGCAGCGCTTTTTTTGCGTTCTGCTCAACCATCAATACGCTCAAACCATCTGCCCGGAGCGAAGCGATGTGGGCAAAAATTTCGTCGGTTATCAGGGGAGCGAGTCCCATGCTCGGCTCATCCATCAAAAGCAAGCGCGGCTTTCCCATCAGCGCCCGCCCAATAGCCAGCATCTGCTGCTCGCCGCCCGAAAGCGTGCCAGCATACTGTTTCCGCCTCTCGGCCAATCGCGGAAATTGCTGATACACCATCTCTGTCAAACGGGCCACTTCGCTTTTGCCAAACTTGCGGTGCGTCGTATATCCGCCCAGCAAGAGGTTATCGGCCACACTCAGCGGCGCAAACACGCGTCTACCTTCGGGAACATGACAGATACCAAGGTTGACAATTGACTCCGGTGTCATGCCGACCAACTGATGGCCTTCGTATTCGATAGTTCCCGAGCACTTCGCGATCAGTCCGGAAATCGTCGCCAGCAGCGTTGTCTTCCCAGCACCATTGGCACCAATAATGGTGACATACTCACCCGGTTTGATATGCAGCGCAATATTTTGCAACGCCTGAATCGAACCGTAAAATACGTCAAGGCTACGGATTTTTAACATTCGCCTCAACTCCCAAGATAGGCATCTATAACGGCCTGATTTTGCTGTATTTCACGAGGAGTCCCTTGCGCCAATAAGGCCCCTTGATTGAGCACGATCACATGGTCGCTCACGTTCATCACTAAATCCATTTCGTGCTCAACCAGCAAAATGGATATGCCACGTGCCGCAATTTGACGCAAGAGGTCGCCTAATGCGGCCGTTTCGGTCAACGTCAGCCCTGCTGCCGGTTCATCCATCAAAAGCAGCGCCGGCTCCAGCGTTAAGGCACGCGCAATTTCCACCCAACGTTGCGTGCCGAAACTCAGGGAATGCACTTCCGTATCCGCTAAGTGGGCAATGCCGCAAAATTCGAGCGCCGCTACCGCTCGCTGATGCGCATCGCGCTGCGCGCGAGCACTCCCGGAGCCGATCAAGCTTTTCCAGAACGAGGGGCGCAGCGAGCGCCAACATCCAAGCATAACATTCTGTACCACCGTAAGTTCGCGGAAAAGTTCAAGGTTCTGGAACGTGCGGCCAATGCCGCGCGCAGCAATAGCATGGGTGGGGAGGGTATGAATCGGTTCGCCGCAGAAAAAGACGGTTCCACTATCCAGCTGATAGTTCCCGGTCACAATATTGATGACCGATGTTTTCCCCGCGCCATTCGGGCCAATAAGTGCCGTGATCCCATGACTCTCTGTCAGCTCAAAAGAAACCGTATCAACAGCCAGAATACCGCCAAAACGCTTTACAATGGAATCGAGCGAAAGTAACGCCGCCATTTATTTCGCCAACCGTGCAAGCGCTTGCTTTGCTGCCAGCTGCTCTGCCGCTTTTTTTGACGTCCCTTCGCCACGGCCAAACTCTTCCTGTCCGATCATTAAACGGATGGCAAAGGTTTTTTCGTGATCGGGGCCGTGCTCCGACAACACATGATACGTTGGGATAACGCCGAGTTTCCCCTGCGTCACCTCTTGCAGTTCAGTTTTATAGTCACGCTGTTTTTTTTCAAAAACCACGCCATGAATTTCTGATTCGAGTAAGCCGATAATCACATCTCTAACTTTTTCCAATCCCCCATCAAGATACATAGCGGCGAAAGTCGCTTCCAAAGCATCCGCCAGCAAGCTCGCCTTTTCGCGACCTTGCGTATTCTCTTCCCCTTTGCCAATCAGGAGATAGGCTCCAAGGTTGAGTTTTTTGGATGCAATGCGACTCAGCGTTTTTTCGTTCACCACAAAGGAGCGCGTCTTACTCAACTTCCCTTCTGGCTCATGGGGAAATTGGCGCAACAAATATTCACTCACTACCATCCCTAAAACAGAATCGCCAAGAAACTCCAGACGCTCATTGTTCATGGCGACACTGCTGTGTTTTTCGTTCGCGAAGGAGCGATGCGTGAGGGCTCTTTTAAGAAGGGCAAGATCAGAAAAAGTATACCCTAGCGCCGCTTGAAGCGATGCTAGGGGTGCATGCGAATCATTCAACATTCTACTCCGTTAGCCGTGATACCGCCGGAAAATCAGGGTGGCGTTGGTTCCCCCGAAGCCGAAGGAATTGCTCATTGCATATTCAATATTCGCCTTCTGCGCTACGTGTGGAACATAATTCAAATCACACCCTTCACCTGGCTCATCACAGTTGATAGTCGGTGGAATTATCCCCGTCTCAAGCGCTTTACAGCAGACAACGGCTTCAAAGCCACCTGCCGCTCCAAGCATATGCCCAACCATCGATTTTGTCGAACTGACCAGCAGCGAATCAGCCGCTGCGCCAAACGCACTACGAATCGCTTTACTCTCGTTTAGGTCATTAAAGTGCGTACTGGTGCCGTGTGCATTCACATACGTTGGTGCAATGCCAGGGTCTTTAATTCCAGCATCCTGCAACGCCATCTTCATGCAACGCGCCGCCCCTTCACCATCTGGAGCTGGGCTGGTGATATGGAAAGCGTCGCCTGTCAGACCGTATCCGACCACTTCAGCATAGATTTTCGCGCCGCGCGCCTTGGCGTGTCCCAGCTCTTCGAGCACAACCACACCGGCACCTTCGGCCATAACAAAACCATCGCGATCTTTATCAAAAGGACGCGACGCTTTGGTCGGCTCATCATTACGGGTACTCAGCGCCGTCATCGCCGCAAAGCCACCAACCCCAAGACGGGTAATCGCCGCTTCGGTTCCGCCAGCAAAGGCCACATCGCAGGCACCACGTTCAATCAATTTGAACGCATCGCCAATCGAGTGCGTGCCCGTAGCACACGCGGTTACGGCGCACGAGTTCGGCCCTTTCGCATTGAGGTAAATAGAAACCTGGCCAGAAGCAAGGTTGATAATAACCATCGGGATAAAAAACGGGGTGAGCCGTTTAATCCCTTTCTCCATTACCGTCTTCTGCCAATCCTCAATGGCGGGAAGTCCCCCCATTCCAGAACCGATCATCACGCCAACGCGCGGTGCGAATTCATCGGAAAAAGGGATAGCAAAACCGGCATCTTTTGCCGCTTCGGCCGCGGCACTCATGGAAAACTCAATAAAGCGATCCATTTTTTTGCGATCTTTTTTGGGTACAACTTCAATCGGCAAGTCAAAATTTTTGACTTCGCCCGCTATTTTCGATGGGAGATCGTCAACTTCACACAAAGTCGTCGGGCCGATACCTGAACGCCCGGCAATCAGCGCTTCCCAACTCTCCGCGACACTATTGCCGACCGGGTTTACGGTTCCAAGTCCCGTGACAACAACTCTTCTCATGACACACCTTACCTGATTTTGGCTTTTTCTCAGGCGGTACGGAGCCTGAGTGCTCCACTTGCAGCACATAAAAAGAATGCCCACCTTGCGGTGAGCATCGTGATGCACAGTGGTTTATTACGAATGCTGCTCAATATAATTGATGGCATCTTCCACGGTGGCGATTTTTTCTGCATCGTCATCGGGAATTTCAACGCCGAATTCTTCCTCAAGACCCATCACGAGTTCAACGGTGTCAAGACTGTCAGCACCAAGGTCATCGATAAAGGAGCTTTTCAGGCTAACCTCTGCGATATCTACTCCAAGCTGCTCAGCAACAATTTCTTTAACTTTCTGCTCAATTGACATAAATGCTCCTTTTCGTATGAAAAATATCGTAAGTGCAAAATTACCGTTCAGCTTTAAGGAAATATGGGTCTCCCTGTCAAGGAGAAATTACATATACATTCCACCATTCACAGGTATTACGGCTCCGGTTATGTAGCGAGAAAGATCGCTGGCCAGAAAAACCACGGCTCCGGCAACATCTTCCGGTGTGCCAAAACCAGCGAGTGGGATCTGCCCCAGCATCGTCGCACGCACATCGTCGCTGAGTCCCGCCGTCATATCCGACTCAATAAACCCAGGTGCGACCGCATTCACCAGAACATTTTTTGAAGCAAGCTCGCGAGCCATTGATTTTGTCATCCCGATCAAGCCCGCCTTGGAGGCAACATAGTTAATCTGCCCAGCGTTACCCATCTGTCCGACCACGCTGCTGATATGGATAATGCGTCCCCATTTTTGCTTCATCATCCCACGACAAACAAGCTTGGACAGGAGAAAGGCGCTTTTAAGATTCGTATCAATAACCGCGCTAAAGTCTTCTTCTTTCATCCGCATTAACAAACCATCACGGGTGATTCCTGCATTGTTCACCAAAATATCAATACGACCCAGAAACTCGGTTGCCTCTTTGATAAGCGCCTCGCACGCCTCAGAAGCACCAACATCGCCCCGAATCGCTTTGGCCTTACGCCCCATCGCCACAATTTCGGCAACCACTGCTTCTGCCGCTTCCGCGCTGCTCGCATAGTTGATCACCACGTCGGCTCCCTGCGTTGCCAACTCCAGCGCAATCGCCCGACCAATACCGCGCGACCCACCAGTAACCAGTGCCGTTCTATTTGGTGTGAGCATGACAGAACTCCTCGATTTTTTTGAGATCTTCTGCTGTTTCAAGGCTGAGACACTGAACATTTTTGTCTATCTTGCGCATCATTCCGCTGAGAACCTTACCAGAACCAAGTTCAACAAAGGTATCGAAACCATCACCTACGAGTATTTGCATACTTTCGTACCAGCGCACTGTCGCCGTCACCTGGCGAATCAATGAATCGCGCAGATCGTCTGCGCTATAAATATACGCAGCATCGGCGTTGTTAATTATCGTATAATTCAGATCCATAAACTCAACGCTAGCAATGTTTTCCGCTAATCTATCCTGTGCAGGTTGCATGAGTGAACAATGGAAAGGCGCACTCACCGGAAGCATGACAGCCCGCTTTGCTCCCATTTCCTTGCAGTAGCCACACGCTACCTCGACCGCTTTTGCCGCTCCCGCAATCACGATTTGCGACGGAAGATTATAATTGGCGGGCATCACAACACCCTCCACCGACGCACGCTGGCACGCTTCGGCAATCGCATCGAATTCCAGATTCATGATGGCCGCCATTGCCCCACGACCAACCGGCACCGCATCCTGCATGTATTTCCCACGCAAATGTACCAGTTTAACGGCATCGGCAAACGCCAACCCTCCCGCGCACGTGATGGCTGAATATTCACCAAGAGAGTGCCCAGCCGCTGTTTTCGGCATCATTCCAACTTCACGCCGTAATACTTCATGCGCCATAACACTCGTAACGAGTAATGCCGGTTGCGTGTTATACGTAATCTTCAGCTCTTCTTCTGGCCCTTCAAAACAGAGTTGCTGCAAATTGAAACCCAGCGCATCGTTTGCCTGGTCAAAAAATGTCTGAGTGTACGGAAATTGATCGAGCAGGCTTTTGCCCATACCAACAACTTGAGACCCCTGTCCAGGGTAGAGAAACGCGATATTGCTCACGAAAGAGCCTCCTTTGCTATACCGTAATGAGAGCGCCGCCCCACGTCAAACCGCCACCAAAAGCGGTAAGTACGACTTTTTGGCCAGCGACCAATCGTCCGGTGTCAAATGCATGTTCAAGCGCGATTGGAATCGTCCCTGCCGAGTTGTTACCATATTTTTCAACCGTCACTGCAACCTTCTCAATCGGTAGTCCCAGTCGCTTTGCAACGGCATCAATAATGCGAATATTCGCTTGATGCGGTATGACAAGGTCGACCTGATCTGCCGAAGTCCCACTGAGTTCCAGCAGTTCAACCACGACATCGGCCATTGATTTTACCGCAAGCTTAAAGAGCTCATTCCCGCGCATCTGAATAAAGCCGATAGAACCGGCCTGCTCGCGGGCATGAAGTGGAGACTCAAAGCCATACCTCGGGGTCATCAGCATATCGGCGTACTGTCCATCCGCATGAATAATACATTTTTCGATACCAGGAGTTTCAGACGCTTCAATAATTGCGGCTCCTGCTCCATCACTGAAAAGAATACAGGTGCCGCGATCTGTCCAATCGGTGATGTAGGAAAGTGTTTCCGCCCCAACCAACAAAATGCGGCGATATGAACCAGAACGTATCATCGCATCCGCAATTTTCAGTCCATAAATAAAGCCTGAACATGCCGCAACGATATCAAAGGCAGGTATGCCATTCGCGCCAAGACGCTGCTGCAACTCGCAAGCTGTGCTGGGCATACAAAAATGGTCAGGACTGATGGTAGCCAGAATAATCAGATCTATATCTGTGGCCTTTAAGCCCGCCTTGGAAAGCACCTTTTGTGAAGCTTCGAAAGCAATATCCGAAGTTTTCACCCCTGGCGCCACAATCCTCCGTTCGCGAATTCCGGTGCGAGTACGGATCCACTCATCATTGGTGTCGACTAATTTTTCCAAGTCTACATTCGTAAGTACCGTCTCGGGAAGGGCAGAGGCAACAGCTATCAGTTTACTGTAGATCACTCGTTCACCTGTGGTATGTGCTGCTTGAGTTTGCTGAGTGTCTGAACAATATCATCAGAAATATGTTGGTTGACTTGTTTTTCTACATAAATCGACGCGGCACGAAACGCGTTTTTCATGGCATTCGGGTTGGAGTTCCCATGACAGATAAATACCGGCCCCGTTACGCCAAGTAACGGCGCTCCGCCGTACTCCGTATAATCGACCCGCTTTTTGAGATTTTTCAATCCGCCCATCGCAAGTAACGCTCCGAGGCGATTCAAAAACCCCCGACTCAGCTCTTCTTTGAGCATGGTAGATATCATTCCAGCAAGACTCTCGCTCACCTTGAGGGCGATATTACCAACAAAGCCATCACACACGATAACGTCACAGCCACCTTTGTAGACTTCTTTCCCTTCAACATTGCCGTAGAAGTTGATTAACGGACAATCACTCAGAAGGGTAAATGTCTGACGGGTGGAATCATTTCCTTTGCCATCTTCTTCGCCAATACTGAGGACACCAACTTTTGGTTCTGCAATACCAAGCACATACTTGGCATACGAATTCCCCATGAGGGCAAATTGCAAAATATGCTCCGGGCGACAATCAACATTGGCGCCGACATCAAGCATAATGCTGGTTCCAGCAATAGTAGGTAAAAAAGTGGCAATAGCCGCTTTCGCTACGCCCGGCATTGTTTTGAGATAGAGGAGCGAACCTCCCATAACCGCACCAGTATTACCGGCGCTAATGAACGCATCCGCCTGTTTGTTTTTCACAAGATCAAGACCGACACGAATACTGGACTGTTTTTTACGGCGCAACGCTACACCGGGAGCTTCTTCCATCCCGATTACTTCTTCGGCGTGAACAATTTCTATCCGCTCTTTCGGAGCGTTTGGAAACTTTGCCAACTCGCGATTTACGATCGTTTCCTGTCCGACAAATACCACGTGGAGTTTCGGGTATTCGTGGAGGGCAAGTACTGCCCCTTCAACAGGATAATGGGGGGCATAATCCCCCCCCATGACATCCAGTGCAATTTTCAACATCTGCTCCTTGTGGGAAGAAATCAGATATCGGTGGTGAGCACTTGGTGTTCACCATACGCGCCGCATGACAAGCAAACACGATGTGGAAGTTTCTGCTCCTGACACTTTGGGCAGGTCATTGTTTGTACCGGCTTGAGTGCATGGTGAGCACGTCTGCTCCGTTTTTTCGCATTACTCGTTTTTCTTTTGGGCACTGCCATGACACATTCTCCTTGAAATTATCATTAAAATTAAACGTATGAACGTTATTATTGAGCCAAGGGCAGGATGGTACACATCAGGACGCAAAAAAACAACGACAAAATCAAGCGTTTATCCCCGAACCTACGTAAGTAAAAAATTGCTACCCCGTATAATATTCGGTAAGATGCCTGAAAATGCAGCTGAAATCGCATCATCTTCCTGCGGAAAAAACCCACGGATAATACTGATGCCGAGAGAGGCTGTCAAGTACTGGAGTTTCTGGATGCAAAAATATCGTCACATGAACGCCACAGCACACCACCCTCTCGCCCCTATAACCGGCACCACCCAGCTCTTTGGAATTATCGGACGCGATGTTTCGTATTCACTGAGTCCAGCTATCCACAACGCACTCCTTGCCGACGCCAACATTGCTGGCGCGTATCTCCCTTTCCCAACTCCCGACATTACAGCACTGCAACACCTATTGCACTACGCCCGCCGCAGTGCCATCCGCGGGTTCAATGTCACCATCCCTTATAAAGAGGAAGTAATCCCACTCCTCCATGAACTCGACCCGCTGGCCCGCGCTGCCGGAGCCGTCAACACTATTGTCATACGCGACGAGCGACTCCACGGTTATAACACCGACGGCCTCGGCTTTCTACAAAGTCTCCTGAGCTCCAGTGGTGCCGATTCACTCCAAGGCGCCTCAGTAACGCTGCTTGGAGCAGGCGGCGCGGCGCGAGGCATTGCGCCAGCACTCATCCAACAAGGCGTTTCATCGCTCACCATCGTCAACCGGACACCCGCCCGTGCCGAAGCACTGGTCGAATCGCTCCGCGCCATTGCTCCCAACGCATGCACCATTCGCGTAACCACCGAGCTTGAACCATGCCACAACGAATGGGTCATTAACACCACCAGCGCAGGGATGAAGCAAGAGAGAACAGCTCTCTTTACAGAAAAACTGATCCGTGACGCACGCTACTTTGCCGATATTGTCTACACTCCGGCACACACCGTGAACATGGAGATAGCGCGACGCGCCGGAGTGCCGCACAGCAACGGCCTCGGCATGCTGGTATGGCAAGCTCTCGTCGCATTTGAACTTTTTACCGGCCACAAAGGCTCCCCAGAATGTGCCTTTCAGGCAGTACAAGAGTTTACACCATGAACCCGTTTTGGCACTATGCCCTCGCGCGCCATACCAGAGCCAATACCACCGCTCTCTCAATGGCACTTCTTTCTGGCCACTCTGCCGAACAACTGGCAACCACCACCATCGCTCGCGACACCTTACAAAAACTCGAACACGAGTTTGCCGCCCAACTTCCGTTACTCGAAACCTTAGACATCACCCTACTCTGCTTTGGCGAAGCAAACTATCCCGCATCGCTACGCAATGTCGATTCGCCACCGCTTATCCTCTACTTGCGCGGCACCCTGCCGGATGCACCGCGCCTTGCGATAGTCGGCTCGCGTGGCCCAACCGACTATGGCAAGCAAGTGACGGCACTCTTCGCCGCAGAACTGAGCCGCGCCGGCATGTGCATTGTCAGTGGCCTCGCACTCGGCATCGACGCCATCGCACACCAAAACGCCGTTGGAACGCGCGGCAATACTATCGCCGTCCTTGGCAGTGGAGTCGACCTCATCACGCCACACACCAACCGCCNCGGCGAAGCAATTCTCGCCCAAGGGGGAGCTCTACTCAGCGAATTCCCGCCCGGCACACCAGCACTCCCCGCCAATTTCCCCCGCCGCAACCGCATTATTAGCGGCTTATCGCTTGGCGTCGTACTTATTGAGGCCGCTATTCGCAGTGGCACCATGATAACGGCACGCCTCGCACTGGAGCAGGGCCGTGAAGTATTTGCCATTCCCGGCAATATCTTTTCCCCCAAGCAAGCTGGAAGTCATCGGATGATCCAAGATGGAGCGCGCCTCGTCACCTGCAGTGCAGATATTCTGGAAATTCTCGCACAGCCGGGGCTTTTTGCGGCAGACAGCACACCAATACCACCGGCGTTACCAACAGAACAGCAAACCCTCTTGCAAGCGCTCAAAAAAACAGATGTTGCTTCGATTGATGATTTACAGCATCTCTGCGAACAGGAAAGAACCCTTTTCATGGAATCGCTTGCGGAATTAGAACTCCTGGGGTATATAACCCTCGATTCAGGAAACGTCTCGCTAAACAGGAGTAAAGCATGAATGCAGAAATATCAAAATTACTGAAAGTTATTGCGAATTTTGTCATGCTTGAAGAAATTTCTATAGATCATACCGACGAAATTTTTGACGCTATGGAAATGCTTGGCTACGACGAAGACGACATCAATTCCGCACTCGTTTTAATGGATGCTATTCCGGTTCACTCGGTCGGCACCGTCTATGGCGGCGCTTCCGTCAGCCAATTTTCCTATACCATGCGCGTCGCAGGCATCTTGACGATGGAAGCCAGCAACATTCTGCTCATGATGGATCGTTTTGATATACTTGATTCCTACACGGTCGAAGAAATCATTGATCGCGCCGAAGTCTACTCAAACTCTAAAGGGGGACGGGTTGACCTTGAAGAGATGAAAGGGATCATCAATAACGTAATTCTCGAAAATGTAACCCACGGTGTTGATGATGTTATCCGCATCGCCAGCGAAGGGTGGGGAGCCGTCGACCATTGATACGACAGACAGTAAACCTAAATTAATGATTTACGCACACAGCGGGGGATGGTAACGTCCCCCGCGTTTTATTCATTTATATTTTACGATGGAAGAGATTACATGGCACAAAAAGCGCTCGTTATTGTCGAATCACCCGCAAAAGCAAAAACGATTAACAAGTATCTTGGTAAAGATTTCGTCGTCAAGGCCAGCGTCGGCCACGTCCGTGACCTGCCTAAATCTTCATTTGGCGTGGATCTTGAAAATGGATTTGAGCCCCGCTACGTCACCATGCGCGATAAGAAAAAAGTTATCGACGACCTCAAAAATGCCGCCTCCAAAGCCGATATCATCTACCTGGCATCGGATCCCGATAGAGAAGGGGAAGCGATATCGTGGCACGTCTATAAAATTCTGGAAAAAGAGTGTCGCGTCCCTTTCAAACGGGTTCTATTTAACGAAATCACCAAGAAGGCCGTTCAAGAGGCCATCGCTCAAAGCGGAGAAATAGACCAGCGCAAAGTCGATGCCCAACAAGCACGCCGCATTCTTGACCGCATCGTTGGCTATCAAATCAGCCCACTCCTTTGGGATAAAATATCGCGTAACCTTTCTGCCGGTCGCGTGCAAAGCGTTGCACTCCGCCTCGTCTGCGAACGCGAAGCGGAAATCAATGCCTTCGTGCAAGAAGAATACTGGAGTATTTTCGCTGATTTTACCAAAGAGAACACCCCGTTTCAGGCAAAACTCTCCAAAATCAACGGAAAAAAAGCCGAAATCACGAATGGCGAACAAGCGCAAACCATCGTAGACGCACTCAAAAGTGGCACGTTTCAGGTCAGCGAGCTTGAAACCAAACAGAAAAAGAAACGCCCACTTCCGCCCTTTACCACCAGCAAACTACAGCAGGATGCTTCGCGCAAACTCCGCTTTAGTGCCAAAAAAACCATGATGGTCGCCCAATCACTGTACGAAGGGGTTAACCTTGGGCCGCTCGGCTCCACCGGTTTGATTACCTATATGCGTACCGACTCGACACGGGTTTCTGACGACGCACTCCAGTGGGGGCGCGAATTCATCGCCACCACCTTCGGCTCAGAATATCTCCCAGAAAAACCCCGCGTTTTTGCCAGCAAAAAACAAACACAAGACGCTCACGAAGCCATTCGCCCCACCGCACCGCACCACCCTGACGCCATCCGCGAGTACCTCACGGGCGATCAGTACCGCATGTATAAAATTATCTTTGAAAAATTCATCGCCTCACAAATGGCCGATGCGCTCGTTGACTCAACCGTCGTCGATATTAAAAATGGTTCGCACACCCTGCGCGCCATTGGCAACGTCATCACCTTTGCCGGACATTTGGCACTGTATAACATTGTAGAAGAAGACGAACCCACAGCTGGCAAAGAAGAAGAAAGCGGTCGCCTGCCGCGCCTTGCCGTCGGTGAAGCGCTCAACGCCGATCAGATTGCCCCGCAGCAACACTTCACCCAACCAGCACCCCGTTACTCAGAAGCTACCCTTGTAAAAACCCTTGAAGAAAAAGGGATTGGCCGCCCAAGTACCTATGCTTCGATCCTATCAACCATCGAAGATCGCAAATATGTGGAAAAAGAAGATCGCAAGTTTACCCCGACCGAACTCGGTAAAGTGGTGAACGAACTGCTGGTGACCCACTTCCGCGAACTCTTCGATTATAACTTTACCGCGAACCTTGAAAGCGAGTTAGACTTAATCGAAGAAGGCAAAAAAGAATGGCGCCAAGCGCTCGGCACCTTCTACACGGGATTCAAAGAAGAATTCAGCAAAGCGCAGGAAGCCCTGAAAGGGGTTGAAAAAATCAACATCCGCGCCAATATTCCTTGCCCCAAGTGCACAGCCGAACTACTGATCAAAAATGGGAGGAACGGCGAATTCCTGGCGTGCTCCACCTATCCAGAATGCAGTTTTACGGCAAACTTTTCCAAGGATGAAGAAGGAAACCTCACCATCACACCACGCGCGACCGACGAGCCAACCAACATTGTCTGCGATAAATGCCAACGCAATATGGTGATTAAAATGTCACGGCGCGGCCCGTTTTTGGCGTGCAGCGGCTATCCCGAATGTAAAAACGCCAAAAGCTTTACCAAAGATGAAGAAGGCAATATCACCATCATCGTCAAAAAACCCGCTGAACAAACCACCATTGCCTGCGATAAATGCGGTGCGACGATGGTCGTCCGCAGCTCAAAACGTGGCGAATTTTTAGCCTGCTCCGCCTTCCCAAAATGCCGCAATGCCAAAAGCATGGAGCGCGATGAAGCCGGTCAAGCCGTTGTCGTCGAGAAAAAAGAAAAAGCCGCCGCGAAAAAAGAGGGGAAAGCTACCGTAGGCGCAAGCAAAGCAGCAGCAAAAACCCCCGCCAAACGCAAAACCGCTGCTGCCAAGAAAACTACTGACGAAAAAAAGGTTGCCGCCCCGAAAAAAACAACCAAAAAACCGGCAACCCCCAAAGAATAGTATGCGCGCGCTTTACCTCCTCAAAGTAGGCACCACCTTTGCGCCAACGCTGCAGCAGTTTGGCGACTTTGATCACTGGACATGTGAAGGCTTGCGCGTCAATGGAGTGCCTACCGTGGTGGTCGATGCCGAACACGGCGCCAACCTGCCCGCCCCCGAGCAGTGTGCTGGCGTAGTGATTACCGGTTCACACGCCATGGTGACCGATGCCCTACCGTGGAGCGAGGCCATCGCGCACTGGCTCCCATCGATCGTGCAGGCTCGCATACCTGTTCTGGGCATTTGCTACGGGCACCAACTCTTAGCTCATGCCATGGGTGGCATCGCCGGATACCACCCTGCTGGTCAGGAAATTGGCACCGTCGCCATTTCCCGCTTGCCGGCAGCCACCAGCGATCCACTCTTTTGCCACGCACCGCTCACCTTCCTTGGCCACACGACACACTCTCAAACTGTCCTAAAACTTCCAGCAAATGCCGTCGCCTTGGCCGCGAATGCCCACGATCCACACCATGCCTTTTGCCTTGGTGGAACCGCATGGGGGGTACAGTTCCACCCAGAATACAGTGCGGCTATCATGCGCTCATATATTGAGCAGCAAGAGCCAGCACTGCTGGCACGCGGCGTCAACGTGACACAACTCCTTGCTGAGGTGCGCGAAACACCGGAGGCTACCGATCTCCTGGCACGGTTCGGTGCGTTCGTTAGTGCTGGACAGTAAAGCGAGGAAAATTTTCTCACGACCTACATAACGAGTGAAGCGTATCCCAAGTCAACCTGCCCACCAAAAGAGTTTGATGAAAGTATGCGAGGAACCATAATCCGTGCAACTTCTTTGATGACTGGCACAACAACGCTGTTGCCGAACTGACGATACGCTTGCGTGTCGCTTACTGGGATAACAAAATCATCAGGAAAACCCATTAACCGTGCGCACTCTCGAGGGGTAAGTCTCCGTGGGACTTTCCCGTCACCTTGCGAGAGAAGAATTTCGGAACCATCTTTATAATAACGAGCTGATAACGTCCGAGCCGTATCATTCTCGTTAACAAGCCCAAAACCAAAGCCATTCCCTGCTTGGCGGTGTTTTTCTGCATAATTTTGCAGATATTCCCAGAGTTTACGTGTGAGCGTGTATTTTTGATTTACCGACGCATTTTTCCCTTCGGTGTATGGATCTTCCGCGATCTCTGTGCCATTTTGCGGATGTAAAATTGAGGCAAGCCGGGTCGCTCCTTTTAACGGAAGACGCAAATCTTCCCATGTGAAATCAACGTTACGGTCATACCCCACAATTAAAATCCGCTCCCGATGCTGGGGAACAAAATGCAGCGCATCAATCACCTTATAGTGAACGTGATATCCGAGTTCATTTTGCAGTGTATTTAAAATTACTTTAAATGTATTGCCTTTGTCGTGAGAGATGAGATTTTTTACATTTTCGAGCAAAAACGCTTTGGGTCGTTTTGCAGCAATTATTCTTGCAACATCAAAAAATAACGTCCCTTGAGTAGTGCACGAAAAGCCATGGGGTCTGCCGAGTGAATTTTTTTTCGAAACTCCTGCGATACTAAATGCCTGACACGGAAATCCAGCGAGCAAGATATCATGTGTCGGCACCTCTGCCTCGTCAACCTGTGTAATATCGCCAACAAGCTTGTGATCAAAGGTGTCGGAAAAGTTGGCGAGATAGGTCTTCTGAGCGTATTTATCCCATTCACTGGTAAATAAACATTGGCCGCCATGTGCCTCAAATCCCTTGCGAATCCCGCCTATGCCAGCAAATAAATCAACAAACGTGAAAGTGCTTTTTCTATTCGAAGTATACTCTGAAAATGGCAGAAGCCGTTGGCGGATAACATCAACCAAATAAGGTGGAGGCTCAGTTTCTCGCGACTCCCACCGTCGTATCGTCCGCTCATCTACCCTCAGGAAATCAGCAAGCTGTCGTTGGGTGTATATACAGCGGACGGCTTGAAGGAGTTCGTGGTACGTTGTATACTGCATACTTATTCTCCTAGGCTAATTTCCGGACAGTATGTCCGGTTTTTATCCCGTATGCAAGGACATTCAGAGAGGTAGCGCGTGGATGGATCTTCAGTAAACTTGTCGCAAATTGCCCTCTTGATGCAACGTCATGGCGCAAAAAAAGTGCTATTTAAACCTCTCGCAAATAACGACAACTCTAAGCAACAGATATATTTTGGCGGTGATTTCTGCGTTCTTCAATTCATTCCAACCGGAAAAATCTCCAGTGCTGGACTGAGCAGCAAAGGACCAATTTTCAAAGCACCTATCGATTTACACTGGATTACACCTGACGGCTTCACACAGCAGGCTCCACACGCCCAGTTGATTCTCTATCCAAAGTATCCCGAAGTAAGGCTATCGGGAATGCTGCGGGGATGCAGTATAGCGCCATCACATCTTCTGCAACCTCCAACGGATGAAGAACGAGCAAAGCGAAAAGATTCCCATCGCTACCTAATTCTTGGCATAAGAAACGACAGCATTTTGGCGTATGTAAGTGCTTGGGATGATACACTTTCACATGAGGCGTGGCACCTTATAGACTCTGGCAAAGTAATACCAGCACCTCCAGTATTCTTCGAGTACAGGTCAAAACCTACTGATAGTCGGGCAATGCTTCTACAAAAACTTCATGCTATCTACCAAAGGGGATTTATCCGCTCATGCCGACTTGACGGACAAGGAAATTTTATCGAGTACGCAGCCAAGAATGGTGCTGGCTATACACTGGAGGCTCAGTTTGGAATCACCCCGAACGGCACTCCCGACCCGGACTTTATGGACTGGGAATTAAAGACTCACTCTGGAGGAGCTGTAACGCTTATGACTCCTGAGCCAAACACGGGCACTTATCTTGAGTGCCTTGAATCTTTCCTAAAACACTACGGCACGAATCAACAACCACAGCGGATGGATTTTGCCAGTCGGCATACTATTTCCGAGCAAAATGCAAAATCGGGCTTAACGATTACACTGGAGGGGTATGATTCTCGCAAAAGACAGATTATTGACCCCAATGGCGGCTTGATGCTACGCGACCAAAACAAAAGCCTTGCCGCAGGATGGAGTTTCAGTAAACTTTTGGATCACTGGAAACGCAAACATGCGAATGCCTGTTTTGTTTCATACAAAGCTTCGCAGCGCGACGTTCCCTATTATCTCTATGGTCCAAGAATAACGCTGGCAACGGGGACAGATTTAGAGCGATTCCTTCATGCCATCTATTCCAGTACGATATACTATGATCCCGGTGTTAACATGAAGTGGGAAGGTAATGCTTGGCGAGCAAAAAAACGTAATCAGTTTCGTGTTGCATGGAAAAATATTCCTGAGCTTTACACAGAAGTTAAAACCATCACCCTCACAGAAATTTGAAAGGATACCTTATGAACATTGTCGTACTTGACGGCTACACCATGAACCCCGGCGATCTCGACTGGAGTCTGCTCGAGCGGCTTGGGAACTGCACGATTCATCACCGCACCGAAGCCGACAAGATAGTGGCACATGCCCAAGGTGCCGAAATCGTACTCACCAACAAAACGCCGCTCTCGGCACAAACAATCGCCGCATTGCCAAAATTGCAATACATCGGCGTGCTAGCGACGGGAGTAAATGTAGTTGATCTTGCCGCCGCACGTGAACGCGGCATTGTGGTGACAAATGCTCCCGGTTACAGCACCGCATCAGTCGTACAAATGATGTTTGCGCTGTTGCTTGAAATGACACAGCAGGTGGGGCACCATGCCGAGCGAGTGCGTAATGGCGCATGGTGCCAGTGCGCGGACTTCAGCTTTCATGAGCGCCCGTTGCTCGAGTTGGCAGGAAAAACCTTAGGCATTGTCGGATTCGGGCAGATCGGGCAACAAGTCGCGCGAGTAGCAACAGCGTTCGGCATGCGTGTGTTGGTCAGCACTGCCCATCCGGAAAAATATCAGGCAGAGAGTATATTTACGTTTACCAGCCTTGACGAAGTATTTGCCCACAGCGATGTTGTGAGCCTGAATTGCCCTTTAACCGAGCAAACAAATAATATGGTGAATGGCAAGCGGCTATTGACAATGAAGACTGGCGCGCTATTGGTCAACACTGGACGAGGGCAATTGATCGACGATGTGGCGGTTGCACAAGCCTTGCATGATGGCCATTTAGGCGGATATGCCAGTGATGTCATGTCGCAGGAGCCACCACGCGCAGAAAATCCACTCCTGAGTGCTCCACGCTGCTTTCTCACACCGCACATCGCTTGGGCAACCGCCGAAGCCCGCCAACGCTTACTCGTGATTGTAGTGGAAAATATTCAGGCATTTTTACAGGGAACTCCGTGCCATCGCGTAGCCTGAGAAGGGAGCAACCGCACCACAACACCACCAAAGTGCTTGGTATTCTCCCGCTTGCCCTTCTCATTTTTTCCATTTTCACGTATACCTACCGTCATCACTTTCCCCACAAAGGAGCCTCATGACTATCGCGCACGAATCATTCGAATGGATACGTTCTGAAACCATCGACTCACTCAAACTCACGGTTGTAGAATACCGTCACCGCGTTACCGGCGCGCAACACTTCCACTTTGACGCCCCGGAAAATCCCGAAAATGTTTTTTTGGTAGCCCTCCGCACCGTCCCCACCGACTCGACAGGTGTTGCCCATATTCTTGAACACACCGCCCTGTGCGGTTCCGAAAAATACCCCGTGCGCGACCCTTTTTTCATGATGATTCGCCGCTCGCTGAATACCTTTATGAATGCCTTTACCAGCAGCGATTGGACCGCCTACCCGTTTGCCAGTCAAAACCGCAAAGATTTTGCCAACTTGCTTGACGTCTACCTCGACGCCGTATTCTTTGCCAATCTTGACCCACTCGACTTTGCTCAGGAAGGGCATCGTTTAGAGTTTGCCGAACCGGGCAATCCCGACTCACCGCTCATGTTTAAAGGGGTTGTGTACAACGAAATGAAAGGGGCGATGAGCTCTCCTTCCAGCATCCTCTGGCAATCGCTTACCCGCTACCTATTCCCGACAACCACCTATCATCACAATAGCGGCGGCGATCCTGAATGTATCGTCGACCTGAGCTATACCGATTTGGTCGCGTTCTATCGTACCCACTACCACCCCACCAATGCCGTTTTTATGACGTATGGCAATATCCCTGCGTCAGAACACCAGCAGATCTTTCAGGAGCGCGTACTCCACCGCTTTGAAAAGCTTGACGAAATCATCACCGTTCCTGCCGAAAAGCGGTATCACGCGCCCGTGCGGGTCGAAGAAAGCTACCCGCTGAGTGACGATGCTATGGAAGGGAAAACACATATCGTCCTCGGATGGTTAATTGGTTCCGGCGTTGATCTGGAAACCTCGCTGCGCGCCGAACTGCTGGCAGATGTTTTGCTCGACAACAGTGGTTCGCCGCTGCTGCACGCACTGGAAACATCGGATCTTGGCAGCTCGCCATCGCCCCTCTGCGGTCTCGAAGATTCGCACCGCGAAATGGTATTTGCCTGCGGACTCGAAGGGAGCGACCCTGAACATGCCGCTGCCGTAGAACAACTGATCTACGACGTGCTACGCGATGTGGCCGAAAACGGCGTTGCGCCGGAACTGGTCGAAGCCGTGCTGCATCAAATCGAACTCGGTCAGCGCGAAATCAGTGGCGATAGCTACCCGTACGGCCTGCAACTCATCCTTGGCACGATGGGGCAAGCCGTGCATCGTGGCGATGTCGCCGGCGCGCTCAACATTGATCGCGTCCTGGTTAAACTGCGTCAAGAAGCGCAAAGTCCCGATTTTATCCCATCGCTCGTACGACAATTCCTGCTGGATAATCCCCACATGGTGCGCCTGACGCTCAAGCCCGACACAGGATTTGGCGAGCGGCGTGACGCCGCCGAAACCCACCGCCTTAATGCCATTAAAACGCAACTGACGGCAGAACAAAAAACGGAGCTTATTGAGCTTGCCGCGCAGTTAAGCGCCAGACAAGAGCGAAAACTTGACCCCGAAACACTCCCCAAAGTTGGGCTTGAAGACGTGCCCGCCACACTGCCTGTTTTTCATGGCGAAACACTTGCGGGAACCATCCCCGCCACACGCTATAGCGCCGGAACCAACGGCCTCGTGTATGCCCAGCTCATTGTCGATCTCCCGCAGCTTGACGACGAACTTCTCAACCTGCTCCCTTACTACTCCGTTTTACTCACCGAACTTGGCATCGGTGCGCGCGACTACCGCGAAGCCCAAGTCTGGCAATCGCGCGTGTGTGGCGGCATTCACGCCCATACCAACGTGCGCGGCGCTATCGATGACGTGCAGAGCATCAAAGGACACTTTATCATCGGCACCAAAGCCTTGGCGCGCAATTGCCAACCGATGACCGAACTGATGGTGGAAATGTTCCAACATGTCCGTTTTGATGAACTCGATCATATCCATGAAGTTATTTCGCAACTCAAAGCCAGCCAAATGCAAAGTGTGACGGGTAGCGGGCATACACTGGCTATGCTGGCAGCCAGCAGCGGCATGAGTCCCGTAGCGGCCTTGTCGCATCGCCTGCGCGGGCTGGCAGGCATTCGCCATACGAAAATCATTGAACAAAAACTGGAAAACAACGATGCGCTGGCCGCCTTTGCCGCTGGACTGGCGGAAATTCACCGCCGCATTCAAGCCGCGCCGCGTCAAATCCTTCTCATCGGCGAAGATGAAATACTCCAAAGTGCTACGCCGCAAGTCTGCTCGCTCTGGGAAAACAGCGGACTGCAACAGGCGCCATATCAACCATTTGCCTTGTCCGCCGTCAGACAAACCAGCCGTCAAGGGTGGCTGACAAACACGCAAGTCAATTTCTGTGCCAAAGCGTACCCGACCGTTCCGGTTGACCACCCCGATGCGCCGGTACTTTCCGTGCTGGGCGGGTTCCTGCGTAATGGATATTTGCACCGCGCCATCCGCGAACAGGGTGGAGCCTACGGCGGTGGCGCCAATCAAGATTCCGACGTTGCAGCCTTCCGCTTTTACTCGTATCGCGACCCACGAATGGAAGAAACGCTGGCCGACTTCGACCAATCGGTGCAGTGGTTACTCCAAGAGCAGCATGAATGGCGCCACGTCGAAGAAGCCATCCTCGGCGTGATCGGCAATATGGATAAACCCGGCTCGCCCGCTGGCGAAGCGAAAAAAGCCTTCCATAACCAACTGCTAGGCCGCACACCGGAACAGCGGCAACGCTACCGCGAACGGGTACTCAGCGTCACGCTTGACGATTTGCAACGTGTTGCCAGCACGTATCTTCAACCAGAAGCAGCCAGTATGGCGGTTGTTTCGCGCGTGGAAAATGGGGAGAAACTACGGAAGCTGGGATTGGAAACAACTACGCTCGTGTAAGAAAAGGAAGGGCAGACACGCAGGTCTGCCCCTACAGAGACCAACAAAAACCATTATCCGGTACTTTCGTAGGGGCGATCTCATGTGATCGCCCGTCGTCGTTTATTTTCCCGGCTCCGATCCAAATCCAAAACAGAGCGATTTCCCTCGTTGCGCTGCTGGGCAATGGTCAATGCAATCACCACAGTTATGGCACAGCGCATTGTTCCCTTCGGTGCGTGGGTCAAGTCCCATAGGGCACACTTTGGCGCATTGACCGCACTGCGAGCATTTTGCATCGTCAAGCGTGATGTGCATTCCACGTTCCGTTTTAAAAAATGACAGGCACGTTCCGGTCGGACAAAAGAGGCGGCACCAGAAGCGTGGCGCATAGAAGGCTTCAACCATCAGCAGGGTAAGAATAATGGCAATTTCAAATGTCAGCGTACCAAACTTGACCAACACCAATGCCTGCGACGAAATCAGACCCGGCGGCAGTATCAATGTCAGTAGCGGCACTCCGGCAATGCCGACGACCAGCAGTCCCGCGAGTAAAAATCCATAGCGGAATATGTTGGCACGCGAAGCCGATTGCAACCGAGCATTGGTCGGAACCGCACGTAAGCCGAGGCGTCGGCGCATTCCTGCGATGAGGTCAGAAAAAAGGTAATACGGGCAGAGCCAACTGCACCACACTCGCCCGAGTATGAGCATCAACAGAAGCGGTACCACCAGTGACGCCAACATCGCTGATGAAATAAGCGCCGACGTGAGCATCACCTGAAAAACGGCAACGGGATCGGCGACGGCAATATCGCCAACGTCAAGCGAGTAGAATGTCCCTTTGGCAAAGTAGATTTTATGCACGTTCATCCATGGGATCACAAAAATAGCGGCCAAGACACTGAATTGCACAAGGCGACGCCAGAAAACAATGGTAGTAAGGCGCGTACGTCGATTAGTCTTCATACGTCACCCCCCATCCTTCTACTTCGCCCGACCCTTTAAAGTTAAATTCAAAGGGGTTGTTGACCCCTTCGGGAGAAAGCTCACGTTTGCGCTCCATCAGCTCTTTGTGGCGATATATATCACTGTGTGGCGAAGTTTCAGATTTCTCGGCACTCATGCGGCGTGTGCGGAGGTGATGAATGCCACTGTGGTGCTCATCGACCATCCCTTCGGGGATAATAGTAATTGAGCGCGGTTCGGTTGGACATTTTTCAACACAGGCGCCACAACCAACACATTTTTCGGTGATGGTTGGCAGCAGGCCGCCTTTCAGTTCAATCGCGTGGTCGCGTAGTGGGCAAACATTAAAGCAGACGTTGCAGATTTTGGCGCTTCCGGTGCGGGAAACTCCCTGTAGCTCGTCGCGTTCGTAGAGGTAGTTCAGGCAACGTTCTTCGTCAATACGGGCAATGCCGATTCTGACAGCTTCCGGTTCCAGCACGGTAGGGTCAAGCGCTCCCGTCGGGCAGACTGGCGGACAGAGCATACACAGGTAACAGCCGCGTTCCTGAGCGTAAATGTACGGTGTACCAATTTGGAGCTTGTCGTACACTTTTGCGCGCTGAATTGATTCATATGGACACACTTCTATGCAACGCGCACAGCGAATGCACCGCTCCATAAATTGTGCTTCCGCTACCGCTCCCGGTGGGCGCATTTGATCCATCAATAGATGCGTCTTAAAGGGGTTTTCATTCAGAAGGGTGCGCACCCATTCCAGCAGCGCACTCATCCTTACAGCACTTCTTCTTCAAAATTGACGGCATGGTGGGCGATGTCGATCACACCAGAGATTTTCCGCAACGATTCATCCAGTGCTTCAACGTCTTTGAGTGATTCGCGCTCGATGCAAATGACAACTTGGCGTTGATCGTCGGAAACGGCATGGACTTCAACTCCGTCAAATGCGGCAAGTTCGTGCTGGGCGGTTTCATCAAAACTGTTTTCAAAAATTAAGATCGAAGTTGCGATAATCATAAAAACACCTTTCCAGGATAAAGAGCGCCCGCCCGGGTCTTACGAACCGTGGGCGGGCTGAAAAGCAGGTATAAAAAAGGAGGTATGGGGTAAACTGTTATAATTACATGCGGCTGTTTACGTCACTGATAACATACCCATCCGCCACGTCACGTGGGCCGCCCACACGAGCGATTTTTACGGCGGCAATTTTGTATTCCGGTTCCGCTGATCCGGGGTCAACCGCATCGTTGGTGACAAAATTACACATCCGCTCTTTGGCTTGATCGTGCATGTGGGTAAAGACAACGCCCGTCATAGTGCCATCGGTCAGACGTGCGGGAAGGATGATCTCGCCGCGACGGCTGGTGACTTTGACCATATCGCCATTGGCGATTTTGTATTGCTTGGCGTCTTCAGGGTTGATTTCCAGATAGTCGTTGGGGTGCGAACGGGCGATTTCTGGGATACGCATCGTCATGGTTCCGGTGTGCCACTGTTCTACAACGCGACCCGTAGTGAAGAAAAACGGATACTCGGCATCCGGCACTTCGGCGCCACCCTGATAAGGGCGAACGAAGATATTCGCTTTTCCTTCTTTTTTGGCATCGTCATAGAAGTAAATCGTAGCATCGGCAGGGACCGTTCCCGCTTTTTGCAGGCCCTCAAGGTGCGGATCCATCCCTTTGACGTAGCGCTTGTACGTGCCGGGGTGATCAGCAGTTGGCACTGGCCACTGGAAACCGTCTACACTTTCACGTAGGCGCTGGTAGCTGACGCCGCGCAGGGTGTGGCCGGTATCTTTGGTAATATCGGTGTAATCGTTCCACGCCATTTCGCCCGCTTTCATGGTGTCATCCATATTCCACGGGATGAGTTTTTCAAGTCCCATCCGTTTGGCAATCTGGGTGGCAATCCACAGGTCAGCTTTCGCTTCGCCTGGAGGGGTGACTGCTCTTTCCGTGTGCTGGCTCCGCCGCTCGGAACAACCATACACGCCACCTTTTTCATAAAGGAATGCTGCGGGTAAAATAACATCAGCGAACTGTGTGGTACGCGTCGGGAAGATATCCAGCACGACAAGGAAAGCGTCGTCCATCCCTTTGAGGTACTTATTGAGGTTCGGTAGGCTCTGCGCGGGGTTGGTTGTAGTGACCAGCATCGCTTTAATCGGCTTGGCCGCGTCATTTTCGCCACCAAGGCTATCGAACATTTTCATGGTATGGAAACCCGGCTTCGGATCAATCGTCCCCGGTTCGAGCTTCCACATTTTTTCCACGTGTGCACGCCACGCGTCGTTGGCGACTGGCTTCGTGCCAGGCAGTAAGTGCGACAGAGCTCCAGCTTCGCGCACGCCACCACAGGCATTCGGTTGTCCGGTAAGCGAGAAGGAATCCGCCCCCGGCTTGCCAATATTGCCAGTAATCAGGTGCAAGTTGTGAATCAGGTTGTTGGCAAACACACCACGAGTACGCTGGTTCAAGCCCATACACCACATCGACATAGAAGCACCACTGGTGGCAAACCATTCAGCCGCTTTACGGATGTTTTCTGCCGGGCAGCGGGTAACTTTTTCAGCCGCTTCCGGGGTAAACTGCTCCAAAAACTTCTTATAGTTTTCGAGCGTTACGGGCTCTTTGCCATCGGTAATGCGGGTATGACGCTCCATAAACCCATTATCTTGCCAGTTATTACGAAGAATTTCATAGGCCATGCTATGGAAAACCGCAAGGTCAGTTCCTGGATCAACGGGCAACCACAAATCAGCAATAGCCGAGGTAGAGGTTTTGCGTGGTTCACACACGATGATTTTGACTTCCGGATTATTGCGCTTGTGGCGCATAACACGACGGAAGAGCACCGGATGGCACTCGCTCATGTTGGAGCCCGTGAGGAAGATACACTTTGATTTTTCAATATCGGCATACGACCCCGCTGGCTCGTCGGCACCAAAGGTGGAAATATATCCACCAACCGCACTCGCCATGCAGAGGCGCGGGTTTCCTTCGACCATATTGCTGCGGAAACCACCCTTCCAGAGCTTATTAAAGGTGTAGGTTTCTTCAGTTGTGCACTGCCCTGAGCCATAGTAGGCCACAGAGTCTTTGCCAAATTTTTCGTGGAAATACTTGAACTTGTTCGCGACAAGATCCAGCGCTTCGTTCCACGACGCTTTCTTAAACTTTCCATCAGCCTGACGAATCAGCGGATGCGTCAAACGATCCGGATGGTACATAGACTTGTACGCGGCGAACCCTTTTACGCACAGAAAACCGAAATTGGTTTTGGCTTCCGGGTTCCCTTTAATCGTGACAAGCTTGCCATCTTTGACACCAACGTACACACCACAGCCGGTTCCACAGAAACGGCAAACACCTTTCACCCACTTATCAACACCGTCCTTGTTTGTGGCATTGGCCATGGCTGAAAACGACACTCCAGAAGCAGCTATGGCACTGGTGACCATAGAGGCTTTCAAAAAATTTCTCCGGTTCATTTGCATTACATCCTCCCTTAACTACTGGCGCAACGGTTTGCTGTGAACGCTAAAACGGTGAACTGGGTGACATGCCGTACAACTACGTCCTTCCGGTGTATGTTGCACTTCAGCCGCATGACAGCCGATACAAACCTGCTGTTGCGATGGTTTTGACTGGAAATTTTTCTCGTCACCGTGGCACACGCCACACTTGATTCCCGTCATAGCATGAGCGCTTTCCTGCCACTCAGCCGCTACTGTCGGAGAAACATTCACATGACACGCATAGCAATCCTGTTTCCCCATCGGAGTCACATGTTTCCGGCTACCTTCGGCAGAAACAGTTGTCACCATGCTCAATCCAATCAGCATCCAGACGCAGGCTCCAGCAAGGAGAGAGAGCCATAGAGTCTTTTTCAAGAGGCACCTCCAGAGAGTTTTTTTTCGTGATGAAATGCACATGCTATATGCGCTCATCACTCAATGCATTGTGAATATATGAGCAAGAATCATGCCACTCGAAGTGAACCGCTAGGCCGTAATAAAAAAGCTTTTTATTTAAAGAATTACAATGCAAATCAGAATTAAGCACGTTACTAAACAACAGATAATAAAACGACCAGCGGCAATTTAATAACCGTTGTTCACCCACAAGCGTTGTGTTACTTTTATGACACTTCGCACTGAGGGTGCGGAAATTCTTTTCATTAAGGGGTTCGCATGCGTTGGTTGTCCCGCCTGAGCATTAAAATCAAACTCGGCATAATCGTCCTGATTCCGCTCTGTGCACTGATTACCGTAAGCGGATTGTTAGTCCATAGCTCATGGAAACAAACCACTATGATCAATGACCTGCACGCGAAAGCAACCATTTCGGTATACATTGGTCGGTTTATCCATGAAATGCAACTGGAACGCGGTGTTAGCGCGGGATTTCTCTCCTCGCAAGGGAGTCAGTTTCGCAATGAAGTGAACCATGAACGGCAACAGACTGACCGCGCTCTGAGCGCGCTCCAATCGGCTTTAACACAAGAGCGCGATGCCGCTCTCAACGAAGCACTCACCCTTTTAGGGACGCTCACTGCCACCCGAAGCCGTATTGATGCCCTTTCTATCCCAACCACTGAAGCCATTTCCGCCTATTCGGCAATCATTCAAAAGTTCCTTGCTAGCGTTGCACGCATTACACACCAATCGGAAGACGGGCAAATCTCCCGCAACTTGATAGCTTACGCCAGTATCATGCAAGCAAAAGAAGCTATGGGCCAAGAAAGAGCCACACTGAACGGCGTTTTTGCGCGGAATGAATTTACTCCAGAGGCATATCAGCTCTTCATTTCACTTCTCGCACAGCAGCAAACCGCGCTGGATCTCTTTACTTCGCAAGCCAATCCTTCAACACTGAACCGTTTAGAAACTTTGCAAAACAGTTCAGAATTGCGCACCGTGCTCCAAATGCGCGAAACAGCCTTTGCCAAAGCAACAACAGGAAATTTTGGCATTCAGCCCCAGCAGTGGTTTCGTGCGAGTACCGCTTTTATCGACCAAATGAAAATCCTTGAAGACAGCGTAGCCAGCGAGCTCGAAGCGTTGCTCCAACAACAATTAACCAGCGCTGAAGCACAACTTACGCTCACACTGATACTTTCCATTGCCGCCGTCGTAATAGCGGCCGCACTCGCCTTAATTATCGCCGATGCCATTGGGCGCAGCATATCGCGCATTAACTCCCGCGCCCGCGAGTTTGCCTCTGGCAGTGGCGATCTGACGCAACGTCTTGATGACAGCGGCAGCGATGAGCTTGCCCGCCTCAGCGCGTCCTTCAACAGCTTCATCACGAATATTGATTGCAATATCGGTCAAACGATGAATCTGATCGCAAAAACATCCGGCGCAACCGCCGGAGTGCTGGAAGTGATGGGACGCGTGCGCTACACCAGTCTACGCAACCTCGATACCACCAACGAGCTATCGGCAGCGGCACACGAAATGAGCGCTACGATTAACGAAATTTCACGCAGCGTTACCACCTCCGCCGATTCAGCAGAGACCACGGTCAAATTGGCGCGTGAAGGCGCGACAAAGCTGGAAGCCAGCACGCGCAGTGCGATGCAGCTCCAACACGAAATCGAAACTCTCGCGGGGGAAATCAACGAACTACAAACCAGTGCGCGCAACATCGGCAGCGTCGTCACCGTTATCAACGACATTTCCGATCAAACCAATCTCTTGGCACTGAACGCTGCCATTGAAGCCGCCCGCGCTGGCGAAGCTGGTCGCGGTTTTGCCGTCGTTGCCGACGAAGTGCGCAAACTCGCCGAAAACACACAACAGTCTACGAAGCAGATCGAAAAATCAATTCAGACCATTCTCGAAGAAATTGAACGCGCCACAGTCAGTGCGCGTCAAGCCAGCGGCATGATTGCCGAGCAAGCCAAAACATCGCAGATCGCCCAAAGCAGTTTCCAAGAAATCATGGCCGCCATTGAGGAAATGGGCGAAATGATCCTGAGCATTAGCGCTGCTCTGGAAGAACAATCCGCTACAACCAATCAAGTAGCGGGCAACATCGAGCAGCTTGCCGGACGCTCAGAACGACTCAACGAACAGGTGCGCATCTTGGGCGACGACACCGACGTGTTTGTCGCTACCGTCGAAGAACTGCGCAATCTCTACCAACCATTCAATACAAACAACCGTGCGACACCCTTCATTATCGCCAAAGTGACGCACGTTTTGTTTCTGCATAAAGTGTTGGGCGCCGTGCTGAGCGAGCAGCGCAATCTGAGTTTACCCGATCACCAAAACTGCGCCTTCGGCAAATATTGTGCAACATCAGCAATGGATGCCTTCCGCAACGATCCGCTCTACCAGTCGCTCACCGAGCCGCACAAGCGAGTGCACGCCTTAGGTCGCGCTCTCGTCGAATCTATCGGTCACGCCGACGATAAAACGCTCGAAGAACGCCGCCTGCAGTTCCTAGAAGCAATCCATGCCTTCCTTACAATAGTCGATCAATTGATAGAGAAATATTCCACAATGAGTGCCTGTCAGAAGGGATTGGCAGTTATCAAGTAATGCTCGGTGACTAGCCACCAAAACTCTCGCATAGCACCGCACGACAGAGTCACAGCGCCTGCGGTTAAAATACAATTGAATGGTTCGGACACAAAAATCCTGACACACTGAGCCTGTCCGCAATAAGCACGTGCGAATCATGATCGCGCAAGAAAACCCTGTTATATTCCGATTGACCCTTACGGTCGGCCTGTGATAACTGTTTGCATTTCATAAACTCACGGAGGCAACCGAATGAGCGTAAAAATTTACGATACCACACTGCGCGATGGCACCCAATCGGAAGACATTTCCTTTACAGTTGAAGATAAAGTTCACGTCGCCCAGCTCCTTGATGATTTTGGTGTGCACTACATCGAAGGGGGGTGGCCTGGCTCTAACCCCAAGGATATCGACTTTTTCCGCGCTATTGCCCAGATTCCTCTGAAAAACGCCCGTATTTCGGCCTTTGGCTCAACGCGGCGCGCCAAACTGACGTGCGAGGAAGATCCAAACATTCAGGCTCTCCTGGACTCAAAAGCGCCGGTGGCCTGTATTTTCGGAAAAACTTGGGATTTTCACGTTACCGATGCGCTGCGCATTACGTTGGAGCAGAATCTTGAAATTATCGAAGATTCGCTAAGCTACCTCTGCCGCCACATGGAAGAGGTTTTCTATGATGCGGAACACTTTTTTGATGGCTATAAGGCAAATCCTGATTACGCGATCGAAACGCTCAAAGCAGCCGCACGCGGCGGCGCCCAACAGATTATTCTGTGCGACACCAACGGCGGATCGTTGCCGTGGGAAATCGGTCAAATCGTCGAAGCAGTTAAAAAACATATTTCCGTGCCGCTTGGCATCCACGCCCATAACGATGGCGAAATGGCGGTCGCAAATTCACTCATGGCGGTTCAGCACGGCATCACTCAGGTGCAGGGAACCATCAACGGCTTTGGCGAGCGGTGCGGCAATGCCAACCTCATCAGCATCATCCCCGGCCTGAAGCTCAAGATGGGGATTGACTGTGTCAGCGACGAAAGCCTGCGCAAGCTCACCCGCCTGAGCCGCTCTATCCGCGAACTAGCAAACCTTGGCGACTGGAAAAATCAGCCTTACACGGGCAAGAGCGCCTTTGCTCACAAAGGTGGCATCCACGTTTCGGCCATCCTGAAAGATCCCGATACCTACGAACACACCAAACCAGAAAATGTTGGCAACCGCCGCCGCGTGCTGGTAAGCGACCTCAGTGGCAAGTCGAATATTCAGTATAAAGTGGAAGAACTTGGGCTGGATATCGACATCAACGATCCAGCGCTGCAAGGGGTTGTTGACGAGATTAAAGAATTAGAAAATCAAGGATATGCCTACGAAGGGGCAGAAGCGAGCCTAGAACTGATCATCCAAAAGGCCAAAGGCAATCTGCCGAACTACTTCAAACTGCGCGGCTACCGCGTGATTGACGAACGGCGCGAGGGCGATGCTAACCCGATCAGCGAAGCGACAGTGCGGATCGAAGATCCTTCGGGAGCGATTCAGCACACAGCCGCGCTCGGCGAAGGGCCGGTTGACGCGCTTAACAACGCACTCAATAAAGCACTGGAGCGCTTTTATCCAATCCTCAAAGAAGTGCAATTGGTCGACTACAAGGTACGGATTTTGAATACAACGGTTGGCACGCGCGCCAAAACCCGTGTTATGATCGAATCAAGCGATGGAAAAGAGAACTGGTCGACGGTGGGCGTCCATCACGATATCATCCGCGCGTCATACTTGGCACTGGTCGACTCGGTCATTTATAAACTGTACAAAGAGAGAATCTAACGCACAATGGACACACTCATTACCCTACAACTCCGTCTGCGCCACATCATTATCGCACTCGGGGTTGTGGGGGTTTTCCTGCTGGCCTGGCAAGTGCAGGACATCCTGACCACGTTCGGCATCGCCTTTGTGATCGCCTACTTGTTAAATCCATTAGTAGACAAGCTGGAAAGGCGCGGTGCGGGGCGCACACTGGTTATTACCCTCTTGTTTTGCAGTGGATTTTTGATCAGTGGAGCTATTTTATACTGGCTCGTACCGATTCTGACCGCCGAAGCAGCTTCACTGGCGCGCAACCTGCCACGATACGCTGAAATTGCTTTCAACCTGCTGCAACACCATCTTACAACACTGGGAGTCGACCTTTCACTCGAAGACGTGCGCCGTATGGCCATCGAAAAAGCGGCATCGCTTTCCAGCTATAGCGCCACGTTCATTGGTTCCGTGGCCACATCGGTCGGAGCCATCGGCGTCTGGACGCTCAATCTGCTTTTAATTCCCATTCTGGTGTTCTATTTTCTGCGTGACTTCAACTCAATCATGGAAAAATCGCTCCGCTTCGTACAGAATAAATACCAGTGGGATGGCGGAAAATACTTTGAGTCGTTTAACACCATTCTGAGTCGTTACTTTCGCGGTCAAATTATTGTTTCGATGATTCTCATGGCGGCCTATTCCGTTGTCTTGCTGATTGTTGGAGTGAAACCAGCGTTCTTGTTGGGAATTATTGCCGGAGCACTGAGCGTGGTTCCCTATCTTGGCCTAGCCGTAGGATTAGGCGTTTCGCTGCTGCTCGCCTTTTTGCAGTTTGAGGGGTTGTTTCATCTCCTCGCGGTGCTGATTGGCTTTTCGGTGGTGCAAGTCATCGAAACGAATGTGATCACGCCACGTATTATTGGCGAATCGCTGGGATTACACCCCGCCATGGTAATCTTTGCCTTAATGGCTGGTGGCGCACTCATGGGCATTGGTGGGATGATTCTTGCGCTGCCCGTAGCAGCATTTTTGCGCGTATTATGGATGGAGTGGGCAAGCTCTGTGCCTGAATAGCATTTTAAATGTGCATCAACTCAGCAAGCGGCACTTTGACTTGCTCCTGAAGCTTACGCGCAATCAGAATGCTTTCGAGCTCGCGGTAGGCCACATCGAAATTTTCATTCACGATCACGTAGTCAAAGCGGTGATATTGCGCAATTTCTCCGAGTGCATTTTCCAAGCGAATTTTGATTGTATCTTCATCGTCTTTACCACGCTTCATAATCCGTTCCCGCAATTCTTTTATGCTGGGCGGAAGGATAAAGATCAAAATACTTTCAGGAAATTTCTCTTTAATCTGAAACGCGCCCTGACAGTCGATGTCGAGCAGAATGGTTTTCCCTTCCGCCACGGCTTCGCGCAGGTGACGCGCTGAAGTGCCATAGTAATTGCCGTGCACGGTTGCGTACTCAACAAACTCTCCCGCCTGCATCAAGTGGATAAACCGCTCAAGATCAACGAAAAAGTAGTCCTTCCCATTCACTTCACCAGGACGAGGCGGACGGGTGGTATGTGAGGTGCTAAAGTGCACGTGCGTTACACTGCGTTCCAATTTGCGTGCGAGGGTAGTTTTTCCAGCGCCACTCGGCGCAGAGAGGACGACGATCTGTCCAACTTCTTTTTTGATGGGCGTATTACTCATCGTCGTCAGCTCCTTCGTCCTGCAAAATGGGTTCGGGCGTAAATTCGCCCCGGTGGAAACGGTGCGCCAACGTTTCAGCCTGAATGGCACTCAAGAGAACGTGATCGGATGTCGTTGTAATAATTGACCGCGTTTTGCGCCCTTGCGTTGCGTCAATCAGCTTGCCTGCCTCACGCGCTTCATCCTTCAACCGTTTCATGGGAGCTGAGGATGGGGTAAGAATCGCAACAATTTTATCTTTCAGGACATAGTTTCCAAAACCAATACTGACCATTGAGCTCATAGCGGGGCACCTTATTCGATATTTTGGACTTGCTCTTTGATCTTCTCCAGTTCAGCTTTGACGTCCACTACCAAACGGCTGATGCGCCCATCGCTGGTTTTTGAAGCCATCGTGTTCACTTCGCGGTGCATCTCCTGCAGTAAAAACTCCAGCGCTCGCCCGACAGGTTCTTTGCGTGCGGTGGTGTCGCGGAATTGCCGCACGTGTGAACCAAAACGGATAACTTCTTCGGTAATATCCGCTTTATCCGCCAACAACGCCACTTCTTGCGCGATACGTTCCGGATCGACTTGCAATTCATCACTCAAACGACTTGCGAGTTTGGCAATCCGTTGCTGCAATTTTTCGTACAGCAGCAGAGGCACTTCCGCAGCGATTTTTTCTATTTCCAGTACCTTCATTTCGCACACATCAAGCCGCGCCAGAATGTCCGCCTCTAAACGCTCGCCTTCTTCCTGGCGCATGCGCAAGAGCTTCGTGACAGCGTTTTTCATGGCAAACTCAACCGCTTCCTGAAAGAGTTTTTGATTCGGCAGTGTTTCTTCGACATCAACCAACTTTCCGGTTTGCAAAAAGTGGTCGAGTGTCACCACCCGCTCAAGGTTGTAGCGGTCAACAATTTCGGTAAAAACTTTATAGTATTCATCGGCCAGCGGGCGATTGAGTTGCACAGCATGATCGGCAGCATCTAAAAAGTTAATGCGCAACGTAACGTCCACTTTGCCGCGCGCAATGTAGCGATTCAAGTAGTTTTTTATCATGACTTCGACTTCACCAAGCTGCGAGCGCGACCGGAGATTAAAGTCGAAATAGCGCGAATTTACGGCGCGGATTTCCATGGTCACATCAAGTGACTCGTTCGCACAGCTCCCACTTCCAAACCCTGTCATGCTGCGGATCATCGACAAACCTCCCCGTAGTGTACCGGGCGCAGGCCGGCTTTTTCTATCAAACGGAAATCGGCATCATGCGGACTCCCTTGTGTTGTCAACAACCCACCACTCATGATGGCATTGGCACCGTAGCGGAAAATATCCCCTTCACGCTCTCCAAGTACTTCTTTACGCCCACCACAAATGCGGATAACCGCTTGAGGGTTGAGAAAACGGAAAACCGCCACACAACGGAGCGCTCGTTCAGGATCCATCATAGCGCGATCACCCTGCGGCGTTCCGGCAATGGGAATCAGGAAGTTTAATGGGATTGATTCTACACCGAGTTCGGCCACTGTATTGGCCATGGAAATAACATCATCTGCGCTTTCGCCCATACCAAATATTCCGCCGACGCAGAGCTTCATACCGGCAGCACGTGCCCGTTTCAGGGTGGCCACCCGCTCATCCCAGGTATGCGATGCGCAGACATTCGGGTAGTGTTCACGCGATGTTTCCAGATTATGGTGATAGTATTCCACGCCCAAAGACACAAGTTTCCGCGCAGCATACTCATCAAGAAAACCAAGCGAGGCACACAACTGGCGACCATGTTCCTTGGCTTGGCGCGCGAACGCTTCGTGAAGCGTAAAATCGCTCCGCTCGTTTAAGCCGCGCCCTGAAGAGACCATGCTGAGGTTGCGAATGCCGTGTTCTTCGGTGATCTGCGCTTTTTTTTCGATGTCACTATCCGTCATGATCACGCTTTTCAGAGCACGCCCAGCCGAATAGTGACTGCTTTGCGCACAGAAGGTGCAATCTTCAGAGCAGGGCGCGGTTTTGATGCTCAGGATGGTGCAGAGTTGCACCTCATCGCCCCAAGCTGCCCGTGTAAGCGCTTCCGCTTGCGCGGTGAGTTCGTGGTGTTGGTCGAGTTCTTCAAGATAGCGACGCAGGCGAAGGGTATTCATCTACTGCTCCATCAACTGCTTCACATCGAGCAAGAGTGTACTTGATGTATTCTCGTCAAACTGATCCCAAAAATGCTCCGCCATCAGCGTTTTCACGAAACGGCTGATTTCATAGGCTACCAGTTTTTTGCGGTCGATATGGAAATCCTGAAATTGCTCTGAAACTTGCAACGTCACTTCGGCAGTGGCAAGCGAAGTCAACAGTGGGAACGAACCATCCTGAATCCCTTGGATAGCTGGCGCGTAGAGATACTGATCTGCATTCGCAACGACCTGCTCCATCGTAATTCCTGGCTTGAGCAAGGCTTCGCATTGCTGCTTCAGCGCAGAGATCTCATGCCCCGCCTGATCCATCTGACGAAATGAATTCACAACAAAATTTTCAATCCCTGCAAAGGCATTCGTAGAAGCCGTTTCCGCACCCATCAGATTCACGACAGTAGCCTTGTAGCTTTTGGCGCGATAACGATCGGCAATTTCCAGCAAATGCTTTTTGGCATATCCCACAAGATACCCCGGATATGACGCGAAAGAGTACTGATGGTTCGTGTCCATAATGTGTTCGCCATTGTAGCCAAGAGCGATAATATTACAACGCGGATTGGCTGCCAGAACAGCATTACCATGAGTAAATATGTGCTCATAGCTGGTGGCAGTGACCAGATTGATATTGCGCGCAACAATTTTTTGAAAAACATCCGATTCCACAAAGCGCTGCATCGGAATAAACTTCGCTGGATCGGCCGTGCCAAGCATCCCCTTGGTCAGCATCATCATCCCACGAGTACGAGGGATCCCGCCCGCCATAATGTGAATAATGCCATCAACTTTGCCTTTAGTTTTGATGCCAAGTTCGATAAATATTTTCCGCACTTCGTTAGCCGCAGCTTTTTCATTTTCGGCAAAAACCGTATCGATGAAATCATCGTCAACGGCATAGTGTAAAATATCTTCTGGTTTTTTGAGCGATTTAAACGCTTCTGGGTATTCATCATCTTTCAGACCATACCAAAGCGGTGTTTTTATAACGTGAATTTTTCTGAGCGCCAACTCTGCTTCGCGCTCTTCAGTAAGTTCTGGTGCCGCTAAACAGTATACAGTCGCCCCACGCCGTAGCAAATTGGCTGCAATATAATCAGCAAAACCGTCCTCACGAATTAACCCGAAGAAAAATATATTCTGGCCTCGAAGATTTCCCGCCATAGTGCATACCTCTAAATCACTGAAATTTTCGACGATTTGCGAACGAAATCACCGCGTACTGTTATACTTCTCGCAGTTTTAGCATACTTTTTCCCAAAACGGCAGGGGCTTCTTTTCTTATACGCAGAGATACCAAAAACCATCGCCCACCTGCAGTAGGGAGGAACCACTCGCAGTAATTGACCCTTGCACAATAAACATAAAAGGAGATAAAACACCACCGGATCACTGGTTGAGAAAGCGACAAGGAACGTACCATCTATGACCCTTTTTACTCGCAGCATCCGCATTAACGACGTCATTCGGGAGCTTCAAACACGGCATAAAAATGCCGATTTAACCCCCGTCCATAAAGCCTATATCTTCGCAGCCCAAGCGCACCGCGGCGTGGTACGCAAGTCTGGCGAGCCCTATATTAGCCATCCGCTTGCCGTAGCCTATACGCTGGCACAGATGAGCCTTGACCCATATACCGTCGCGGCAGGGCTATTACACGATACCGTAGAAGATACCGATCATACGACGGAGCAACTGCAAAAAGAATTCGGTTCCGACATTGCATTTTTGGTCGATGGCGTAACGAAAATTGAAACCGCCGTAGGCAAGAGTAACAAATCCGACCTCAAAGCCGAAACACTCCGCAAAATGCTGATTGCAATGGCGCGCGATATCCGCGTGTTACTCATCAAACTTGCCGACCGACTGCACAACATTCGCACCTTGGAGCACATGGCTCCGGAAAAACAACAACTGATTGCCGAAGAAACACTGGAAATTTACGCCCCACTCGCCCATCGACTCGGGATCAACTGGATCAAAACAGAACTCGAAGACTTTTCACTCCGTTACCTAGATCCCGAAGGGTACGCCACCATTGACGAAGCCGTATCGCTCGGCAATATCGATCGTCGTGACTACATCGAAACCCTCGTCAACACGATTCGGACGCACCTTGCCAGCGTTGGAATCGCCTGCACGGTCGATGGTCGCCCCAAGCACTACTACAGCATTTACAAAAAAATCAAAAAACAAGGCGTGGCACCGAAAGAGCTATTTGACCTGCTCGCGCTGCGCGTTATCACCAAAGATTCAACGCAGTGCTACATGGTACTCGGCGAAATTCACCGCCTCTGGAAAGCCGTACCCAATCGACTGAAAGATTACATTACCAACCCCAAATCGAACCTCTATCAATCGCTGCATACGACCGTCATTGGACCTGGCGGTCACAAAGTCGAATTCCAGATCCGTACCGAAGAAATGCACAAAATCTGCGAAGAAGGGATTGCGGCACACTGGGCGTACAAAGAAGGAGTAAGCGCGAACACCAACGATACGCAGAAATTCGGTTGGCTGAAAAGCTTGCTCGAAGGGGGGATGGAAGTTGAAGACTCAACTGAATTCCTCAATGCTCTGCGACGCGACCTCTACATCAAAGAAGTGTTTGTCTTTACCCCGCGCGGCGATACCATCGAGCTTCCCGAAGACGCCACCGTACTGGATTTCGCCTACAGCATTCACTCCGAAGTTGGCGATCACTGCAACGGAGGGCTTGTCAACGGCAAAATGGTGGGGATCAAGCAAAAGTTGAACAACGGCGATACCGTCGAAATCATCACCTCAGAAAAACAACACCCGCGCAAAGATTGGTTGAAAATCGTCCAAACCAACAAAGCTCGGCTGCGCATCAACGCCTACCTGAATAAAGTAGAGCGGGATCGCGCAATTGAAGTGGGTCACGATTTGCTCGATAAAGCCTTACGCACCATCAAGAAAAGCCTTGACCACCTCAGCGAGAAAGAAAAACGAGAACTGCTCGACCACGCCCGTCGCCCCAACATGGACGAACTGCTACGCGACGCAGGGCTGTATCGCATCGACATTCCCGCACTCCTGAATAAAACTTTTACCGATGCCGAAGAGCTTCGCAAGCAACAACTTGAGCACGACCGTCATAAAGACGAAGCCGTGGCCGAAGGGGCGCGTGAGCGTTCCCAACACAGCAGCTCAGGCATTATCGTGGAAGGGGTTTCTGATGTCCTTATCCGCATTGCGCAGTGCTGTCATCCCGTTCCCGGCGATGAAATCATTGGATTTGTCACACATGGACGCGGAATCAGCGTGCATCGCCAAGACTGTAAACATATCGAAGAATCATTCCCTGATCGACTGCTCCGCGCAGACTGGAGCCAACAAGCCTTTTCGAAAAGCTTTCAAAGCCGTCTCTCTGTACTCTGCCAAGATAAACCAGGCGTCCTCGCCAGCATCAGCAGTATTCTTGGTGACCACGAAGCCAATATCACGAATCTGCAAATGGTCAAGAAAGACCCAAAAACCGAGCAAGTCATTCTCGACTTTACCATTGAAATTAAATCCAAAGAACAATTGACAAAAATCCGCAGTCGCTTGCGCTCACTGGCATTTGTGATTGAGTTGCAGTAAAACCACCCCGCCCCTACGGGGCACCCCTCCAAAGGAGGGGAATTTGAGGCGAAAAAGAGAGATCCCTTTTGCACTCCCCTCCGACGCTAGGGCATTTCCCCGCATTCGCCTCTACTGGGAGGGAACTTCCCCTCCGACGTTGGAGGAACCTATCCACCATTCCCCTCCGACGGAGGGGTGGCAGGCAACGCCTGCCGGGGTGGTTCTTTGCTATCACAAAAACGCCTGCGCTATTTCACCACAACAAGCAGCATCTTAAACCGTTCAACAGCATTCAACGCATGAGGAATATTGGCTGGCATAACAACCGCTTCGCCGGTTTGCGCGATAACGACTTTATCGCCAATCGTAATTTCGGTCTTGCCATCCAGAATGTAGACAAACGCATCGCCAGGCGCAGAGTGGGCGCTGATATGCTCACCCTTGTCAAAGGCAAACAGCGTAAAATTGACCGCTGGCTGCTGAGCGAAGGTACGACTCACCACGCGACCTTCTTGATATTCGACAAGATCGGCGAGGTTAAGGTTTTCGCTAAACGGGATATTTTTAATAAAAGGCTGATTCATACGATACTCTCCAAAATTCTGTTCTTATTATTCTGCCGCAAAAAAGCGGCGTGTTTCAAAAAGTATTACGTTTCTTCCCAATAGATGCAGGAAACCGGGCAATCATCAATGGCACTCTGAATCGTTGCTTCATCCGCTCCATTAGGATCACTGACATACGCTTGCCCACCTTCGTCACTCGAAAAAACAGTTGGCACGCTGCCATAACACAGACCACAGGCAATACATTCTTCAGTGCGTAATGCGACTTTTTTTGACATGGTAGTTTTCCTCCCACGTGGTTCTTTGTTTTGATGCAAAGCGAAAACTCTTTCAACTATCCAAGGTATAGCGCGGGGAACTTATATCAACCTTGATTCGGGTCAATTTTTGAATTATTCAAAAAAAAGGGAAAAACGCATTCTGTGCGCTTTTCCCATGCTTAAGAATAAAAAATGGCGTGAAAAATTACTGCATCGTTTTTTTGTCGTCAACTTTCTTGAACACGTAGCCGTTAAAAATGGCATCAACTGATCCACTCGGATGACGGTTCGAATACCAAAAGACCATGTAGATGTGAATCGGGATGAATATCAAAATCCCCCACATTAGGAGATAGTGAATGTTACGCACACCGGCCAGTCCACCCATCCAGACGGTTAGAGGTGCCAGAAATTCACCGAGCAATCCCCCCAGCCCTTGTCCATACCCCGCCGAGTGCAGGATAAATCCGGTCAGGATTTCGCCAATTAGCATCAGCATCAACATGATATACGACACGTGCTGTAATGGGCCATAAATCCCTTCTTTGGCGATTGTTGAATCACTGAGCAGTGCGTAGTACTTCAGCTGTTGCCACCATGTTTTGGGCTTAAATGTGGTGTAAAACGATGTCCATTCAGCTCTGCGCGAACGCAGGTCGAAAAAGAACACATAAATCCGGAAAATCGTAATTCCCGCAAGGGCAAAGCCGCAGACGATGTGGACAAAGCGCCACATGGCGTATTGGAACTTCACGGGTTCAAGTACGGGTTCTGGCGTTAAGTAGGGGCGTGCCAGATAAAAGCCAGTCACGACCAGCGCGAGAATGGCGATGGCGCGAATCCAATGTGCCCAGCGCATTTCTGCCGAAAGGCGGTATTGCCGGACAAATTGTTCGGTGATCCAGTTTTGATTACGTTTCATGGGGCTCACCTCAGCAGCTTAGTGGGTCGACTTTGTACTCAGCGAGCGAATTCCCCTGCGTGTCAATCACGTGTACGGCACAGGCGAGGCACGGGTCGAACGAATGGATCGTCCGGACGATTTCCAGCGGCTGTGTTGGGTCGGCCATTTTGGTGCCGATCAGCGCCGCTTCGTATGGGCCATGTTGACCAGCGGCATCTTTCGGGCTGGCATTCCACGTGGTGGGAACGACACACTGGTAGTTTTCGATCACACCACCCTTGATGTTGACCCAATGGCTGAGCATCCCGCGTGGTACGTCGCCAATGTAGCGGCCACGGTAGGTTTTGTTTGTATCGATCACGTATGGAGCGCAGGTTTCCTGATCGACTTTCAGGTTTTCCACCAGCGACATCAGGGTGGTTTTGCCGTGGTCGGCAATCAGTTTAGTTTGCAGCATCCGCGCGGCGGTGCGGCCAAGAGTGCTGAAAAGTGCCGGAACGGGGACGCCGGTTTCGCCAAGAAAATCGTTAACGACCTTCTGCACGCGTTCATTGCCACTGGCATAGCTGACAAGGATCTGCGCCAATGGCCCGACTTCCATGGGTTTGCCATCGTAGCGTGGCGCTTTGACCCAGGTATATTTCCCTTTTTCGTCGATGATTTTGGCTTTGCCGTTGGCCGTGTCACCATCGCGATAGCCGGTAAAGTTCGGGCTGGTCTGCCCTTCGTACGGATGAAAGGGTTGATTGTCGCTGTACCACGCATGCGTTGCTTCTTCGGTAATCTTGGATTCGTTGATTTCGTGTACTTTTCCCAGATCGCCATCGAGAATAATGCCACTGTCAAAAAGGGTTTCGGAACGGTTGATCTGGAATTCTTTCGCCGCCATGAAGTTTTTCACCCCACAGCCGGCCAGTACGCTCCCTTCGCCGATAAAGGCTTCAGCCGCCATTTTGACGTCGGCGTAGTAGGCGCGGTTGATGAAGTCGGATACTTCTTCGAATTTCGTCAGGTATTCGCCCAGACGCGCTGGATTCTGCAAATCCATGATGCAGGTGACGCCGCCGACCGTCAGCGATTGCGGATGTGGCTGCTTGGCGCCAAAAAGTGCCAGCATTTGCGCGGCGTTGCGCTGTACTTCGAGCGCCTTGAGGTAGTGCGAGGCAACAATCAGGTTCTGCTCTGGGGTAAAGTGATACGTTTTATGTCCCCAATACGCGTTGGCGAATGGGCCAAGATGGCCTTTATCGACGAAGGTTTTTAGGCGGCGCTGTACGGCGGTCAGTTCGTCGGCACCCGTTGCAATTGGGAGATCGGCATAGCGGAAGGCCAGATCGGACGCTTTGCGCGGGTCGGCGGAAAGTGCCTGCGTAATGTCGCACCAGTCAAGGCCGTGCAGGTGGTAGAAATGCACGGGATGGTCGTGCATAAAGAGTGCTTGCGCCATCAGGGTGCGGGTGAGGGTGGCATTGTAGGGAATTTCGATTCCAAGTGCGTTTTCAACGGCTTCAATGCCGGCTTTGTAGTGCGAGTAGGTGCAAACACCGCAGATGCGCTGGGTCATAAACCCGGCATCGCGCGGATCGCGCCCTTTCAAAATCAGCTCGATACCGCGCCAGAGGGTACTGGTGGCAAAAGCGTCTTGAATAACATTATCCTGATCAACGATAACTTCGACACGCAAGTGGCCTTCAATGCGGGTTATCGGATCAACAACAACACGTTGTGTACTCATAGGTGTTCTCCTTTCGTCGTACCGTTACTTGTCGGACGGCGACGAGTTGTCTTGTTCGTCTTTGGGGTTGCGGAAACTTCCTTCAATGGTGGTGAGCACGGCGTGCGTGGCAATAGCGACACCGGTTACGCTCAGCAGGAAGATACCGACTTTATCTGCCGTGGCATCGGCTCCACTCCCAAACGGCGGGCCAAAAAGATTATCCGCACGCGGCTCTTCAAACGGTGCCATTACATCCCAAAAATCGGGCTCAGAGCAGCCAATGCAACCATGCCCTGCCTGAATCGGCCAACTGGTGTGCTGATTGAACTTTTCGCGCGAGCAGTTGTTGTAGGTGTACGGCCCTTTACAGCCGACTTTGTAGAGGCAGTACCCTTTTTTGGCACCATCGTCGCCGAAGCGTTCGACGAACTCGCCAGCATCAAAGCGGCCACGCCGTTCGCACAGGTCGTGGATGCGGAATTCATACGCCCATTTGGGACGGCCAAGGCGATCGACGGCCGGTAGCGTGCCGAACAACACATAGTGGAGTACGGTGCCGACAATGTTCTTTTCGCTTGGTGGACAACCGGGAACATTGATGACGGGCTTGTTGATAACTTTGGAAAGCGATTGGGCATTCGTCGGGTTTGGCTTGGCAGCTTGCACGCCGCCGAATGATGAACAACTGCCAATAGCAAAAATAGCGGCAGCTCCAGCAGCGGCTTTTTTCGTGATTGCTTCGCCAGTATGCGCTTGCGGGCCAATCGTCAGGTAAAAGGCGCTTTGGCCGGCGGGGATTCCACCTTCAACGAACAACACGTACTTGCCTTTGTAGGTTTCCATGGCGTGCTCAAGGTTGGCTTCGGCCTGCCACCCGGCGGCAGCCATCAGTGTTTCGTGGTACTCGAGCGAAATATAGTCAAACAACAGTGTGTCAATCGTCGGCGCATCGGTACGTAGCAGGCTTTCTGAACAACCGGTGCATTCTGCCATGTGCAACCAGATAACCGGAATACGGTCAAGTACTTGCGCCGCTTGCGCCACATACGGAGCAAAAATTGGGGGCAGCGACATGGCGGCCGTCATAGCGGTAGCCCACTTCATAAAATCACGACGTGTTAATCCACTGCGGCTCGCTTCATCAGCAATAACTTTGTCGCTCCGTGCAGGAGCTTGATCTTGCAGGCCTGCAAGACGACTTTCCACCCGACGTAGAAGCGCACTCATCGCGCCATCACGGGCTAACTCTTGACGACCAGATAACATATGAAACTCCTTTCGCTTGAGAAAACTTCAATGGTCACGTGCCAGCAGAGCGCTTCGTGTGGCGGGTGCTGCGCGCAACAGCGCGGAGAGAGAAAGTAATCGTTCGATATATAGAAAGGGAAATTCAGAAAAGCAAGCGCAGAGTTGCGAAAGAAATACACCGGAATATTTTTAAGGTCTTACCAATAGCATTACATGAGCATTTTTCACAATTGCACAGATGGTGTTCACCATGGCGCATTGAGAAAAAATCACTTGCAAAATAACGCGTTACACCATCGGTAATACCAGTAGCATTGCGGAATTTTGCCTACGCAAACAACCCTGAACTATTTAGGGAACATGCATGAACGGAATCCTACAGAACAATAAAGAAAATATGGTATCCTATTGAACGGCATAAAATAGCCGATGAAGCAAAAACCTGTTGGCATTGAATGCTGGTTGTTGAATAATGACCGCCATACATTTCAGGTTTTTTGCCAACCAAGGAGTTACCGTGTCGCCTGCTGCGAGTACAACTGCGCCTCTTACTGCTGATGAAGAGCAGCTTCTCGAAGAGTATCCTGATATCCGCTATATCCCGTGGAAGGGACGTAAGGTCTTTTTGATAGGCACTGCTCACGTGTCACAGCGGAGTGTTGACGTTGTTGAACACGCTATTACCACCCTAAAGCCGGATGTTGTGGCAGTCGAACTCTGTGCCGCGCGACACCGTTCACTCACGCAGGAACAACAATGGCAGGAAACTGATATTGTCAAAGTTATTCGCGAAAAGAAAAGCATGGTTTTACTGGCCAATCTACTGTTGGCTTCATTCCAAAAAAGACTCGGTGCCGGTTTGGGGGTTCGCCCCGGACAAGAAATGCTGGCCGCCGTGGAAGCCGCCGAAAAGAGTGGCGCGCGGATTGTACTGGCAGATCGCGAAATCCAGCTCACGCTGAAGCGGGCATGGTCGCAAGCCACCTTTTGGGATAAGTGTCGCTTGATTCCATCGCTACTCAGTGGATTATTTAGTCAGGAACAAATGAGCGAGGACGAATTAGAACGACTCCGCAATAAAGATATTCTCTCCGAAGTGATGGACGAATTTGCACGCCATTATCCACGGATTAAAGCGGCATTGATCGACGAACGGGATCAATACCTTGCAAAAAAAATTGATACTGGCGGCGGTGAAATTATAGTCGCGGTCGTGGGCGCAGGCCATTGCTCTGGTATGGAAAAACTTTTCTACAGTGGTGAGGTCGAGAGAGTTGATCTGCACACGTTGGAAAAACTCCCTCCCCCTTCACCCGTCGTGAAGATGGTTGCCTACGGCATCCCACTTTTTGTCATCTGCCTCATTGCCTACGGTTTTTTTTCGGCTTCGGCAGAAGTCAGTTTTGAAATGATTAAAATCTGGGTGTTGGCAAACGGTATCCTTGCTGCGCTGTTTACCGCACTCACCTTGGCGCATCCGCTCACAATCTTGACCGCTTTTTTTGCGGCACCCATTACCAGCTTAAACCCCATGATTGCCGCTGGTTGGGTAGCTGGACTTGTGGAAGCATGGGTGCGCAAACCAAAAGTTTCGGACTTCCTCAGCCTCTCCGACGACATTACCACCGTGCGTGGTTTTTGGCGCAACGACATTACGCGACTCCTGCTGGTCGTTGTTTTCGCCAATATCGGCAGCTCGCTGGGAACCTTTATCGGCATTCCCCTGATGGCACGCTTACTCGGATAATAAAACCTACTCTTTCGAAAGGAACATCATGGCAAAAATCAACCTTAGTCGCTTTAATTTTGAAATGCAGCGGAAGTTCCCAGATGCAACGGGCGATTTCTCGGAAATTATCAATCAAATTGCACTGGCAGCAAAAATTGTTTCGCAGGAAGTCAACCGCGCTGGTATCGCCGACATATTGGGCTATGCTGGCGACACGAACAGCTCAGGCGATTCGCAAAAAAAACTGGACGTTATTGCCAATGAAATATTTATTAACGCACTCGACCATATCGGTAAATTCTGCGTGATGGGATCCGAAGAAAATGACGAAATGGTGCTCCTTGGCCAAAAACACCCGAAAGGGCGCTACTCTATTTTGTTCGATCCGCTCGACGGCTCCAGCAACATCGAAGTCAACGTCAGCATCGGGACAATTTTTTCCGTCATGCGCCGCGTAACCCCGCTAGAACAGGGCGACGGAACGATCGATGATCTCCTGCAGTGTGGCCGCAAGCAAGTTGCCGCCGGTTACGTACTGTACGGATCAAGTACAATGCTTGTCTTTACCACCGGCCATGGCGTCAATATGTTCACCCTTGATCCGCAAATCGGTGAATTCATTTTAACCAACGAAAACGTCCAAATCCCAAACACCACCAAATACTACAGCATTAATGAAGGGAACGCACTGAACTGGAGCGAGCCTCTGCGGCGCTATGTTGACGGCCTGAAAACCAAAAACAACATCCACGGCAAAGTCCTTTCTGGGCGTTACATCGGCTCCATGGTAGCCGACGTCCACCGCACCCTCCACTACGGCGGCTTCTTTTCCTACCCGCAAGATTCCGTTAATACCGAAGGGAAACTGCGCCTTTTGTATGAAGCGAACCCCATGGCAATGGTGGTCGAACAAGCAGGTGGCCGCGCTATCTGGGGCGGCGGGGATATTCTCGATATTGTACCCAAAAGCTTGCATCAGCGTGTTCCAGTATTCCTTGGTGCCAAAAAAGATATCGACGCCATCGAAGCGCAGGTGTTCGGAGCAGGCGGTTGAGTTTACTTCTCGCCATTGAAACCTCGTGCGACGATACCTCCGTAGCGGTGGTCGATCAGAACTTCGTCGTGCGCAGCAACATTGTCCGCTCGCAAACGGCAACCCATACACTGTACGGAGGCGTGGTGCCGGAAATCGCCTCACGCCTCCATTTCGGCATAATCGACAGCGTCGTTGCCGAAGCGTTGGCTCAGGCAGACACAACGCTGGAGGCTGTCGGTGCCATTGCCGTCACGCAGCGCCCGGGACTGATCGGCAGCTTGCTGGTCGGCCTCAGCTTTGCCAAAGGGCTGGCATGGCGACAAGCCATTCCACTTATTCCAGTGCACCACATCGAAGGGCATATCTTTGCCCCGACCATCGAACACACTATTCCCTATCCCTTCCTCTGCGGCGTATTCAGTGGCGGACACAGCAACATTTACCGTGTTGATGATTTTGGTCACTATACCATTTTGGCGCGGACACTGGATGATGCCATGGGAGAAGCCTACGACAAAGTATCGAAAATGCTGGGACTTGGCTATCCTGGCGGCCCAATTATTGACCGCCTTGCACAACACGGCGAACCGCTGTTTCCCCTCCCACGCCCACGCATAAAAACCAGTCCGGGCGATTTCTCTTTCAGCGGCCTGAAAACCGCCGTCCTGAACACTATCCGCCAAAACCCCACCGCGCGGCACGAAGACATCGCCGCATCGTTTCAGGCAACCGCCGTCGGCATGGTCGTTGACCGCATCGTGGAGCTGTGCCGTGAGCAGCGCGTTCAGCACGTTGCGTTTTCTGGTGGTGTCAGTTGCAACTCACGCCTACGTCACGATGCTGCCGAAGCCTGCCGTGCTTGGGGCATCCAGTGCTATTTCCCCCGCCCCATCTACTGCACCGACAATGCCGCGATGATCGGCGTAGCTGGTATGCACCGCTGGCAACGCGGCGATGTCGCCCCCACGTTAGATTTGAACGCAATCGCCAGCGAAGCGTTGGGGTAAGAAACTCACACTTACGTGTGATAAGGAATCGTTACTCCAAAACTTTGCATTTCTTACACATCCGAATAACAAGTTCGCAACATGTCCAAGTTTACCCTTGAAGTGCTTTGAAATTTTTCACGGGGGTAAATTATGAATAAGCTTTTAGCCGCCTTGCTGTGTACAATAGCGACTATATCGGTAAGTACCGCCAATGTTATCAACGTTTACACGGCATTGGAGGATGACCAGTATCCCGTCTACTTAGAATCCTTCAAAAAACAGCATCCCACCATTCAAGTCAATATCATTCATCCAAAACATTCCCTTCCAACTGCTTCACCTTTTTGTCCGTAAGCAGAATTTGCATCTGGTGAATGGCGGTCTGATTCAGAACTTTCAGGCGCTCGGCCTGAGGGAGCCCCTGATGAATGAAGTAGGCGTTCAGTGTTTCAAGGTTAGCCAAGCAGACAAGCTGGGAAACATTGGCTTCATCGCGAATATTGCCTTTATGGTCTGGATTTTCGTCTCGCCACTGCTTTGCGGTTCTGCCGAATAAGGCCATGTTGAGCAGATCCGCTTCGCTGGCATAGACGAAATTGATCTGTTGAGGCGACAGCTCAGACGGGATCAGGTTTGCTCTGATAGCGTCGGTGTGGATGCGGTAATTGATTTTGGTCAGATTGCGGCGGATGTCCCAGCCGAGTTGCTGGAGTTCTTGCTCTTTGAGTCGCTGGAACTCCTTGATCAGGTAGAGTTTAAACTCGACGGATACCCAAGATGCAAACTCAAAAGCAATATCTTTGTGGGCATAGGTGCCTCCATAGCGCCCTGATTTGGAGACAATGCCAATGGCTCCGGTGAGGCTACTCCACTTCGTTGGTGTCATAACAAAGGCGTTGCTACCTGCCTCATTTTTAACCGCCTCGAATTCGACACGGTTAAAATATGGGTTGTTCAGTTGCTCCCATATTCCCAAAAACTCCACGGTAAAGCGGGTGCGTATCCAATTTTGGATAATAAATCGGGGATCGTCAGCGTTTCTATATTTGGCAATATCGGTCAGCGAGATATAATCATCCTGTTGTATTTGCCGAACTCGTACCGTCTCGGTAAGCACGGTGATTTCCTTACTCCTTGTCATTCTCCCCCCTTGCCTGCCATCAACATGCACGCTACCAGTAAAGATTTTGCCACTATAGTGAGTTAGATTGTTACTGAAAAGCAAAATCTCCTCTACCGCCGCAGGCGAAATAATGGCATAGGTTTTTTTACGAAAAACTTACGGCAACCTCATTATTCTCTGCAAGCACAAGACTTACACTTGCGCCGCTTCTATACTCTTTTGTGAGGTTCCTTATGCGCACGAATCGTTCAAAGCTCTTGTTCAACCATTTGCTCCTTGCGTTGCTTTTTCTCCTGACTTTTCTGATCAGTCAGAGCGCTCAGGCGCAATCCTGCCCGCGCGGTCAGCTCAGCGAGCGCTTCTGCGATCATGATGGCGATTTGGTAGCCGATGCTCCCACCGACCCCAAAGAGTGGGTTGATCCTGCGACGTTGATTTTTGCCTACACGCCAGTCGAAGATCCTTCGGTGTACGCCAAGGTGTGGGATGGCTTTATCAAACACATGGAAAAAGTGACCGGCAAAAAGGTGCAATTCTTTCCCGTACAGTCGAACGCGGCCCAGCTCGAAGCGATGCGCGCCGGTCGTCTGCACGTTGCAGGGTTCAATACGGGTTCTAACCCGATTGCCGTTAACTGCGTTGGTTTTGTCCCTTTCACCATTATGGCTTCCAAAGACGGCTCATTCGGCTACGAAATGGAAATCATCACCTATCCCGGTAGCGGTATCACTACACCAGCTGACCTGCGTGGCCGTACATTGGCGTTCACCTCGCCAACATCAAACTCTGGATTTAAAGCTCCATCAGCGCTGTTGGAAGCTGAATTTGGCATGAAAGCCGATGTGGACTTCAAAACGGCCTTTTCCGGCAAGCACGACAACTCGGTACTGGGAGTCGCCAACAAGGATTACGATGCCGCGGCGGTTGCGAACTCGGTTATGCAGCGGATGATTTCGCGCGATGTGGTGAAAGCTGAGCAAATCGTTTCTATTTACAAATCGCAAACTTTCCCGACCACTGGTTACGGTCATGTCTACAACCTCCATCCTGAGTTGGCCAAAAAAGTGAAAGAGGCTTTCTTCTCCTTCCCATGGGCGGGCTCTACGTTAGAAGCGGAATTTTCCAAGTCGGGCGAAGCGCAATTTATCCCCATAACTTACAAAGAGCACTGGGCGGTAGTACGCACGATCGACCAAGCGATGAAAACCAAGTATGAGTGCCAGTAACACGGACTGTCTGCTGCGCCTCACAGAGCTTACCAAACGCTATCCTACGGGTGATCGTGCCTTGCGCGGGGTGAGCCTTTCGCTCCCACGCGGCCAAGTGATGGCGCTGATTGGCCCATCGGGTGCGGGGAAAAGTACGCTGATCCGGTGCGTCAATCGTTTGGTTGAACCCACCGGCGGGCAGATTTTTCTGGGAGATACCGAGCTGACGCGCCTGAGCCTGTCGGCGCTCCGTCAGCAGCGCCGCCGCATGGGGATGATTTTTCAGGAATACGCGTTGGTGGAACGACTCAGTGTTATGGAAAACGTCTTGTCGGGACGGCTCGGCTATGTTGGATTCTGGCGCAGTTTTCTGCGCCGCTACCCGCAAAGCGATATCGATGCAGCCTTTCGTTTGCTGGAGCGGGTCGGTCTTGATCAATTCGCCAATAAGCGTGCCGATGCTCTTTCTGGTGGTCAGCGGCAGCGGGTCGGCATCGCGCGAGCACTGATTCAGGATCCCGACATTCTGCTGGTAGATGAACCGACCGCCAGCCTTGATCCAAAAACATCGCGCCAGATTATGCGCTTGATCTGCGAACTATGCGCCGAAAAAGGGTTAGCGGCGGTCATCAATATTCACGATGTGGCGCTGGCGCAAATGTTTGCAGCGCGCATTGTCGGGCTGCGTCAGGGGGAAATTGTCTTTGACGGCTTGCCAGAAGAGCTGACACCCGACGCGCTGACCCGCATTTACGGCGAAGAGGACTGGAGCGCCGCGGTAGCCACCAGTGACGATGACGACGAATGTTCCACCCCGCAGTCCAATTTTCGGTTTACCGGAACCATGCCGCGCTTTGCGATGCAAGGGGCAACGACCTGATGACAACGCTGCGCACCTGGAAAGCACCACCGCTCATCCCAAATCCGTGGCTCCGCTATGCGTTCTCTCTCGGCGTGGTCGCTTACCTCTGGCTGGCCACCGCCAGCATCGAAGTCAATTGGCTGCGCGTGTATGAAGGGCTTGATCGCGGCGCGGCGTTCCTCGCCTCAGAAGCCGCGCGCGAATTGGCGCCTGTAGAAATTGCGAAATAACCCCACAGGCGCTGTCTTGATAGCGTCAAAGCGAATTTGACTACCACGAATAAATCAACAACTCCCGACTCTCCTTCCTTCCCTCCTTGCTACCCCCTACCGTATATTTTATGCTCATCTCCTCGCATCGCATACCACTAAAAAGCTCACGAATATCCGGGTGGTCGTTAATCGATATTATCATCTTACCTGCAATCGCCTTGGCCATTGCCGCCATTTTTATATAATGCTCAAATCCAAACTCGCACTCATACCCTGCTGTGTGCCAATACGGCGGATCGCAGTAGAAAAAGGTGTGTGGACGATCATACTTCGCAATACACGCATCCCACGACAGATGCTCGACATATACACGCTGTAACCGCAGGTGCGCTGCCGACAAATCCTCCTCAATGCGCGTAAGATTTAACTTCGGCGGGGCAGTAGTTGCCGTGCCGAACGTGGAATTTAGCTTTCCACCAAAGCCAAGTTTTTGAAGATAAAAAAACCGCGCAGCCCGCTGAATATCAGTCAGCGTATGCACGGGAGTATCCTTGAGCCACTCAAACATCTCCCTGCTACACAAGGAAGTACGAAACTGGAAAGTAAACTCGTTTAAATGATGCCTAACAACCCGATATAAATTGACCAGGTCGCTGTTAATATCATTGATTACCTCAACAGCTGATGGTGGCTTTAAGAAGAAAATCGCTGCTCCGCCTGCAAATGGCTCCACATAACACTCATGCTCTGGAAAGTTCGGGATAATCTTTTTCGCTAATCTCTTCTTGCCGCCCATCCACGGAATAATCGGTCGAGTCATAGCACCACCCTCCTCAGCTATTTTAGTGAGTGAACAAAAGGAAACCTCTCCAGAATATACCTTTGAAGCCCGCGCGCATCTGCATGGCTGGAGTGTGCCAACCACGACTGCACCGACTGGCGCACTCGTTCAATGCAAACCTCGCCAGCCTCATACTGAATCTTGAGCTTGCGCAACGTCCGCTTAATACGAGCAATCGAATCGTTACGCAACCGACGATGCGTCGTAAAAATCTTATAGCCCAGAAAGTCAAGCGCCCGCCCACGATGGGCTCCAACCGGAAAAACCTGCGTTTTCGCATTCGTGCGCAAACGGAGCACATCCCACAAAAACCCCTCAATAACCCGGCGCAGCTCGTGTAAATGGCTCTTATCCCAATGGACAATACAAAAATCATCCATATAGCGGACATAATAGCGTTCGCGCAGCGTGTGCTTTACATATAAATCCAGCTCGTGCAGGTAAATATTCGCAAACAACTGGCTAGTGAGATTACCAATCGGAATACCGCACAGCACAACCACACCCTCTCCCTCTACCGGTGCATCAATAATCCCGTCGAGCAACTCCAGTGTCTTTTCGCAACTTACCCGCTTGCGCAGTAAACACTTCAAGACTCCATGATCCACCGACGGAAAATAGCGAGCAATGTCCGCCTTCAGCACATAGACCGCGCCATGGTTGCGCTGCACAATGCGCAAAAAACGCTGTGCCCTATCCGCTCCTCGATGCGTCCCTTTTTCCGGTCGACACGCATAGCTATCAAAAATAAACCGCCGCTGCCAAAACGGCTCAATCGCAGCCACCAGCGCGTGCTGCACCACACGATCACGGAACGGCAGAGCGCTTATCATGCGCTGTTTTGGCTCATAGACAATAAAATTACGGTATCTCCCCACACGATACATATCCCACATCAGCTCATTTTGTAGCGCAATTAAATTCCCCTCCAAATCGCGCTCAAATTCCATTACCTCACAACGATCTCGCTTCCCCCTGCGTGCCCGCAAATACGCACTATGTAGCGACTCAAAATCAACAATAGTAGTAAACAACGTACTCAACACAGTAACATCCCTCCTAAAAAAATAACGGCCTGAACCAGCCCAAAAAACTACGAACAGACCGCCATTACACTGTTTCGGCACTTGGCCGTGGATACAAGTCCTTTTGAGAGGCGCACGGTTGCCAGGCCATAAACACAGCCAGGCACTTCAGGCATATCCTCAGAAGCGGGACGGGAACCGATATTCGAGTTGACATTCGAACGAGCGTTGTTCACGTTCAGCGCAAACACACCAGCAAGCGCACCATTGTTCCAGTTGCCACCACGGATCGGCATCCGTAAATAACTCATACCCAAAAAAACACACTACCCCTGAACCGACCGCACCCAGCCGCCAATCATGCGACCAATCTCATCATTCATGCGCGACCACAATTCATAGCGGCGCATATCCAAGTAACCCAAACCGTGTGCTAACCGAACCCGCGAGCGCAACACTTCCAGCTCCACATCCAAATCCTGCAACGTGGTTTTCTTGTGATAGCGCTTATTGCACGTGACAATCAACCGCAACAATTGACAGAGCGACTCTCTAATTTCCGCACCCAGCACATGCCGCTCATATTTTGGAAACTGCCGCAAAAATCCATATGCCGCATATATCATTGCTTCGCACTTCTGGCGAATCATAAGCTCACTTGCCACGGGTGGCTCTGCTGGCAACTCCCTTTCACCTCGACGAGACATGCACCCTCCTTATTTTCGAGGGGTGGACTCTCGTCCACCCCAACAGATAACACGCACCAGAACTCAGATTACAAAAGCGGGACGGGAACCGATAGCCGAGTAGACATGCGACCGGGGAAAGTACACGTGAAGCGCAAACACGCCAGCAAGCGCACCATAGTACCAGGCGCCACCACGGATCGGCAACCGCTCACCCGTTGCATCGACCCAAAACCCATCACCACCCAGACCACTGCTGGCAATCGGGAATAATCCCAGGCGGCGCAACTGCTGCAAGGCAGCCTCGGCCACTGGTGTGGTGCCCGGATTCGTCATCCCCTCAAACGATTGCCCGCTGGTGCGCACTAGCGTGTAATTCGCCGTGCCTGACGTAGCGTACTTCACCGTATTGGCTGAACCCGGAGTCACAAACGCGCCCGTTGCCCCATTGATCGCGCGCCACGCGGCGGATCCAGCAGACACATCCGCACCCGAAGCGGCGGCATCATTATCCGGCAACACTTGAATTTCACCGTCCACAATCCGCATCCCTGTGCACCATTCCCAGACATTGCCACACAAATCCGCAATACCATACGGCGATCCATTATGCCGCCAACTTAGCGGCCCAGAACCCGTAAACGTTTTCCCGTCACCACTCGCCGTACCCGGCAGCGCGCGGTCGCCACGGCGGCCAACCTCGAACGGCGTGTCAGAACTCTGCCCCCAATTCGTATTTCCACGCGGCATTGTGCCGTTTTTCCAACACCACAGCGCCAGCGCCGAAAACTCAGCATTTGTCACCATATGCCAACCCGGGCCATTGTTTGCCGCTTGCGCGCGGTAATAGTCGAAATTCTGGCTCACCGTCGGAATCACCCCCGGCAGCGATAGAAAATTGCCGTCGCGCACCACCCCTGGGTATAGACCGAGGAATAACTCTGACTTTTCGACGCCATTCACAATAAACGCCGGACAGACACCCGTCCCTAAGGAGGGGTCGATATCTTCCATGCGGAACTTCGGCACCACCGCCATATAACTCGGATGCCCCGCAGCCGTGTATAATACCGTGATCGCACCACCCGACGCCGCTTCTACTTGAGCCCGTAAATCATCTTTTACAAAAATCGTTGGCATATCATCCCTCCAAAATTATTTCGGCCACAACGTGACCACAACCGTATCCACATCCAGTGGCAACGGCTCACGCACCACCGTGCCAGACCCCATCAGCTCACCATCGCCATCAGCGTCGCCTTCGCCAAACTCATCCATCGCCGCCTCTTCATGGTAACGACGCGGCGGAATCGCTACATTCACAGCAAACGCTCCCGGGCCATCGAGCATAAACCCACCAGTGGGCGATACGAACACATCCACCGTCACCGACTCATCACGCTGCAGCGCCGCCGCATCAATCGTCACCTCACCCACCGTTACCAGCGCACCCGCAACCATTACATCATGGTGCGGCCCATTTCCCATTAAACGCAACATCGCCATATTACACCTCCAAATTCATAACTGACCAACGCACCACCACATCATCAGCGTGCGACGCCAGAGTAAACCGAAACCCATTATTCGCCCGTGCATCCACCAGCACCGCGTCTGGCGAAATCACCCCACCAACAGCACTCACCACATCACAGCGCAGCACATACCCCGCATTTGGTAACGCCGCTCCCAGCGCTACCGTCACCTGTGGCGGATTCACTTGCACCTGCGGCCAATCGGCTTCCACCCGCCGCACATCCGTCAGCGTCACGCTAGCCAAATACTGATCATTCACCTCAGTACTCCCCGCCGGAACACTTAGACGGTAGAGCGCTACCCCATCATCAGGAGCCTCCTGCCCTAAGAGCGAACAGTGAAACGACACCGCATTGCCCGACAGCCGCACATACGCTACACACGTCATCGTCTGACCAGACGCATTCGCCTGCACGCTCGCCGCATTCTCCAGTGCATTCACACTGTACATCCGGCCATTCAAAAAGAACTGACCCGCCGCCAAATGCAGATTGCGCGTCGCCGTCACACTCTTTGAGACCGTCAAACCATAATTGACACCGCGATTGCGCAGCACCACTTCACCCTGCTGCTGCCGCATCCGGCGCGACTTCGCAATCTCCACATGTGCCAGTGCTACCAGTTCCATTTGATGGCGCACCTCAAAATGGAGCGCCTCTTGGTACTCCGGCTCACTCGTCCCTACACGACTATCAATGTCAGACAGCCTGGCATTCAAATTCGCAAACGGAGCCCGTGCCGCATTTAATTCACTCTCGCGTGCCACCAAGCGGCTATCGAGCGCATTAAAATTCTGATCAATCTCCACATAGCGCGTATTCCATAACGACGGCACCGCATCCGGCTCATCATTCGGAATCGGCGTGATCGGATACTTCGGTAACGCCATTACACACCTCCTATCAGTCGCTTAAAACCGCACAACAATACTGATCTCATAACGCTCATCCCCTTCTTTCACCTTTGGTGCAAAAAACTTCAGCCCCACCACATTCCCCTGCGCATCCAGCAGCGCCGCCTCGGAAATACGCACGCCAATCAGCTCCGCCTTTTCTACGACCCCCTTTCCTTCCACCTCATACCCATTCAGAGAAATCAGCGCCAGCGGCTTACGCAGCACCTCATGATTCAGCGCCGTCGCCGCCGCACTAGGAGCCTTGGGCGTTAAATCCGCATTGTGTCCCCCATCACCAAACGCCATAAATGCCACCGGCGGCAGTGCCGGGCCACCTGCCACGCATGCCGCTAAACGCGACCGAAATCCATTCACCGTAATCGCTTCAGCCATATATAACCTCCTTCGTAATCACCATTTTAAAGAGCGGCATCCCAGCGCCACCAACCCGCCACTGACCATCAAGGCGCGGATACCCCGCAAAACCCGGACGCGGCGAGATTGCCGCCATCTGTGCCCCTTCACGTGCCAGCGCAAACGAACCCAACACCGGAGCAACCAGAAAACTCATAGAGCGCAAACGCTGCCCCGCAAGCGCAAACCGCCCCAACTTCCAGCGCGCACCCAAAAACCACGACCCATCCAACTTACGGCGTGCCGCCGCCAGCTTTGTAGCCATCGCAATCCCAAGCCGCTGCCGTGCTGGAGCCAGTGCCACCACACTCGAACTCATATCCGCCGACGAAGCCGCCGGGAGCGGGTGATCGCGGTGCAGACCAAATGATCCCAGCCGCCGTGGCCACATCGACCCACCCACCTGCCAGGCACCATCCAACCGACGCTGACCGCCCAACACTACCGGACGCGACAGCCGCTCCGGCGTTGCCGGATAGCGCAGTAAAAACCGCTGAAAAAACGAAACCGACGGCGACACAGCCACAGGCAACTGGCACCACTTCTGCCACCATGCCGCAGACGTCGCATCAAACTCTCGCTTGCCCAGCCTCCAGCCACCATTTAAGAGTCGACCTGCTTGCAGGCGGCGCACCGGAAACGGCCACACCGTGACGCTGGAACTCATCTGCGCAGCACTTGCAATCCGCCACGAACGCAAGCGCCAACTACTCAGCGCCCCGCGCACCTCACCTAGCCGAAACGACCCCAGCGGCAACCCAAGCTGTACCACAGCACCATCTCGACCCAGCGCAAACCCGCCAGAACCCTCAGCAACCACGCGACCCGGCCAGTCAAAACGGGCACCAGAAACCTTTTGCAAAAATCCCGACGACGACACTTGCCACAACACCACAAAACGGAGCGCCAACCAATAGACCCATAGCGGCCATGAGCGCACCGGTGCCCAGCGTGCCACCACCTGACGCAGCAGCGCGAAGAACCCCGGCTGCCGCACCGCCGCCAAATCAATCCGCACAATAAACTCCGCCCAATGCTGCACCTGCGGCAGCAGCACATACCACTCCAAGGGCCGCACCAGCCATGAACCATCCAGCTTCACCCCAGCCGATAAACGGGTAGGGCCTAGCTCACCAAACAACTGCCGCTGCCTGGCCATCTCCAAAATCTCCACCCCGCCATCCGCACCGATTAGCTCTACTGCGCGTTTGACTGACCACACCGACCCCTTGTGTTGGTGCAAGCGGACACTCTCAGCAATCACTTCACGCTTGCGGTCGTCTGACCATTCGTGATCCCAATCGTCCACCGAAAATGCCCACGCCAACCACGGCAACACCGACGCTGGCGCCGACCACGGTTCCCACAACGTCCCCACCGGCAACGGCACATCAGATAACCGTGCCATAACCTGAGCCAGTGCCCGTTCTGCTGGCGAGGCACTCGGAGGTAATAAATCAGGCGCCATAACGCCCATCCACTACGACCGAAAGCGCTGCGCACCACGGCACCTCACCCAGTTGCCCAGCGACATCAGCCAGCGGCGCGCGCAGCACCACACGCTGCACACCCGGACGGTGCAATGCCGCATACAACCCCGACAACGTCACCGCACCACCAAACACATGCTGTTCATATATATAGAGCTGCACAGCACTCAGCGCTTCGGCGCGCACCACCCCTTCATCCGGCCCCGGCCAGACAACCAGCCCCGCATCGAGCACAAACGGCACCAGTATGGCCGAGACCACTTCCACTGTGTCGCAAAGCGGACGCACCGTATCCGCCGATAGCACTGCATCAACCATTTCCAGCAACGTGGCATCAGCCGTGCCATCGCCCACCGACGAAAGCAGCGCGACCCGCACCACCCCCGGCGCGGGACTCCACACCGCCACATCCTTAACGAGCGGCGACGCTGAGAGCGCATGAAAACGGTATGCCCCCGCACTGCCCGCTGTCGACCACCCCTCCGGAGCCATCTGCACCCGACGACGCAACCGCTCATCATCCTCTAGCACCGGCAAGCGGGGCGGGATCGCCGCTGGATCTCCCGGATCGAGCACTAAACGCTGCACCCCGAAAATAGCCGCCAGCTGATCCAAATCATTCCCACCCGCATAGGCGAGCATTACCGCTCTGGCTGCATCATTGATCCGCTGCCGCAGGAGCAGCTCGCGAAACGCCGCCACCTCTAAAATTTTCATCGCCGGATCAGACTCCGTTAGCGCCGTAAACTCCGGCATCCGCGAACGCAGATCATCCAGCATCTGCCCCAGAATCACCTCGAAATCGAGCGACTCCACCACCTGTGGCTGCCCGAGACGCGAAAGGTCAATCTCCATGTTCATAGCACTATCCCTTCCAGCTTCACCGCTTCACCCGTCGGGCGATAGCGTCCCGTCAACATCAACTCTACCCTTCCTGACGCCACCCGCTCAGCCCGCACACTCTCTACTTTCAAGCGCGACTCCCAGTGCATGAGCGCTTCTGCCGTAGCCGTGTACATATCCACTAAAAGCGCGGGACTCAGCGGACGATCCACCAACTCAAACAGCCGCGACCCATACTCACGTCGCATCACCCGACTCCCCAGCGGCGTCGTCAAAATATCGCGCACACTCTGGTATAAATGCTCTCGACCACTCAGCAGTGAACCATCACCGGCACTCATCCCCTTCATACCGCCTCCTCTTTTGGAGATTCAGCCTCCACCTCGCACGTATACCCGCCACTATCCAGCCGATGCACCACCCGCGACACACTCCACGCACCATCAACACCAGCACGAATACCAGAGAGCATCAACCGAGATTCCGCCAATAAATCCGGCCTACCCACCATCCGCAGCCGCAACGTCGCCAGACCACGCATAAACGTAGAAAGCTGCGCACTGGCCGCACTCTGCGCAGCCCCCTGATCAGGATAGCGGCGCCTGATCATGTGCACCGGCTCCCCTGTGCCCACATGGACAACCTGTTCAGTAGCAGAAACCACATCAAACCACCGTGCCGACACTGCCGGATATTTCCCGCGCTCCGCCAGTGTCACCTCCCAACTTGTCACCATCTGCCGCGTGGCTGCTACTACCGGCAAATCACGACCGCTGGCGCTTTTAGCTTCGCCTGGCGGCACAAACAACAGCAACCCCTCAGCACCCTTACAGATCGCCCCCCGATCCCTCGCTAACCGTGTCAGAAAATTCAAATCCGACTCATCCACCTGATCAATATGCGGAATCACTTCCGACGCCAGCGCATCAGCTACTTTGGGTGTATATCCATGCTCACCCGCAATCTGTGCCACCATATCGCCAATACTCTTCCCCTCCCACGGACGCGTCCGTGGCCGCTTTAGTCCCTGCCGCAAATCAGCCGCCCGAGCGCGGATCGTCAGTGTCTGCGGTGGGCTAGACAGGGCAACCTCATCGACCACAAACCGCCCCATCGACATCACACCCTCATCCACATAACCCATTGCCACCGACAATGTAGCTCCAGTACGAGGCAGCTCGATCATCCCATCACGATCATCCAGCGCAATCTCCACCGTATCGCTTTCCATGCCCGCCGCATCCGTCACCACCAGCGATAACAGCCGATCACGAATCTGCGCCGTCACATCAGCTGCATCAGCCATGATGCGAAAATCAGGACGCACTCGCACTAATCCCATAAGCGCACCACCGTATTTTCCTGCGGAGGCAATACCGGCAACACCAGTAGTACCCCAGCACTCAGTACCGGGCCACGTGCCGACAACCCCGGATTCGCGACCAAGACCGCTTCCACCGCACCAGCCGTCCGCCCGTAGTGCTGATAGCAAATCCAATCAAGCATATCGCCATCACTCGTGCGGTACAGTTGACTCATACATCCTCCCCGTAGTGCCCCAACGACAACACAAACTCCACTTTTTGCGGATCGCCATTCGCCAAGAACTCGCTGCGGGTCTCCTCGATCTGTTCAATGCACCACAACCCCCACACCATGCCGCGACCATCAACCAACAGCAGCGGCTTACCTGCTCCCGCCAAATCACGCATCCGCTCCAGTTGCCGCACCCCGCCTGCAAAATGCGGATAAATTATGCCGGACAGCTTTACCGACTCCTCCCCTTGCCCAAGAAACTGCCGTGCCGGACGTCGACCGAGGCGCTCCTGAGAGCCCCAACGATACTGCGCACTCCGCACCAACTGCTGATATGCCGCCGTATCGAGCGCAAATCGAAACACCCCCAATGCCATCATTGTGTCAATCATATAGCCGCCCTCTGGAGCGCGCCCCAGCCGCCGCATCACGCTCGCGGAGCACCCGCTCCACCTCGCGCGCAATCGCCTGCGCATCGGCGCCGGACGCAACTTCGATTTTAATTTCATAGCGTTGATTATTATTGATTGTGGTCGCACTCGACGTCACAGGAGCAGCCGCAGCAGGAGCGGGAGCGGGAGCGGGAGCGGGAGAAAGAGAAGACAACACTGGAGCAGGCAGACCAGCAAGCTCCGGTGAATACACCGCCCTGCCGGATACATCGCTGACCGCAGGAAGGCCGGAAAGCTCCGGTGAATACACCGCCCTGCCGGACACATCGCTGACCGCAGGAAGGCCGGAAAGCTCCGGTGAATACACCGCCCTGCCAGACACATCGCTGACCGCAGGCAGACCGGAAAGCTCCGGCGAATACACCGCCCTGCCGGATACATCGCTGACCGCAGGAAGGCCGGAAAGCTCCGGTGAATACACCGCCCTGCCGGACACATCGCTGACCGCAGGCAGACCGGAAAGCTCCGGTGAATACACCGCCCTGCCGGACACATCGCTGACCGCAGGAAGGCCGGAAAGCTCCGGTGAATACACCGCCCTGCCGGATACATCGCTGACCGCAGGAAGGCCGGAAAGCTCCGGTGAATACACCGCCCTGCCGGACACATCGCTGACCGCAGGAAGGCCGGAAAGCTCCGGTGAATACACCGCCCTGCCAGACACATCGCTGACCGCAGGCAGACCGGAAAGCTCCGGTGAATACACCGCCCTGCCGGACATCTTCGGCATAGCTGTCGGTGCCGCCTCTTGCGTGACTGGCATAAGCGGTGGCAGTGCTACTTCAGTAGCCGCCACCGGACTTGCGACCAGCGTGGCTCCCACTGCTACAGCCTGTGCCGTGCGCACCAGCCCGCCGCGTTGCGGCTTCGTGGCAGCTTCCTCCTCTTGTGGCGACCCTTCACTGGATTTTCTGCCAAACAGACCGCCCACAAAACCCGCTAACTTTTCGCCAGCCGTAAACAACATCCCCAGCGGACTCTTTTCCCAGACCGACATTAAAAACGACACCCCATCAGCAAAGAGCGACTTTACCGAACCCCACAGCCCGGCAAAAAACCCTTTAATTGGCTCCCAGTAGGCAATCACCAACCCCGCCGCCACCGCAATACCCGCAATCGCCAATCCCAGCGGATTGCTCATAATTGCAACACTCATAGCCCGAAACCCGAGCGATACCGCGCGCGTGGCCGAAACGACCATCACCGAACCGAGCGCCCATACCTTCTGTGCACCCGCCAATGCCCACGTGGAAATCGTCGAAAGATGGAGCGCCCTGCTCACACTTGTGAGCGCCAGAGCCACCTTCGGCGATGCCGCCAGCGTGGCAAAATATGCCGCCTGCAAACCTAGCCAGCCACCTTTTAAAAACAGCACCCCGACCGTCAGCGCTTTGGCCGCTGCCAGCACGCCAATAAATCCGACCGTCAAACCTACCGTCGTCCCTGTGACCACCGGAAAGCGCTCGCCCAGCCATTGCAGACCAGTCGCCACCTTCCCAACCACACCCGCCAATAACTCCGCCGTCGGGTACAGCGTCGTGCCCACCGCTGCCGATAAATTGCCAATCTGCTGCCCTAAAAGCTCGAAGCCGCGACCACGTTGCATCGCCTTAGCCATCGCTTCCGTCTTATCTAAACCACCAGAGAGCGCCGTATTGATCTCTTGTGCTCCACTCCGCAGCGCCTCGCGCTGAGAAACCAGCAAATCTACCAGCGCTAACGCTTCTTGGTCGCCAAAGGCCGCGCGCAGCTCGTCTTTTGCCGACTGATCAATCACCCCGCCATACGACGCATGGATCTGATCCAGAATCTCCGGCACACTGCGCAACATCCCCGTGGCGCCATCAACAAAGTCCAGCCCCAGCGTATTGCCCGCCTTCGAGGCATTCGCCAGGAACGAACGGTACTTTGTGGCCGCTTCCGACCCGCCCATCGTCCGTTGCAGTGCCCCTAACACCGACAATTGATCTGCAAAACTCGCCCCAGCCGTGGTGGCTGTCGCTCCCAGCGCCCCCAGCGCTTGGCTCATCTGCGCCCCATCCGTCCGGAAGGACTGCACACTGGCTGAGATCCCCGCTGAAAAATACTTACCAAATTCAATATCGCGCTCTTCATCAGAGAGCGAGTTCCATCCCGCGACTACCTGCTGCCCAAACCCATCAAACTGATTGCGGTAAATACCGTATCCCTTGGCGAACAGCGTAGTCATTTCCGACGTCGTGCTCTTTGTCGCCGCCGCCGTCAGTGCCGCAATACGGGTAAATTCACCCACAGCCACATCGCCCAGCGTGACAATACCACTCTTCACATCGTAACTAGCACGGACAAAATCAGCCGTATTCGTCCCTGCCCATGTGCTGGAAAACGCCGTCCCAACACTGGTGATACTGGCAATCCCTGCTTCATCGATCCCCAGCGACGCAATTTCCCCTTGCGCCTTCATGATTTCGCCCCGCGCCGACACCAGCTTGCCGATGGAATAGAGCGACGCTGCCACCCCCATCAACCCTGACTTCGCCTCATCGAGCGCCTGCTTGTTCGCGTCAATCTCAATACGGATACGCGACTGCTTTTTCAGATTCATCAGCGTGGAGTTCAGCCGCTGGCTCTCGCGATCCAGATTACTCACATCCACACCCGCCCGCTTCAGCGACTGCCCCAACACCATCAGACGGCCACTATTCGCTTCGGCATCCTTGGACAGTTGACGGAACTCCTTGATTTCAAGACGTGTTTGACTTAACTTTTCCGTTGTCTCGCCAATCGTTGCCAGTGAACGGTTCGCGCCGTTCATCGCCGCCGAAAAGGAGGAACCTAATGTCGCGCCAATCACAACACCCAGCGTTAAACTCTTACTCATCGCGCATTGCCCTCCTTTTCACCGCCGCTCTACTCTATTGGCTCTTTCATGAACTCAACGTCCCCAGTGCCACCTGGCTGCACTACACCTTTGCCGGACTCATTGCCGCCCTATTTCTCTACCCCGCCGTGCGTGCCATCGTGCGCACCCTTGCTGGGTGGTGGCGTTAGCGGCGCGCCTGCCGCACCGCTTCCAACCATTCGAACAACTCCCCCAGCTCCATCTCCATTAAATCGCTATAACTCCAACGGGTATAACTACTGAGCGACAACACCGCCTGCCGCAGCGCCGCCGGACTCACACTAAAAAATCGCGATACCCCTCTTGCAACTGCTTAAAGTCGACGATATGCAGCTCCTCAATCGTTTCCGGAGTCACCTCGCACAAGTTCGCCAAGAGCCGCACATCGCGCTCTTCTTGCATCTTTGACGACTTCGCCGCCGCCAGCTCGTCACGCACACGGGGAGCGCGCATCGTCAACACCTTCACCTCAGCCCCATCCACCGTAATCGGATGCTTTAAGTTGATTTGCATAACCCCTCCCCTACAGTCCGATATTAGCGCGCGTCGCCGCCATCTGATCTACCCCGCCAATAATCCGGCGCATCGCCAGAATATCGATATCGTGAATGACTTCGCCGCTGTGGGTGTATTTATAGGCACGTACCGACACCATCACTTTGAGCGTCGCCTTCTCGCCCGCCTTCCAGTTCCCTTGATCGATCTCGCGGACTTTCCCCACCAGATTGATCACTACCGGCTGCTTATCGCCATCCTCGCTCTCCACCGACCCACGCATCGTGAGTGGCGTCGTTGTCCCCGGCGCCAACCCAAACTGCTTAAGCACGTCCTTATCGTATTTTGACAACGTGAATTCGCACTCCAGCTTCTCCATCCCAAACTCAATATCCACCGGAGCATCCATTCCACCGCCGCGAAACTCCTCCGTCTTCATCGTCAACTTTGGCGGAGTCAGCTCATCGACATTGCCCGCATACCCGCGCCCATCAATAAACAGACTAAAGTTGCGTAAAATATGATCCAACATAGAGAAACCTCCTAGAGCACCTGCTCAAAGTAATCATCCACCATCCGGCTACGGAACGTCACATGCTCAGCGGGGGCAGGAGGAGTGAAGTCAAAATCAAAAAACACCTTGCCCGCTGCCAAATTCGACGGCGTATTCAGCTCGCTATCCACCCAGCACTTCCCGCCAAGAATCGCGCCGATCACCGTTAAGTGACTCAAATAGTTATTGACCCCCTCAACAACATCTTCCAGATAGGTCTTCGTGATATTGCGGTCGACGGCCCACATATGTGCCCGCAGCAGCGATTCATTGATCATATCCGCCGTGCGGACGACCGAAAGGAACGCCCACTTTGGATCCATGGAAAGAGTACGGTTCCCCCATAGACGGTAGCCCCCTTGCCGGATGATCGTCGCCACATCCTTTTCGTTGAGCAAATTGGCACGGGCATTAGCGTCGCCGAGCGTAAAGTCCACTGGCCGCGTGGTGCCGATAATGCCGTACATCTCGCGGTTCGATGGCGACCACCAGAACCCGCGCTCCGCGTCACTCTTAGCAATCATCCCCGCAACACGCGCCGAGCAAGGCTCAATCACCACCTCGCCATCCGCAAACACCTTTACCCCCGGATCCACCAGATACACACGGCGCGACCCAAAATCACCTGCATAGGCAATCGCATCAGCATCGTTCGTATCCGGGCCATCAGCAATAATCACCGCACGCAGACGGTCGGCAATGCCAAGCAGCTCGGCCACTACTGGGTTTACCAGATAACTCCCCGGCGTCAGCGGATCCTCAGGGCGGAAACCAGTAAAGCCCGGTGCGCACAAAATACGCGGCGCAAACCCCAACACACTCTCTGCTGCGAGAAGAGCCTGCACTCCCGTGTAGGCACCCGTCCCCACATCCACACCGCCGATCACATTCGTCATCGTGGCGGCTAGTGTCAGTCCCTCTTCCACGCGGATCACGACCACTACCGCACCCGCCTGATCAAGAATGCCATCCATCGCATCAGGCAACGTCCCCGCACGATCCCCAACCGTATCAAGAGCAGCCGCCTCTATGCGACTCCCCGCAATCAACACCGGCGTGTTTAAAGGGAACTTCACCGGATCAGCATCCGGCGCCGTCCCTACCAGACCGATCACACTGGAGCGCACCGTCTGGATCGGACGAGGCCCCGAATCAATTTCAACAATCTCAACCCCGTGCAAAAAACTCGACATGGCCTACTCCTTTGCGCTTGCAGCGGGCTTTTCTTTGCCCCCCTGCGGTTTGGCGGCCTGACCCGCCGGACGAACTTTCCCTGCTAACAGCCAATACTTCGCCTGTCTGGGACTCAAACTCACCACCTGACCCTCCGCCACAATACTGCCGTCCGGCAGCGCCAGTGGTCTGGTCGCAATACACTGCATTGGTGCACTCGGCATACAAAACCTCCTAATAGACTTTTCCCGTATGTTCACTATCCGGCGCTCCCGACGTGGTTTCCACCACCGCATTCGCCGTAATCTCATCAATGATCCCCTGGCAAAACGCCTCCAACACCTGCCTGCGGTAATTCATCACCGCGCCGCCGTCAGAACTCTGGTGCGCTGAAACCGCAGCCAGCCGTAATTCGACAAAATTCGCCATACTCTCTTTGGTCAATGGCATCAGAAACTCTCCCGCACGGTCGGTGAGATGTGGGGGTGCGGTTTCCCCGTAAAGGCGCACAGGCATTCACCCTGCACCGCCCCTTTAAGAGCACCCGAACCACCATCGATATCGACCGTCCCCTTGGCAATCAGCGTCGCTTTCCCTTGCACCGTAATGTCGGCCTGGCCAGCAACGTCAAACTTCAGGTCGCCCGTGGTGTTGACATGCCACCTGCCAGCAGCGCGGTCGTATTCCATAAAACCACCATCGCCATAGTCAATACGGTGTACCGTCGGACGGTTCTGGCTGCCCGGGTGTGCCGCCTGATAGATAGCCGGAAGTGCGACCGCCTGTGCCGGATCACCACACGGCGAGAGTAAAATCACCTGCTCGCCGACTTCCGGCGCCCACCACTCGTTATCCAGCGATGCGCGGCGGGTGAGCCACGGAATCCACCCCGTCAGTAGTTCACCGCTTTGCACCCGCACGCGGTGTAACGCATAGTCAGCCTGCGCAATCGTGCCGTAGCGGATCAGGTTATCCAGTCGCCGCTCCAGCTCTGCTACCCGAAAATCCATCGGTATCTCCATTACTCCACCCCGATCTGCCAGTAGTCATCCTCGTGCGGAATGCCAATCTCTGGCGTAAAGCCAACATAGAGCGACGTCGGCAATACCCCGTCCGGGCCATCGTCCCAGCGAGTCCCGAGCCGCACCTTCTGCCGCCAGCTCACCGCCCAGAATGCCACCGCCGCGCGATCCACATCGCCCGAGTAAAAGTTTTCTGCCTGCACCGCCGTGGCCGGAAATGCCCACGGCAACCCCCAGCGCTGAAACGGCAGGTGCAACGCCAGCGCTTCGACAATGTTCAGTGCCGCCACATCCTTTAAAAGCTGCCGCTGATCACTTGTCACCACAAAGGCTGCCATCGCGAGTTCCAGTCCGCGCTCGCCCGTCGATAGCTCTTCCGCCGCGACCATTCCCAGCGTTGCCACCAACACTGACGGAGTCGTCGCCGACAGGCGCCGCAACTCCGCCAGGTCAAAGCGTCCCGGATGGGGACGACATTCGCGCAAATGGGGCAAGCGGGTGGCCACATCGGCCACTATCGTGCGTCGCAGCAGATCAATTGACGGTATCTCACTCATGCTAAAACCCTTTCCATCCAGTCTCTGACCGTCCCTTCTAGGTCATCAAACTCTGCCACGCTCACTGGCAGAAACGGACGCGCCGGAATCTTCACCTTGCGCCCGCGACCAGCACGGCCACCCAGTTGGTGGATCGCGCCATAGGCCACATTGGTGCCGCCGTATACCCCAATCGTCGCCTGCTGTGCATTCGCATCCCAGTCAATGGAATTCATCAGCACATTTGACAACCGCAGCGTGTCGCCCATCTCAGCCTCAGCACGCTGTGAAACCTTCCAGGGCTGGCCACCCGGAGCCCGCTGATCGTGAAAAGCCAGCCGTGCCGTAGCAACTCCCGACTCGCCAATCTCTTCAAACAGCCCGCGCAGTTCGCCACTGGTAGCGAGTAGCGAGAGCCGATTGAGCGTCCGCTGCAACTGCTCCAGCCCTTCCAGATCAACATGCAGCGCGACCCCACTCATGAATACTCCTCCACGTTGGGAAAGATCAGCGTCGTGCGACCGGCCAGCAGTGCCCGTTCCGCGTAATGCCAAACAAACTCACGCAGCCGTGCTGCTTTTTCGTAAGGGTTTTGCCGGTAGCCAACGCGCACCAGCTGGTAGCTATAGCGAGTCATCATGATCAAGCGCCCTTCGCGTGCCATCTGCTCCATATGGGCAATCTCGTGGCGCAGCACCATCGTCCGCTCTTCACCCGTCAGTGACTCCATCAGATAGATCGTCCCCCAGCACGACGCAAAGCCCGTGAATCCGCGCAGTTCCATAAACCAGCGCATCACACCGCGCGGCGCGGCAACGCGGCATGTCATGATGTGAGGGCGAAACAATGCCAACATCAGAACCCCCGCAAGTCAAAGCGCTTTGGAGGCGTGGCCACCTGAAACTCTGCACGCTGCGCAGGCTCATCCGCCGCCGCAATCCCGAGCGACATCCGCCCCGCCGCAATCGCTTCCAGAATCCGTACCGCCGCCTTGTAACGGTCGTCACGCTCGTCAGTCTTACGGTCTCCACTCAGTAGCTGCACCGCAATATCGACATTGAGCCGCCGCAGCAGTGGGGGATAGGGTTGCTTGATCGGGAGCAGATTGCGCGCCGTCAAGTAGCCGTCTATCTCCGCCGCTGCTGCTTCCAGATTGCGCACAATGCGCGGCTCATCCAGCAACTGCGGGTCTTCAGGATCACGTGCTAAGCTGTAGAGCAGATCCTCGCCATACTGCGCACTGATATCAGCTACCGTGGCGTACATGACTTAGCTCGCTACCACAGTCGCGCGGCAGATGCCCCGCACGTTCGGGATCGGGAACGGCTTCGCTTCGGCAATCAGCTTGTACCCACTCGGGTCGTCGGTCTTTATCGGCTTCACCAGCATCGGCATTGGTTGCAGATTGCCATCCAGATCATCCAGTGCACAGTACGGTGCAAAGTGCCCCGCATCGGTGGCAATCATCTTCAATTCCGTGGCACCCACCACCGCCGTCGTGGCCTTGGTCTGGGGATTGCGGTACAGCTCGCTGCGCCGCTTGATTAGATAGCCGCCGATATTGATCCCTTGGTCGGTAATCTCAACGCGTACCTTGGCCGTTGATTTATGCTCCTCAGCCAGCGCAAAGAGCGCCCCGTACGCCGATTTACCCGCCCAGATTTCAACCGTGCCACCGTAGCCATGCTCCTGAATCTTCTCTTCCATCGCTGTTAGCGTGTCGAACACATCCTTGATTTTGGCCCCTTCGGCATCCCATAACTTGGCCGGAGTCACACTCAGCACCGCGCCAAAGTCCACCTCGTACACTTCAAAACCACCCCCCTCAAGCGCAACCGGCCACTGAATCTTGCCGCTCAAGCTCTGGGCGCAGAGCGCTTCCGTTGTTGCCCGCACCACACGGCGCAGCATATCGGTACGCTGTGTTGCCCACTGCTCACGACCCGACTGTCCCAGCAGCTTGAGGTTGTTGAGATCAACACCACTCACCTGCGTATTGGGACGCACAGGAAACGGCTCATAAAACGCAGTGACACCCGATTCGCTGGTCGCCGGAATCGACGGCGCACCACGGCGCACCATTGGCAGGGCATGCACCACAGGCACCAGCATATCCGCGCCGATCATGGCGAGTGGGTGCTGCGGACGGTGGGAAAAAATCGTATCCATTACCGGCGTCTTTAGTACCGGTAGACTTTTGAGATAGCTTGCAATCGACGAAACAATAAACAGTCCACGAATATCCAACATAGTTCTCTCTCCTTACCTTTCGTTCTTAACCGACGGCGTAAATGCCGCGTTTCTGGAGGCGCATCAGCAGCGCCGCGGATGGTGCGACCGGGGAGGCAACTCCCACCTTCAACACCTCGCGGCGTACCGTACCGTGGACAATGTAGTTGGCCGCACTGACCATGGCGGTGTCGGCCAGATCGTCGAGCACCCCGTCAATCGCCGTGGTGTAGTCTGCCAGCACCTCCGTGGCGCTCACGACATTCGCGGCAAACTCCATCGCCAGCGTGGCCGTACCGTAGTCAATCACCCCACTGCCGCCAGCATCGCCAATCAATCGACCATGTCCATCATCATGAAAACTCTCCACCCCATCACTGATACTGACCGTCCCCGGTTCGATAGGTGCCGTCCCTAGCGTCGTGCTGTAGGCCTTCGTGGAGCCATTCCCCGTGGCAATCACCGCATCGACTACCACTGCCAGCGGTGCCAGCACCCCATCAGCCAAGCGACTGAGCAGCAGCCCTACTGGAAAGAGACCACTATCAGTCTGCAGCGCTCCACTGAGCAGCACTGGCCCATGACCGTGAGCCCCAGCCCGTTCATCATTGCGCCCGAAAACGCCCACTTTTCCATTGATCATCGTTTCAACTCCTTTGGCCGCCATGGCCGGTTATTGGTTGTTCCTACACATGACTCGTCAGCGATGGATCAAAACTGGTTTGACCACCCGTAGCATTGTTCTGCTGCGCCTGAGTGAACTCGCGAAACAGCGGGTGTGCCGTGAACTCAGACAAGAACCCCTTAAACCACTGCGCGGGGCTTTGCTTGCTCCCTTCGCTGAACTGGTACTCGCCGCCCTGATTTTCTAAGGCCACCATAAAGTCCACCAGCCCCTTCTCTTTCCACGCTGGCAACAGCTTGCCATCGCGCACACCGCTCTCCACACAATCCACAATCGCCTGTCGCTGTGCCTGCTTTTTTGCTTCAGCAAAATCGTTGGTAGCGCGCTCAGCCTTGGCCAGAGCGTCCGACGCTGTTTTTTCCGCCTTCGCCCGTGCCGCCTGCTCGTCGGCTAGCTGCTTTTGTAACTGCTCAACTGTCATCTGATCCCCCTTGGTATGGTTTTCAACAAACTCGAAACTCAACGCCTGATCATCATCGCCAAAGGCGATATCACGCAGCCCCTTTACCGCTGGAGGCTGTGCCCCTAAAAAACCCACATGCCGCAGAGTGCCGTCGGGATAGAGCGAAATAGAGCGCTTCTTAAACCGCCCCGCCTGCACCATCTCCACAAACTCCGGTGCCACCTGGTGAAACTTTGCCAGCAGCACCTCGCCCGCACGCTGCAATGATTCCACCCAGCCATAGGCCGGAGCGTTGTCCTTGGGGTGGCCAACCACCACCGGCGCTTCGTGCTGCGTAGGGTCGTAGCTGCTCACTATTCGATCCAGATCAGCGGTGGTAAACTCCCGCCCGCGACCAGCAGAATCGATGTGCACGCCCGTCCGAAAAATCTCCTCCCATCCTTTCACCGACATACCTCCTATTTTTTGCGGCCTATTTGCCGTTTCTTGCCCCGATTTTCCCTTTTCAGGTATCTCAGGGCGTTTTTATTAAAACGCGCGATTTAGGGGCAATTTTGACGCCCTTGACATTCGCCGACAGGCTGCCTACATTTCCGACCAGAGTTCCGGTCGGGGGGGTCACCCTGCCAGACAGGCCGGAGCCGACCGAGGGGTGACCACCTCGGTCATTTCTTTTTGGGGTACACCAGCACCCCCTTGCGTTGCCGCTCGACATATTCCAGATCCGGCTCACCCTCCCGCATCGGGGTAAAGGCGGACACTCCAACCAGCTCCCCACCCATCACCTCCATCACTACCAGACCAGCGATACGCTGCTTTTCAGGAGTCTTCCAGAGGCTCACATAGCGCTTACTAAGGCGCACACGGCCATTGTCGTCGTTAATCTGCGGGGTAAGCCATATCTCGTAGGGCTGCGTGAGCATCTGCTCCAGCACCGGGATCACCACGCCATGACCGGACTTGGTAAACTTGTAATTGCCAGCCACATCGCCCTTGGATTTGTTGATCAGAAAAGCGCGCAGCCCAATCCGTACCGGATCGCCCAGTGCATCGCGCACCACCGTGCCTGACTCGCCATAGCGTTTAAGAAACTCCGCCCGATACTGCGCGTCGCTCTGCCCGGACGGGAGGAAGCCCTGCGGCGCCAGTGCCATCTCCTGAGGCCGCACATTACCCAGTGCCCGCCTGCCAAAATCGGCTGGCCCCTTGAGGTTTTTCTGTGTAGTGAACTGCTGAGGTTGCGTATCTATCCCGCCTGCCACCTTGCCTGAATGGTACGCAAAGCCTGAATCTGGCAGCAGCAGCCGTGCAGGGTGACGCACCCCCGTGCGTGGGTCGATAGGTTCAAACATCTTGCCCGTGGGGTCGGCAGTTTCGACTTTCAGCCCCCGCGCTTTTACCTGTTGCTCGGACAGCGAGATCACCGAACAGCGGCAGCGATGGCCGTTTTTGGGATACCACGTATCCCAGAACGGATGATCATGCGGGAACACCTTGCCGTGCATCGCGCGGTGGTGCAGGCGAGTACGGCCATCGTTGACGGCGCTGTACATCCAGTACGGGCGGGCAGTGGTGACACGGCTCATTTGCCGGTAGCGCCCAACGTTGTAGGCATCCTGCACATTGTTGCGAAAGATCGTCTCCATGCGCCACGGCGCTTTGATATCCCAGCCGCGCCGCTGGAATATCTCGCGGCACTGCGTTTGAAAATCACGGAAGGCGATTCCTTCGGTGAGCGCCTTATTGATGGCGCTATACACCGTTTCTAACTCCGCCCCTTTAGCAATACCGCTCACAGCAAAGGCTTTAAGTTTCGCCTCATCAGAGAGCTTGCGGTACTCGCCCGGACCAAGCAGCACCTTCTCCTTCCAGAAAGCTATGGCCTCTTTAGGGGGGACAGGGGTGACCTTAATTGCCATCACTCGCCTCCGCCTGCGCACTCCAGCGCCCTAACAAATCAGCAGCCAAAAGCACCTGCTCCATCTGCTCGGCAATAGCCGTACCATCAAGCGTCGGCCAGAGTGCCAGAACCTTTTCCATGGCCTGCTCGTACGAATCCGACTCCAACACAATGCGTACCAGTTGCTCCTCGGTGACCTGCACAGCGACAGCAGCCTCACGCGTGGCCACGTCAATCAACGTTTCCAGCGCCTCTTGCTCCGGCGTAAAACGGGTACTCGGTTCGGCAAATTCACGCGCTGCTGGGTCGTTTGACACCGGATCAACCAGTTCAAAATCCCCCTCCTGCAACCCATACCGGCGCATATAGTACGGCTTGGTAAAGCGCAGCCGCCCGCTTTCAGATAAACTTTTATCGCGCTCAGCGAACGCCTGCTGCGGGTCTTCGTCCTCCCACCACACAAAGCTGGGGGTCGGCACGTCGGGGGCATTGATCTGCCCGTAGAGCCACGCAATCTCTTCCATGGCCGTCTTTACCATCTGCTCGTCCCCCTCGCGGTACACTTCCAGCACCGCCTCGTGGGTCTTACTTTGGCTATACGCACCACCCCGCTGCGACGTCTCCGCCGTCAGCGTCTGCCCCATAAGAGCCTTGGAGATCTCGGCATCCATCGTTGCCAGCAGTTTGGCGTACGTTTCACCACCACCACCACTGCTGCCGCTGCTGCCGCCGCCGCCCTGAATCTCTACGCGGGAGCCTTCTGGCCCCACCGCTACGGCGTCCTGCACCATACTGGCGAGGCGCCGCAACAGTGCCTGCTGCTCGACAGGGCTGGTTCCTTTGGGGTAGGTGCCGAACAAAAAGGGCATGCCGTACTTTTCTACAAACGTGACCCAGAAGCTCATGCCACCGCGCTTAAACGTCACCGGCCAGAAACAGCGGGAAAGCAGTCGCAGACCGTAGGGGTTGTCATACGTGGGAAAGTGGCGCGCAAACACGAACTTGCCAAACGGCAACAACTCACCTGTTGGGTCGTTTGCGCTGATAAAGCGCGGCGCGCCAGTATCGTCAAAGCCAAACCAGCGGCGTGGTTTTGCCACCAGATTATCAATGCGCATCCGCCCCCCTGCGGCACGCCACAGAATTTCAATCGGGGTGTAGCCGTAGTACGGGGCGTCAAGGATCTCGCTGACAAGGTGGTACAGGTCGATCCGCTCAAGGTCTTCCACCAGATCGCGGCGCAGTTTTTCGGCAGCGGGGGAGGGCTCTTCGTTATGCAGACTCCCCGCACGCCAGCGAAAGTCGCGGCGCAGTGTCCCCAGCTTTCTGGTCTGCACCACGCTGGTGACGTGGGCATCGGCCATCAACCCTTCCAGCACGCGAGGACTATCGCCCCGCGCCAGCAGTACCGGGTCAGGGTCGGGTAGTAGGCCAATAAAGGCACTAAAGTCCCACGCCGTGCTGCGGCTGGCTATCTCCTGCCCCAGCGCTTGGCGCTCAGAGCTTTCGCGAAATTCTATAAATTCGTGCGGTGTGATCCAGAGACCCTTACTCATAAAACCCCCGTAGCATGGTGCGTGCCTGCCGTGGCACGGCAGAATGGATGCCATCCGAACCGTTCCCCTGATGGGTCTGTAATCCTGCGATGGCCATTTGCGAAGCATCAGGGCCGTCGTCATTCACCGACGGCGTGAGCAGGTAAATAAACTGCTCGCGCAGTTTGTCTTGGTCGCTATGCCCACGCTCAAAGCGCAGCTTGCCGTACTCCCACAGGTACGAACACGTCCCTACAATCCGCCCCTCTTTGTTGGTGTTATGGTGCACCGCCTGCCAAGGCAAGTAGCGCCCGACGCTTTTGGCGAAGGTCTGCATCGCTTCGTGCAGGAAATCCTTGAGCATGTTTTCTTCGATATACGCCACAGCGCTGCCGTAGGTTTCCTGCTGCGCGTAGGCGGCAGCGAACATTTCGCTGATGCTTTTTTTCTTGAGCCATGCATGGAGGCAGTAGAACGCCATCTGTTCTGGGTCGAGCCCCCACGTCACTACCGCGCGGTAGTCGTTGTTTTCCCCTGCTCGTGCCGACGGGTCGACCGCCGTTGCCACAATGAGCGGCGAGCGGATGATGCGGGCACGCTCGTAATACTGTGCCTGTTCTTCGGGGAACGGACTGTCGGCCACCGCCACGCGGTTGCGCATTTCGCGGTTAAAGTCGAAGGTGCCCATGTCGCGCTTCTTCTTCATGAGCCGTTCCATCGGCCAGTTAGCAGGCCAAAGTGGCCGCTCCTGCGGGGTGCCTTCGTCTTGAATGGCGTCGTACACTTTAGAGAAGTACAGCGGCTCGTTCGTCTCTTCGTCTGTCAGGGCAATCATTTGTGAAATAGCACTGCGAGGGTGAAAGAGGTTCCCTACTAGTAATGCGCGATACCCCTTGCCCAGCGATCCCAGCACTGAGCCGCGAATCCAGCTAATCAGCTTTTTTACGAGGCGCGGGTTTTCTACGTTGTCATCGTTTTCCATGTCGTCGAAACGGACGTAGTCGGGGCGGTGTGGGCCGTTCTTGAGACCGCGCACCTTGTCGCGCCGTCCCCGTGCCAGCACCCAGATCCCATTGGATGTTTTAAAGTCGTCGTCGCTCCAGTGCTTCGTAGTAAGGTCGCCAAAGTCGTGGCGCAGGCGGACGTTTTCTTCTAGCTCCAACTTGAGCGCGACGGTGAACCCTTGCGCCTGTTCGTGCGTGTCGCTGATGAGCATGGCAAAGCGGCACAGCCCATAACAGATGGCGTGGAGCGGATCGCCAAAGGTAAAGAACGTCGACTTGGCGTGTTCGCGGGGAGCCCCAACGACGGCAAACTGGTCGCGCAATTCGGCTATTTCTGCCCACTCGTGATGGAAGTCGCCAAACTCTGTGGTGAAGTAGTGCGGCAGATAGGTCTGCATGAAAAACAACTTGTCGTGACGCGCGCTGGCAATGCGCTCCCGCTTCTTAGCGGGGGTGTCGCACTCAAAGGGGCTGACGCTCTCTTTGATGAACCCGCGCAGTTCGGCAACCTGTTTGTCATACTGCCCCTCGCTCATGCGGGGGCGTTTACGCATTACTGCTGCCATGTCCTTGCTCCTTAAATGCCGTTGTCAGTGGATCAAAACTCTCCGCCAGTACTGCCAGTCCCGCGGGATCGTGCTCGCGCAACCAGCCGATAATAAATTGCAGGTTTTCCAGAAAGACCCGGGGACGGTCGTAGGCAGGAGCGGCTCCCGCCTGCTCCCAACGCTGCACCAGTGTGCCGAGCTTGGTAATGGCATCGAGGCTCCCCGCACTCAGGCTGCCCGCTTGGCTGGTTTCCAGTGCTGTGAGTTCGCGTTCAAACAGGTCGCGCAGCCGCTGCACATTAGTGCGCTTTTGCTGCCGCGCCCGATCCCAGTCGTCGTGCTCTTCGCTGCCGCGTCTGGTTTCCGCCTTCCACGCCGCCACGCTCTGGCGCGAAACCCCCAGCGCATCGGCAATCTCTGTTAGGCTTTTGCCGTCGGCGGTGTACATACGGAAAGCGACGTCGTAGAGCTTCCCCTTTGCCCCTTTTTCCGCCATCAGAACAGCTCCTTTTCCAGTCTGGCAATCTCGCCGCGCACGGCCTGTAACTCGCCCCAGTGCTGCACCAGATCGTCCATGAATGTGGCGAGTCTGGGGATCTCCAGATCTGCCACCGGAGTCAGCGCGGTATTGAGCCCACTGCGGATAGCGCCGCAATGCCCTTCTATTCGCAACATTAAGCGCTGCTGACGATCCTTGGCTTCTGCCAATCTGCCGCGCATAGCGGCACGTTCTATACTCATCGTTTCCCCACTCCTTCCCGGGCAGCCGGGCACCACTGATTGTGTTCTATCTTCTGCACCATGGCTTCCAGTGTCCGTGTAGAGAGGGTGATCACCCCCGATAGATCTTCTGCCAGTCGCTCGTACCCCTTGACGAGCGAGACGTTGTCTTCGTAGTAGCGTGTCACCCGATCCATATCTGCGCGGTAGACCTTGAGGACGTTATCAAGCTGCGCCTTGTGCTCAGCTAGCATCCGCTCCGTGCGGCGCTGATCGACATACCAGAACACCACCGCCATGCCGGGCAAGCCCAGCGTACTGACCGTCAGCGACACGAACGCCAGCGGAATTCCCTCCAACATGCCTATTTCCCCCTTTTGCAATCGGCCAGCTCGTCAGTGAGCCAGCGTTCGTAGTCGTAGCGCTCCAGTAGCCATGCCGGAGTCACTTCATAATTGCCGCTCGCCAGCGGCGTGATCATCCGGTCGGCGGGGATTACCACCACCGGGGATGGGCGGGCGGCGCAACTGCTCAAAATGAGCAGAAAGGCCATGGCCGTCGCGGCGAGCAAGATCTTCTGCAAAGGTGTGGCGATCATAGGTCGCCTCCGGCGGAGCATTGCGGTGTGCCAGATACTGGCGCACCAGCATGCCCACCACCGCCAGCAGTGCCGCCAGCGCTTCCCACATGGCTACTGCGCCTTGTCATGGGACACGTCCCAATTGATGGGCTCTTTCGTCATCAGGCGCAGCGCTACGTTGAGTGCAGCCAGGATGGACGTTTGTGCTTCCAGGCTAATGACAAAGCCGGTGTAGCTCTGCACCACCAGCGCAATGATAGCCAGCAGGTTGATCCAGAACGTCTTACTCAGCCAAAAACGTTTCCCTGCGGTCGCTTGGTTCTGTGGCATGTGTACTCCTTGGTCGGTTACGGGTTAGCAAATGTGAAAAGTAACAACGTGAAAGACGCTAGACGGGCCTTCGTGCACAGGGCGATGGATGTGAAATGTTCCATGATTGCCTCCATGTTGCTGCTCACGTGTGACCCGCGAGCGCGTTACTACGAGAGCAACTGGTGGCGATCATAAGGGGAGATGGCTAAATAGTCTTTTGAACACCAACAAAAAAACGGCTCTGGGAGCCGTTGTAGGTAATATACTCGTAACAAGAGGGGGAAATAAAAAACCCCCGCGTCCGTGAGGGGCGGGGGTGTGCTTGGTTTGCTATTGCAGCATATTGCTATTTGACATCAGCATCTGGGCTAATACCCTCCGCCTGTCTGCGATGTTCAATAACGGCATCTATGCGCTCGCGCTGGATTCGCATGAGCGAACCTGGAAGCCGCAAGGATAAGATAAAAGCGAAGACGGCAAAAAATAAAAACACGCGCTCTACCCAAATCCGTATAGCGTAATGCGTTGCAGGAATAAGTAGTGCAATAAATATACAAGCAAGGGTTATAAGGTACAGAACGAACATCCACTTATGCCGAGCAAGGCGGTTAGAAAGTGTTTTACGGTGAGCCTCCGCTATTCTCCATGTGCCAGGCGGCAAGAGGGCGGGGTCGCCAAGTAAGGCAATGATTGCCACCAAGAAACCAGCAAGGACGGAAAAAACGGTCACAATAACATTCATGGCGTTGCTATTCTCATGAATCAGCGGTTGCCCGTAGTACGAAGCTGCGATGGCCAATGCAAAAGAAACCGCCGTGAAAGTGATTTTTTTCCAGTCTAATTGCTGTTTCATTGTGATAGCGTCCCATCCCTTTGCAGTGTTGTCATGTACGCCAGTACTGCGTTCATGACGTCATTATATACCACCGTGTTCCCCTCTAACCGCAACTGAACCTTTTCACTAACGCGCATCTGGCGAGCACTCAGGTGATTGCCCTTTCCTGTGACAATTTTAAAGCCATCATCTTCGGGTTCGTCCGCTACGATCTTTTTTGCAATGTCTGCCACCCGACTCGCTGCCGTCAACTTGCTCTCTTTTTTCCGTGAGTCAAAAGAGATAGTAACACGTACATTCAGGTTTTCAATCCCATTTGGCGTAACATCAGACGCAAACATTCCCCGAATCTCTTGCGCAAGGGAACCGAATAACTTCCTTTGGACAGTTGTCCTTTCTATATGCTCAACACTGGCGGAATACAGTGCTCCGCTGAGTTCGATCTCTTTTACCCCTTCGCGATTCAATATCCTAAGATTATCTGTATTTACAATAGGATCAACCGTGTAACTCTCGGCAAGCTCGTGCTGATCTACACTCAGCAGAACAGAAGACAGGTACGATGTTGCAATAGATTCGTGCACTCCGCTCGGACACAGTATGACGTGGTTATTTTTAATCAACACAAAAATATCCCCGCTCAGGTAGTCGTGTCCGTCGGGCGGAGGACATACACTCAGGTCAGTTGCTGGGCTTTGCGGTGACGGCTGCGGAATAATAGACGTTGGCTGGTTAGGCCTGTAGAGGCCGATATGCAAAAAGATGCCGCCATTCTCTGCTAAAAAATACTTCAGCCCTTGGATCTTTCCGAGCCGATGCGGAAATGTTCTGTTTTCAGTGTTTGATAGCTTTTGATGTGCGTCCGTGATGATTCGTTCGAGATCATTGGACTGCGATCTACTCCAAACAGCCCGACGATAGAACAGTGTGCGTGTGCATGTTAGTGACATACTTCCCCCCTTGTTATTTTGGTCATCTAATCCCCTTTACCCTGCCCCCTTCATCCCCGTAGAAAGTCAGTTCGCAATTTAATGTCAGGAATTTCAGAGATCGTCTCGTGCAGATATTTTACGTCGCCTAACAAGACAAAACCGATGCCACCTTTAGTATTTTCACTACGATACATCAGCATTTCACTTAAGGGCTTTAATGTCCAAATCGTATCAGGTGACAGCAGCTGCGCGTCATGGACAATAAACACAACGCTTTCACCTTTTTCGCCAACAGCTGCAATTAGCTGGCGCAACTGACGTACATTCTCCTCAGCTGCGCGCTTTGGCTTTCCACCTAATGCTGTAACTAATGCGCTCACAAAGCGATTCTTTGTCACACCTTTCTGCACGGCAACATCCACCAGTCGGTAGCCCGGTATCGGGTGCTCCGACTCTGGTAACTGTTTTGCGACCACAAATCGTTGGCCCGTCACGGTGTGGAGAATCATCTCAAGCATTGCTGACATAGCTCGCTCCTTGTTTCTTTAATTATGCCGAACAGTTCGGCTATTGTGTAATGCGTTCTTCCAAGGCTTTGACTCGTTGTTCCAACGCTTTGGTGTGCTTTTTAGTGCGCACCATAAACTCTATCAATTCAACAGCAAGGAGCTGGTCGTCGCTGTCGAGTTCATCTAGCAATGTCAGTAATAGGCGCGATTGGCCAATACCAGTTTTTGGGGTGTGATCGGAGGCCGATTCGTATTCCCTCTCGGTCATTGTTCTACCAATAACAATACCGGACATTGTTTTCCCTAATCCGCTCTTGCCCATTATAGAGCCTAATCCACTCCACCGCTCCATCGGCCCCGCGCCGGTAAGGAGCCAGTCGAGTGAAATGTCATGACTATCTGCTATCTGTACACAAAGTGGGTAAGGTACGTGATCCCGCGATTTCCAATTGCTAAGCGTCTGTCGATTAACGCCAGTCTCATTGCATAGCTCTGTGTCAGTGTTTACGCGCAGCGCATGCTTAATTCGGTCGATAATAGTTTCAGCAGCATTTTTATTCATATTGTGTAATTTACCTCTTGACTTACCCGTACTGTGTAAATAATATACACGACATGAATACACGGTAGCGGTTTCGCTTTGTGTGTCAATAGGAAAAATAGGAGGTGCGCTGGTGATGACGCAAAGACAAGTGCGGGCACGGCTGATGGAGCAGGGGACGAACCTGCATCAATTTTCAAAGAAATACGGGTACTCGTACAACACGGTGCAGCAGATTGTCCGCCGCTGGGCAGGGCGGAGCGAACTGCCATGGGGTCGAAAATCGACCAAGATCATGCGCGATTTGAGTACGGAGATTGGTGTCGAGCTGATCCCTGGCATTTACAGCGATTCATTTTAAGGAGGACGACATGGAAGAGCAGGTAGTGACGAGCATGGCGACGACGGAGCTTTTTTGGTTTGGCAATCATTCGGTACGGGTAGAGATGGACGGCGCAATGCCGTGGTTTAACGCCAATGATTTATGTGGGGTGTTGGAGTATGTGAACCCGCGCGAAGCGCTGGCGAAGCACGTTGACGGGGATTGCGTCACGAAACGCGACGCAATCGACGGCATGGGTCGCGTCCGCCAATCAAACTACGTCAGTGAGTTTGGTATGTATGCGTTGATTTTGGCGAGTCGCACGGACGCGGCGAAGCGTTTTCGTAAGTGGGTGACGAGCGAGGTGTTGCCGGAGATTCGCCGCACGGGGTGTTATGCGGGTGAGGCGATGGCACGGTTGGAGGCGTCGGATTTTATTGAAGAGGGCTACTTGCGGGGCAAGGCCGAGGGTATAGCAGAGGCGGCGCAGTTGGCGGTGGGGTTATTGCCGGAGCACCTGAAGCGGATTACGCGCTACCACACTATGGGGCTAACGACGCGTGAGGTTTGTAAGTTGTTAGGCCGTGATCGTTCAACGATCAAGCGGCATAAGCAGCGGTTGCGGGCGGCGGGGTTTATTGACAATGAGCATGGGGTGCTGATTGACGAGTTGCCTCGGTTGTTTGTGTAAGGCGGGAGGAAAGGATGGCACAAAAAACCTACACGCCGGTGATGAGCAGCTACAAGCTGATCGACATCATGGAGTTTTTACACCAGCAAAGTACGGCGGTGAGTGCGGCAGAGATTGCCCGTGGTTTAGAGCTGCCGCACGGGACGGTGATGAGTCACCTGAGTGTGCTTTTGGAGCGCAAGTGGGTGCGGATGAGTGGGGCGCTGTACGAGCCGGGCAACCGGATTAGCGCGCTGTATGCGGCGTATGTACAGGCACTGAAGCACAAGCGGCACACGCTTGATGGCGAGATTGCGACACTGGGAGGGTGATATGCAGGTGAATGAAGAGCAGGTAGCGGTGCTGGTTTCAGCCGATGGGACGTTGGGCGAGTTTTTGGCTCAGGTATATACAGCCAACGCCGCCACGCTGGCGGCGGCGTTGCGGCAACTGCGCGCGCTGCGCTATCGGGGGTTTGAGTGTGCGGTGATTATCAATCGGCTACGGCAAATAAAACAGCAAGAAAGGGTGGCGTAATGGCACAGCGTAGAAAGCCGGAAGCGGCAATAGATTCGGTAGAGGTGGAGCGGGAGCAGGTGGTGGAGTCGGCGAATTTCCACGAGCGTCAGGTGGCGATGCATACGGCGGAGCTGGAGGCGGAGCACGATGCACGGCTGCGGCAGCGTGAGGAGCAGGTGGAGCGGGAGCAGAAGATTGCGGAGTGCCACGAGATGATTGGCCGCATTCAAGGGGTCAAGATGATCGCCGATTTCGCCAACGTTGGCGGTTTGATGTGGCTCAAGCAAGTCAAAGAAACCAAGCTTTACCGCGATCTCCCAAGCATAGGAACGTGGGATAAGTTTTGTAATCACATAGGATTGTCACGCCAAAAGGTGGACGAAGATCTGCTTAACCTCGCAACATTCGGCGAACAATTTCTCGCCAACGTTGGCGGTTTTCAAGTCGGCTACCGCGATCTCAAAAAGCTCCGCCAACTCTCGGCAGCGGGCGAGGTGCAGGTGCAGGACGAGGTGGTGATGATTGGCGACGAGCAGATTCCGCTGGATTCAGATCATGCGGATGATTTACGGGCGGGGATTGAGCGTATTTTGGAGCAGAACCGTAATCAGGCGGAGCAGTTAGCGCGTTTGCAAAAGAGTGTGGATGCGGCGGTGAAGGAGGAGACGAAGGGGCTACAAGGGGAGGTGAAGGCGCTGATTAACGAGGTGAAGCGCCTGAAGCCGTATGACCCGGACGAGCAGGCGAAGGATTATTCGTTTGCGGTGGAGATGTTTCGGTCGTTGCAGGAGTGTTGTGCTTCGCTGGCGGCGAAGGCGGGGAAGCTGATGGTGGACGAGCGGGTGCTGGATGATCCGGTGTTGATGGGGCGGATCGAGGGGCATATTGCGACGGCGGAGCTGGTGGTGCGTGATGTGCGGCGGATGTGGGAAGAGCGGGTCAATTTATTTGATGAGGTGTGAGGCGATGGCACGTGCGATTGATCCGGCTATGTTAGCGATGATGCAAGCGGACTGGCGCGCGGCTGGTGCGGGGATGCGTACGCGGGTGGTACAGCAGTGGGCTGAGCGTCTGGGGGTTTCGGTGGCGGCGTTATACCGCGCTCTGCCACGGCAGCGCACGCATGAAAGTTCGCGCAAGATTGAGGGGATTGAGGATGCTGCGCGGGTGGTGGCGGCGATTAAGTGTCGTCCGCCGGAGCATCGGGGGCGGCTGACAACGGAGCAGGCGCTGCGCTTAGCGGTGGAAAATGGGTCGTTGGAGCCGCGGTTTGGCGAGGTGCATCCGTCAACGTTTGATCGGGTGATTCGGGAGACGGGGGATCTGCGGCAGCGGCGGCGGGTGTGCCGGTTCCAAGCGGAGCGGCCAAACGAGTTGCACCATGTGGATGCGTCGACGTCGAGTTGTTTCTATATCGCGAAGCGTTTGCCGGATGGGGAATACGTGTTGAAGTTGCACCGTGGCACAAAGGATTACAAGAATAAGCCGATTCCGGTGGATGGGCTGCGGCCTTGGGTCTACGGGTTGACGGATGATCATAGCGGGGTGCATGTGGCACGGTATGTGGCGGCGTGTGGCGAGAGCGCGGGGGACAATCTGGATTTTCTGGCGTGGGCATGGAGCCGTAATGAATGCAAGGAGTTTTTTGGGCTGCCAGAAAAGATCAAGGGGGATAAGGGGCCGATGATGTCGAGCGAGGGGGCGGTGGATTTTTTTGGCCGCCTGGGGGTGGAGATTGACCCGTCGGTGCCGCTGTCTAAGGAGGCTCACGGCAAAATTGAGCGCCCGTGGCGGACGCAGTGGCAGCGGTTTGAGTTGCCGTTTTTTGTGGAGAGTAATTGGAAGTCGTTTGAAATCACCCTTTCGGAATTGAATCGGCAGTTTTTTATTTATCAGCAGGAGCTAAATGGGCGTGAGCATCGCTTCGAGCGGGGGGCGAGTCGCATGGATGCGTGGCGCGAGATCAGCCGCTACGGCGGCGCGGTGGAGTTGCCGGAGGATGCGATCCGCACGGTGGTGCGGCGTTGGAAGCGTAAGGTGGATCAGGCGGGGGTGCTTTCGCTGGAAGGGGTGCTGTACGAGGTGAAGGGGCTGCATGATGCCTGGGTATTTGTGTACCAAGGGGTGTTTGAGCAGGCGATGGTGGTGGTGGATTGTGTTACTGGCCAGAAGTACGAGGTGGAGGATTTCCGTCCGAACAAGATTGGCGAGTTTACGGCGGCGCCGCATTCGCCGTACCAGAAGGCGGCGAAGGAAGCGGTGCAACTTGATGGGATGCACAATTCTTTATATACGCAGGCGGTGGCGGTTGACGCGAAGTTAAAGCGGCTGCCGACGCGGACGAAGGAGGTTCGTGCTTTGGAAAATCCGCTGAATGTGGATGTGTATCCGGATGTGGCGGCGGCGTTACGGGATTTGCAGGCGATGTCGGGTTTGATTTTAACGGGTGCGTCGCGGGCTGAGGTGGCGCGATTGATTGAAGAGGCGGGTTGTTCACGCCGGTTTGTGGCGGAGTTGGCGGCGGATATTGAACACGAACGGGTGCGCGAGGCGCTATAAAAAGTGCCTCTGGGGAGGGATTCCCAGAGGCAGGGTGCTGTGTTACCAAAACAAGAACTAGAGGGTATCTATATGCAGAGTATGACGCGTTTAGAGTTGTTTGTCAATCTTGGGTATAAGCGCGATCCGTTCAAGGATGCGGTGTTTGCGACGGCTGATGGTTTGCGGGTGATGCGGATTTTGACGATGGCGGTGGAGTCTCAGGCGATGGTGTGTATTTGCGGTGAGCGTGGGATTGGGAAGTCCAAGGCGATCACGGCGGCGCTTTCAAAGCTGGGGGTGCATCAGGTGCATGTGACGCGTGGTCAGAAGGAGCGGATTACGATTGGCGATATTGAGTGTGCTTTGGTGCTTGATTTAGCGCCGGATGGTGAGTCGCCAAAGCGTGGTGGCGAAGCGCGTAGTCGGCAGGTACGGAGGATTGTGGGGGAGGTAAGCCGTAAGCGCAAGATTGTGCTGGTGATTGAAGAAGCGCACCGGATGCATAGTTCGACGTTGCGCAGTCTTAAAACGTTACGGGAGATTCAGTGGATGGGCAATAGCGAGTTGTTTTCGGTGGTGCTGGTGGGGCAAAGCGATCCGATGAGTCGTGCTGGTGTTTCCGAGGTGCGGTTGCGCACGGATGTGGTGCGGATGAATGGGCTGTCGCAGGAGGAGGCGGCGGGGTATTTGTGCGCGGTGTTGCCGAATCATTTTACGGATGAAGTGGCAATGCGGGTGGCGGCGTTGTCGGCGGCACGGAACTTTTTAGAGTTGCAGGAGCGGGCGGTGGCGCTCTTAAATCTGGCGCTGGCGGATGGGCGCGAGGGGGTGAGTTTGGAGGATGTGGCGGTGTTAGCGGGGCGTGAGCAGGAGGTTTTGCCGCGTTCTGGTAGAGCGGCGGAACGGAAGCGGCCTGCGGCGAAGTCGGGTGATGTTGCGCTGCGTTCGGTTTTGGGGCGGCGTGCGGCTGCTGATGGTGTTGATGGTGACGAAAACGATATTACTCAGGCGGTGTGATAATGGAAGATATGCGTGCTATTGATTATATGAAGGATGGTAAAGGGCGGTTGGTGCCGATGTCGATGGTGAAGCCGATTGACCAGGCGCGCGATGTGCTGGTGCATGATCTGGTGAGAAAAGCACGGGCGATGCGTGACGATCTCAAGCGGTTCCGCGCGGATGTGTTTGCGGAGGTTGGCGCGTTTGTTGATTTGTCGGCGGGGGAATTTGGCGTAAGTCTCGGCGGGAAAAAGGGGAATATTACGCTCTATTCTTTTGATGGGTCACTGAAGGTGCAATTGGCGGTGGCGGATCATCTGGTGTTTGACGAGCGGCTGCAGGCTGCACAGGCGCTGATCGGTGAGTGCGTGGAGGAATGGTCGCAGGGGAGTCGCGACGAGATCAAAGCGCTGATTTCGGCAGCGTTCCAGACGGACAAAGAAGGTAAAATCAATACTGGTCGAGTGTTGTCGCTCCGTCGGATTGATATCAAAGACGAGCGCTGGCAGCGGGCGATGGTGGCGATTGGTGAGTCACTCACGGTAGTTGGGTCAAAATCATATATCCGGTTTTATGAGCGGGTGGGGGATTCGGATCAATACGTTGCGATTCCGCTCGATGTTGCGGCGGTGTAGTCATGGCGTTGGATTTGGCGACGCAGCGCAAGAAGTTGATTCGGGTGATTCATGTGGCGAAGCGCGATATGGGGCTGTCTGACGATGTGTATCGCGGGATACTGTTGGAAGCTGGCGGGGCTGAGTCGGCGGCTGATTTGAATTTATTTGCGCTCGAACGGGTGCTCAAGCATTTGCGAGCGCATGGGTTCAAGATTCGTCATGCTCGTAAGGCGGATGGGTCGCCTGTCAAAAAGCAGAAGCGCTCGCGTCCGCTGGATGTGCGCGATGAGTCTCGCAAAATCAGAGCGCTCTGGTTGTTCCTGCACGAGATTGGGGTGGTGAAGGATGCATCGGAAGCGGCGTTAGCGGCGTATGTGAAGCGGATTTGCCGCGTGGATGCGTTGCAATGGACGAACGGTTGGATGCGGGATCGGTTGATTGAGTCGCTCAAGAAGTGGGCGATGCGGTTTTTGCCTGCGATCACAGATGAATTACTGGATGAGGTATCCCGCTCGAATGCGCGGCAAGAATTGGTACTGATGGCGCGGGCACGGCAGGCGGATGCGCGGGAGCGTAATACGTTTGTGCCATATCTGGAACTGTGGGCGCTGTGTATGTTCGCGCTAGGGCGTAAGTCTGTTTTTAATCAGGATTTGATTGATAGTGCGGCTATTTTATCGGCGTGCGAGGTGCGGTTATGAATGATGTGGAGAAGGATTTTTACCCTGAGTTGTTTCGTGATTTGGCGGATAAGGCGGCACAGTTGCTGGTGAGCGAGGGGTTGGCGCCGGAGTTGGCGGATGATTTGGGGTACAAGTTTGCGGAGTTGTTGCGGATGGATTGGTCGGGTGAGCAGTTTTATTTACCGAAGGGTGTCCGTTTTGAGTTGCATAAGCGCGATCTGGAGATGTTCAAGCGGTTTAATGGGCGGAATTATTCGGAGTTGTCGCGGTTGTACGGGATTTCAACGCGGCAGGTGCGCAAGCGGATTAACGATGTGCGGGTGGCGCTACTAGCAAAGCAGCCGTCGCTATTTGATGCGCCGAGCGCGTCGGAGGTGGGGTGATGTGGTTTCTGGCTGGTTTTACGCTGGGGGCGTTGGTGGTTTGGGTGGTGTGCGAGGTGGTGTTTTATTGTCGCTGGCGGCGGTTTTATGGTCAAAGGAGGGTGCGGTTATGACTGGGTATCGTTACACGGAAAAGGGGTCTGATCGTTCGTGCGTGGTGTGTAAATGGTCGTTTAATCAGAAATCTTTTCGCGGCAAGGTGAATTTGCGTTGTGATCAGCACTCGGGGTATCGGGTGGCACGCGATAGTATTTGCGATATGTTTATCGCGCGCGTGGTGGAGGATGAGCGCAAGGGGAGTGCATGAGGGCGGTGTCGGGGCTGCTGGCGGGGATTTTGGATATTGATAAGCGGCCTGTTGCTCCGGTGCCGTGTCCGGCGTGTGGTGTGGATATGGGGTGGAGGCCGTTTCAGGGTGGGTGGTTGCCGAATGAGTATTGTCGGTGCGTGGAGCCGCCTCCGCCGGGGGTCGAGGAGTTGCTGGGGATGTGTGGGGTGCCGCTTTATTATGTCAAAAAGCGGCTGGCGGATTTGATTGATCATAATGGGCCACTGCGTAAGGTGGTGGTGTATTGCGAGGGGTCGTTGTTGTTATATGGTCTGCCGGGCACGGGGAAGACGCATATTGTGGCGGGGTTGTTGCGGCGTGAGTTGGAGAATAATCGGGTTGATGAGCGGCGTGCGATGTTTGTGGTGGTGCCGGATATGTTGGCGGAGATTCGCGAGGGGATTCGCGATAGTACGATGGAGCGGCGAATTCAGCGGATTACGTCTATTCCTTTGTTGATTCTGGATGATTTGGGGGCGGAAAAGCCGTCTGATTTTGCGCGCGAGACGCTCTATCGGATTATCAATCATCGGTATAATAATCATTTGCGGACGTGGATCACGAGTAATATGGCGTTAGATAAGGGTTTGGAGGCTCATTTGGGGTTGCGTTTATGTAGTCGCCTGAGCGAGATGTGTACGGTGATTTTTACTGGGTCGAAGGATTGGCGGAAGTGTATGCGTTCTGGTGGGTCTGCAAGTGTCGATGTGGAGGTGTCGTGATGGATGTGGTTGATCGTGTGCCGGGGGTGTGTGAGTTTTGTGGGCAGTGGGATTCGGGGCCGCTCCATGATGGGTTCGGGAGTTGTTGTCGTCACTATATATATAATGAAGGGAATGCGTCGGCGCCGGTGTTTTTGACGGTGTCTGGTTTGCGGATTGATTTGGCTAATCCGCGTGTCGAGTTGATTCATTGGTACGATATTGTGTGGGGTCTGTGTGTGCAGCCGCGTTATTTGGGGCATTCCCCTAAAGGCACGTATTCGATTGCTCAGCATTCGTTGTGGGTGATGGAGTTTGTGCGGCGTTCGCTGGAAAATGCTCGGCCTGTCGATCTGCTGTTTGCGCTCTTGCACGATGCGCACGAGGCGTACATGGGCGATATTATTCGTCCGCTGAAGTATCTGCCTGAGATCTATGATTCATTGCAAGCGGTGTTAAATGGGGTGCAGTGTGTGATCGAGCGGGCGTTCGGGCTGGGGGAGATGTCGAATCGGCTGGCTGAGGTGATCGCTCTTGCTGATCAGCAGGCGGCGGCTATTGAGATGCACAATCTATGGCCTGCTGGTGTTGTTGATGATGGATTGATCCCGCTCCCAGGTGAGTTGGCGTGTGATGTTGGCTGGAGGCCTTCATTGCCGCCCAATCGAGTCAAGGACGAGTTTAGTCGGTTGCTGCTTAATCTGGTCGATCAGGTCGGCGTTCAATTGCCTGTGATTTGGGCGTATGGAGATAAGTCACAGCGGGTTGCTGTGTGGGATAAAAATGATTGGTCGTAAATGGGGGTGCGTTATGTTGCCATGGATTCAGAACGCTCAGGCGTTGATCGGTTTGCGGGAAATTAAGGGCGCGCAGCATGCGCCGGAGATCCTGCAGATGTGGCGTGATATTAAAAGGGGTGGAATTAAAGACGATGAGACGCCGTGGTGTGCGGCGTTTGTGGGAGCTATGCTGGAGCGCGCGGGTATTGTGTCGAGTCGATTTGAGTCCGCGCGGTCGTATGAAAAATGGGGAGTGGCGATACCTTGGCCTATATACGGATGTGTCGTTGTTTTCACTCGCTCTGGTGGCGGGCACGTTGGATTTTGTGTCGGTAATACCCCATCCGGGAATCTATTGATCCTCGGCGGGAATCAATCTGATGAGGTTAATGTTCGCGTGTTCACGCTGGATCGGGTGACGGCGTATCGCTGGCCAGCATCATGGCCTATGCCTGATGATCTCGCACTACCAATGGGCAACGCAGAGTTGTCTGTAAGGGAGGCGTGATGATTATTGGCATTGTTCGGATCACGGCGCGGGATATTTTAATGGTTGTAGCAGCAGCGGCAGCCACTATCGTTACTGTTGCGGTGCTCGTGTATGGAGCAAGCACGTTTACCTATCATTTTTGGTACAAGCATTTGGTGAAGCAAACTGTTCGGGAAATGGTAGTAGACGAATCATTAAAATAGCCACCCGCCAAAAACCAAGCGCTCACGCAAAACGCCCAGTGTCAAAATTCATTTGATGCTGGGCGTTTTTTTTGGAATCGTACTGCTCATGTGAAGCATTCGTAAAGCATCGTTGATCTCACCTTTCGCACTTATAAGCACTTACTATTCATACCCCCGTTCTCTCTTTTGGTCAACCCAACTTTACCAGCCGTTCGGACGACATTGTTGCCGGAATTGTCGAAAGTCTGACCATGACCTTCACCTCAACCGTGATCGGTGTCGCGCTTTCTATTCCTATCGCACTCGGAGCCGCCCGCAACATCGCCCCGCTGCCAATCTACCTTTTCTGCCGTGGCATCATTACTGTTTCGCGTACTTTTCAGGAAATCATTATCGCCATTCTATTTGTCGCTATGTTCGGTTTTGGACCACTGGCGGGAATGATTACCCTGGCCTTTGCCACCATCGGCTTTATGGCGAAACTGATGGCCGAAGATATTGAAGACGTCGACCATGCGCAGGTCGAAGCGATCCGCGCCACTGGTGCGAGCTGGCCGCAAATGATTATCTCCAGCATTGCACCGCAAGTCATGCCGCGCCTGATCGGCCTGTCGGTGTACCGTTTGGATATCAATTTCCGCGAGTCGGCCATTATCGGCATTGTGGGTGCTGGCGGGATCGGCGCGACGCTCACTACCGCATTCGACCGTTACGAGTACGACACCGCAGCGGCGATTCTGATTATTATCATTGGCATTGTACTCATGACGGAATACTTCTCCGGTTACGTGCGCCAGAGGTTGCAATGAAAGGAATCAGTGTCGTCCCCACGCAAAAAGTCTGGCAGTATCGCAACCGACGGCAACAATTGACCAACTGGCTCTGCTGGTTATTGGGTGTGCTGCTTTTTGGCTGGAGCTGGCAGTTTATTTCCGACAACACGATCTGGGAGTTTGCCCTCGATGCACACACGCAGGGAGCCGACTTACTTTCGCGCATGGTACCGCCGCGTTGGTCGTATATGGAAAAGCTCTGGCAACCGCTCTGGGATACCATCAACATCGCAACACTTGGCACAGTACTGGGAACCATTGTCGCCGTGCCGACTGCTTTTCTGGCGGCGCGCAATACCACGCCCCACACGGCTATTCGCACGCTGGCACTTGGCGTGATTGTGTCGTCGCGCTCCATCAACTCGCTCATCTGGGCGTTGCTTCTCGTCACGATCCTCGGCCCCGGAGTGCTGGCCGGAATCATCGCTATTGCCCTGCGCTCCATTGGGTTTATCGGCAAACTTCTGTACGAAGCTATCGAAGAAATTGATACCGCCCAAGTCGAAGCCATCAGCGCCACCGGCGCGAACCAATTGCAGATAATGGCCTATGCAATTGTGCCGCAAGTTCTCCCAGCGTTTGCCGGAATATCAGTCTACCGTTGGGATATCAACATCCGCGAATCGACGGTGCTCGGATTGGTAGGTGCTGGCGGAATTGGGTTACAGCTGATGGCATCGGTCAATGTGCTGGCGTGGTCACAAGTTGCTATGGTTTTCATCGCCATCTTTGCCACCGTACTTGTTAGCGAGTGGGTCTCGGCGAAGGTGCGCCACACGATTATGTGAGGACGTATCGGCGTTTGGGAGCGACATACCTACTCTTGCGTCGCTATCCTGCCGAGCGAGAACAGCGTAATCATTTCCTTTAAAAGCTTTTCTTCGTTGCGCGAGCAGGCGAAACTCCGCCCCTGAAGTGCCATTGAGCGCGCGACATCCGGCTGGTTCAGAATGTTTTGGAGCGCGTTGCGATAAGAGAATGGATTTTGGTCGCGGATCACCGTACCGGTCACGCCATGCATCATGTTCTCCTGACAGGCGCCTTCGGCGGCAACGACGACCGGCAAACCAGAAGCTTGCGCTTCTAAGATCACATTGCCAAAGGTTTCCGTAGTGCTGGGAAAGAAAAATACCTGTGCCGAAGCATACGCCGCCGCGAGCATTTCCCCCCGCAAATAGCCGGGCGTGATAACGGCGGGATAGCGTTGCTTGATTTCCTTCAGCAGCGGCCCATCACCAATGATAACGAACTTCGCCGTGCGCTGCGTTTGCTGCCACAGCTCATGGGTTTGCAACCATACTTCGAGATTTTTTTCCCGCGCCACCCTGCCGACATAGAGAATGACGGGCTCGCCCTGATAGGTAGCGTCAAACTGCTGCCAGAAATCTTTCTGCCGTTTGTCTGGGTGAAAAAGTTCGGTATTCACCCCACGTCGAAAAACATGAATTCGTTTCCGTTTTACCCCATTGGAACGGAGCACTTTGGCATAGGTGTCCGAAGGGGCGAGCACGCGATCGGCTTGATTGCAAAGCACGGCATACGCGCTCCAAAGCAGCCGTTCGCACAGGTGGTCACCTGTATAGCGGCCAATATAGGCGGGAAAATCCGTGTGAAAGGTGGTGACATACGGGATTTTCAGAATCGACGCGATGGCAAAGGCGTAGAGGCCAAGAATGCCCGGAGTTGCCGCATAAATCACGTCAAAATTTTCCTGGTCAACATATTCAAGGAGATCAAGAAAGTGGGGGATGTTGAGAGTCAGTTCGGGATATTCTGGGAGCGGAAACGAAAAAAGCGCCGCAAATTGATAACGGTGCGGGGTTTCTGGCAGCAAAGTGGTGCCGCAGGTCAAGAAAGTCATATTGTACTTATGGCGTTGACATAGCGCGAGCAGCTTGCGGCTGGTAAGGGCAACGCCGTTAATATCATCAATAGTATCGGTGAAATACGCAACCTTGCCTTCGCGGTGCTTCGCCCCACCCGTCAGCGCCTGAAATATTTGACGCGAACGCCGCTTTTCAATCGCCCGCTGCCAGTAGGTAGAGAGGTAAAAAGCGGTTGGGACGGCACTGAGGACAATTTTCCCAAGGATCATTGCGAGTTGTTCCATATCGCCATTTTTTTGGTGGCGCAGTTCGCCGATTAAATACGGGAAAAATTGCGTGGTAAATGAGTGAATCAGTTGATGGCGTTCATTCGCTAAATCGTAATCGCGCCCACATACCTGTTGAATAAATTTTCCAAGGCGTGCGCCTCCAAAAATCCGCTGCGGCCATGAAAGGCGTTGCTCCTGTCCAAACAAAGCATCCAGCAAAGGATAGGCGGCACCCCGCTCTTGCATCCACTGGTAGGTAATCCCCATCACCATGTGACTAAGGCGCTCCGCCGATCCAGGCTGACCAGCGGGTTCGGTTGTTGCTAAACGGAGCGATTGCAACAAATCATCGCAACTTTCCCCAGCAAAACGGGTAAATGTTTGCCCAACATCGATGCCACCATGATCATCCGAACCGCCCGTCATCGCAATCGTTGCCCGCTGCCGTTTATTAAACCCGTACTGATTGGCGTATCGCTCCAAGTCGGTGGCGGTAGTACGCTGCACAATCTGAAGCGTTAAATTGCGGGAAAGGCGCGAGCGGGTTCCGTTCAGAATTTCCCAGTTGTCAAACAGTAGCAGACAGCGTTCGATATGCGTACGATCAAGCGTTCCATTCATATCATACAGCGGGTGCGCCAGAATATGCTCGATCTGCTGATATTGCAGATAATCAACCAATTCGTAGATATTTTTCCGAAGTGGTTGAATTTCACGGTGATGCGCTTCGGTGATGTTGAGGGCAATGACATGCAACTGGCAATTATCTTCGGGGAAAGCGACGGTAATCTCTTCGCTCACAAAGACATCTGGCAAGTGTCCAATTTCCAGACATCCGGCAATCGCATTGTGATCGGTCAGCGTCACCAAACTCATGCCACGCGCTTTGAGGCGGTGGTAGAGTGTCAGCGGCGCTTGATAACTCTCTTGCATACCCAGTTTGCCAGAAAAAAATCCCGCCGAACTCTGGGAGGCCGACGAATGGAGGTGCAGGTCGATGGTTCCTTGCATACGGTTCCTTACTCCGCGGTTGTCAGGGTGTGGTATTGACCGCGAATAGTTTGATAGAGCATCGCCGCAAATTCTTTGCGCGTCCCGCACGGTGGCGCATGCTCCAGAATATGTTGGGTGCACTCCACCGATTGGAGGCGTAAAAATCGTTGCAAATGTGCGCCAAACGTCATATCGCCGTAATAGCACACGCTATCGAGCGTTTCACGGTCAGCGCTTGCCTCATTGATGACGGTATACGCCAAGACGACTGGCAACACGGCAATACCAGCCTGAAGCGCCACTTGAATCAACGCCCCTTTAAAAGGGAGCACGGTTGAGCCGTCCGAACTGGTCGCCTCGGGAAACAGACAGATGTTGTAGCCCTGTGACAAAAGTGCCGCGAGCTGTGATTGTTCTTCGTGGAGTTTGGTGTTGCGGCGACGATCGACAAACACTGATCCACCACATTTGGCCATCCAGCCGATAAATGGTGAACGCTCAACCTCGCGCGATGTAACAAAGAGCGTTGGAACCTGCGACGCAATAACGATGATGTCAATATACGAAAGGTGGTTCGCCACAATCAGCTCGCCCCGCAGGGTACGCGCCAGCCGTCCGCCACGAATGCGGATATGCAGCAGCCACACCCCAAAGCGGCAGATGTGATGGGTCAGGTGTGCCTGCATCCACTGCCGTTTGTGATGTGCCAAAGGGAGTATGCCAACCAGCGTGGCGGCGATGCCATAGCCTACAATCGCCAGCGCCACGACACCTTGTTTCCACACATGCTTCATTTGGAAAATTTCTGGCTTACCTTTTCGTCGATCGCTTGCATATCGAGCAAGGTTAAAAAGTCGACACAGCCAAAATCAAGATCGAGCGCGGGTCCGCCGCACACGACCGCGCCGGCTTTCAGGTAAAACTTCAGGAGTGGTGGCAGGATTTTTTCGGCACTACGGGGAAAATCTGGCTGCAACACTTCGACAAAATCGGCGTACCCTTCGAGTCCACTGATGCGGTAGGCACGGCGTGTTTTGGTGCGCAACGACTTCTCTGAACCGTATTTGGCCAGAAGATGCAGATACAAAGCCGCCGCGTCATCAACGGCGGTTGTTTGCACACTAGAGCAGCCAAACAAATAACGCGATTCGGTCAGTTTCAGGTATTCGTTAATCCCTTTCCACAACAACGCTATCGTAGAAGAGTTGCGATGCTGCAGGCTGACACAGGCGCGACCGAGTTCTAACTTCTTACCAGGAAGCGCTAATATCGGACGAATATCGAACTCTGAACTTGAATAAAATGTGGAATTAAAGAGCGAAGCATTCATCCGATACGTTCCCGCCAACTCGTGCGTGCGCTTGTCAATAATCATCAAATGATCGCATTGTGTATCAAAACGATCCATATCGAGCGGGAGTGCTTTTTGTCTTTTTTGCACTTCGGTGTAAAACACATCATAACGCAGGCGGAGCACCCGTTCTAACTCTTCACCACTATCCGCTGTTTTGACTGAATATTTGCTGGTTTCAAAAGAGAAAGGGACGTGCGCCATAAACCGCCGGATTTTCGCGTGGAGGAGCGTTCCCAAAAATTTGTCGGTGCGCGTAACACGGCAAAGCGGAGCAAGACGGGGGGAATCTAATACCTTTTGAGCCAGCATAGCGTCTCCTTTGAGGATTTGTCTGCTGGAGCATAGGTACGTCTGGTGAAAAAAATGTTAAGTTGACGTCAGAAGAGTGTAGTTTTTGTGATTGAAGACAAAAATGGGGCGGTTACCCGCCCCGCTCAGAACATCTCAATCAGTAAAAATGCCTTTCCATTCAGCGCGAACGCCCTTGCGGCAAGCGCAAGGATGATGGCTCCGTGCGAAACTCATCGACCAAGGCCATAGTCTCTTGCGCTTGTTGTTCAACCGCGTTGGTATGAACGACAAGGTCATGGATAATTTCCGCACTCTCTTCGACACCACTGGTAATGGTCGCAATCGTTTCCGCAACGGTCGAAATCGCACTCGCCTGATTTTCAATCAGCTTTTGGGCTTGCAAATTTGCGGTAGCCATTGACTCAATTTGTTGCAAAATCTCACCAAAGAGGTGATCAACCTGACGAATCCGCTCGACACCATCATGTACATTGGTACGCGCCGCATCCATGTTCCGGCTCGCAATGCCAGTTTCCTGTTGCAGCGTACCGAGGATAGATTCAATTTGTGAAATGGCCCCTTGGGTACGCTCCGCGAGCTTACGCACCTCATCAGCTACCACGGCGAATCCTCTGCCGGACTCCCCAGCGCGCGCCGCTTCGATAGCCGCGTTGAGCGCCAGCAGATTGGTTTGATCGGCAATATCATTGATCGAACCAAGGATCGCCGTAATCTCTGACGATGAACGGGAAAGGTTGCTCACCGTCCCGTGCAGTTCCGTGGCTTCCGACTCAATCTGCACCATGGAACGCACAGCACCACTGAGTGTTTCTTTGCCCGCACGAGTCATATGGCAACTTTTTTCGGTTCCTTCCGAAATGGTACGGATAGCCGCCAGCACCTCGCTTGAGGCGTTGCCAATCATCTGCGTCTGGTCGGCACTGTGGCGCAACTGTTCGCTCTGAGCATCAAAGCTGGTCGAAAAATCTGCCGCCATATTCGCAATTTCACGGTTGCGGTTGGCAACAGTGGTAAAGTGTTCTTTAATATTGGCGAGCAGCGTGCGTAAGTTGTGAATGAACAAGTTGATAGCGCTGGCAATCGTCTGGATTTCACGGTTGCTTGCGGAAGGAAGCTCGATGGTTAAATCATTTTCCGATTTCCCTAACAGGCGGGCATACGTAGCAATCGGCTGAATAAGGCCACGCTCAAAGAAGAGGTGCAGCAGGAGTACGAGAAAAATCAAAAACAGAACAACCACAATAACCGCAGTGAGCATAAGTGAGGAATGCAGACCCGCAACCGATTTCTGCGCAATATCGAGTGGCACGGCAACCGAAATAATCCCGCGGTAGTCGCCTTCTTTAAAGTTAAAGGCAACTTCGCCATAGTCCGCCACCAGACGGTTGTAGAGTGGCGTTGGGACTTCGCGATGCGGTTCGCCATGACATGTCAGACACGCTTTGGCAACTTTGAGTGGCAAAGCGTAGAGAATCGCTTCTTTCCCTTCATGAATCCCATGCTCCCAATGTTCGGTAAGTTTTTTATCTTCGATAAGCTGCATAATGCGCAGCTCATTTTCGTTTGGGACATTCAGCGGATTGCGGTAGCGCAAAGCGGTTTGTTTGATGTACATCTCGCCGCTTTCGCTGAGTTTTTTGGCCACCTGAGCGCCTGAATAGGCTGGAGTTGCCGCCCATTGATTCACAGAAGTGTCACTAAAGGTAACTTTTGGGGCAATTTGCGCCATATAATTACGCATCGTCAGAAGCTGGTGCGCCATTTTACGAGCTTTATCGATATTTTCTTCCACCGAATAATCATCAATTTGCTTCTGGCCAACTATTCCCAGGGTTCCAATAGCCACCATCAACATCAGTGCGACCAGCGCCGCAAGTTTTACTTTCATTCCCATGCTTTTTAATCCTTTACGAAAAAATTGGACACAGGAATTTTGCAATCAGAGTGCCATTGTTCTTGGCCGCCCTCAGTGCGAAAATAACATTTCAGGTGATTGTTTTATTGCCGGAAAAATTGGTGGAAATTGTGCCACCCGATGATCTCTTGCGAACACCATCCTCTCACTTATCCCGTGCGAAACATAAAATAGACCGCCGCAACAAGGCATAATCCCGCCCAGAGATAATCAAGCTTTAATGGTTGGTGCATATAAAAAACGGCAAACGGCACAAACACCGCAAGGGTGATCACTTCCTGTAAAATCTTCAAATTGGCAATCGAATATTCGGTCGCCCCAATTCGGTTTGCCGGAACTTGCAGCAGATATTCAAAGAGCGCAATTCCCCAACTGATGAGCGCTGCCCAATACCATTTGTGTCCCGCCAGATTTTTCAGGTGGGCATACCACGCAAAGGTCATAAAAATATTGGAGAGCATCAACAGAAAAGTCGTCTGCACAATAACCGGTAATCCAAGCAATTTAGCGAACATATAGTACTCCATAGGGTGAGTAAAACTTGCTCCATCTAGTCGCGAACGGTGTTGGTTGTCAATGGGAATTATAGTAACAAGCGAGTTATGATTGCGGGTCACTTGCGCATCTGCTAAATTCGCCACGGAAATTTTAAGAATGATTCTATTTTGAGGAGGGTATATGCGTTTTCTCCGTTCATTTCTCATCTCCACACGACTGTATTTAGGATTTGGTGGGATCTTAGCCATAACGCTACTGGTTATGGCGTTAAGTGTTACGACTGCTTTTGACAACATGATTCAAACCAACAACACCCGCAATGCTGAGATGACCTACAAAATTGTCCTCGCCCAAATTGCGGAACAAGGTAGACTCTCCGTTATGCTAAGCGACGCTATTGCGAACATTCCTGACTTCAGCCGGATGGCTGAAGAAAATGACCGTCAGGGACTTCAGGCTGCTCTTGGCCCAGTGTTTGAAAAATTCAAAACAACCTATGGGCTACGCCAGTTTCAATTTCACACGATTGATGCCAAAGCCATGCTCCGCTTGCATATGCCGCAAAAGCATGGCGATGATCTTTCCTCTTTTCGCCATACCGTCGTCGCCGCTAACAAGAATCGCGCAGCGGCGGCAGGGCTGGAAGCCGGCGTAGCCGATCTTGGACTGCGTGGCGTTGTTCCGGTTTTCCACGAAGGGAAACATGTTGGCTCGCTAGAGTTCGGTTTTGATTTCGGGGAAAAATTTGTTCAAGATCTTAAACGTTCTTTTGGCGTCGATGTGGCACTGTATACGCAACGGGAAGGGAAATTTGTCGCACACGCCTCAACTTTTCGCGACCAAGGGGCTTTTTTGAGCGATCAAGAAATGCGGCACGTCGTGAGTGGCGGCCAAGCAACATTGACCGGGATGCTCAAAAACGAGCCGGTTGATATCAGCGCCTATCCGCTACAAGATTTTTCTGGTAGCACCGTTGGCGTGCTGGAGATCGTCACCAGCCGCGCTGAAGTAGCCGCACAAATTGCCAGCTTGCGTACCGCTCTTATCGTCATAGGCGTTCTGCTTCTGCTCTTTGCTGTTCTCGCGTCTTATCTGATTGCGACATCCATTATCACGTCGCTGCGCCGCGTGCATACGGTGACCAAAGATCTTGCACAGGGCGAAGGCGATCTGACTGTCCGTCTCCCTGATGATGCCGGACGCGATGAACTCCACCGGTTAAGCCACTACTTCAACCGCTTTATTGATAAAACCGAGCAGATGATCAGTGGAACATATCGGATGATCGGCAATAGTGCTGGCGCCATTGCCGGTGTACTGGAAGTCATGGGGCGCGTCCGTTCCGACGCGACACGCAGCGCAGATAACGCCAGCGAACTGTCCGCCTCTGCTCACGAAATGAGCGCAACTATCAACGAAATATCGCGCAATATCGCCGATGCCACTGACGCAGCGGAAAGAACTGTTACCATGGCGGGTTCAGGCGCAAAACAACTGGAAGCCAGCACGAATAGCATCCGTCAGCTTGGTCAGGAAATTGACGCACTGGCTGACGAAATCCGCGAACTGCAGCAAAGCGCGAAACAGATTGGCGCCGTGGTTGGCGTGATCAATGACATTTCCGAACAAACGAACCTGCTCGCACTCAACGCCGCTATCGAAGCTGCCCGCGCTGGCGAAGCTGGACGTGGTTTTGCTGTCGTCGCCGACGAAGTGCGCAAGCTGGCTGAAAACACGCAGCGCTCAACGAAAGAAATTGAATCCGCTATCCGCATGATCGTTACGAAAGTCGAAGCAGCCAGCGTTAAAGCCCATCAAGCCAGCGAACTCACCGCCGCACAAGCCGATGTTTCGCGCGAAGCCCAGCAAAGCTTCCATGAAATTTCTTCAGCTATCGACTCCATGGGCGAAATGTTCCTGAGCGTAAATGCAGCCATGGAAGAGCAATCAGTGACCACTGAACAAATAGCCGACAATATCGACAACATGGCAGAACGCTTCAAGAGCCTCAGCAATCAAGTTGTGCTCCTTTCCGACAACGCCGACGTGATCGTCGGAAACCTGCGCGAAATGGGCGACGCCTTTGGGTCATTAAAAACCAATAATCGCTCGACCCCATTTATCAAAGGGAAAATCGCCCATGTGCTGCTGTTGCATAACATTCTCGCACGTGTGAACCAAGGCAATCGCGACACGCAGATTCCCGACCACAACAACTGCGGCTTCGGGAAAATTTGCGCCAGCCATCTGATGGACGAATTCCGCAACGATCCCGACTACATGGCCTTGGCGCAACCGCACAAGCAAGTCCATGAACAGGCACTGAGCCTCCTTCACGCTATTGGTGGCACCGAAAAGGAATTAGACAGTAAACGTGAAGCGTTTGAACGGGTTGTTCATCAGTTTATTGAACGACTTGACCATCTGATTGTCAAGTATTCCAGCGGAAATAACGGAGTCAAAGCAGCCCTCCCGCCAGCAGCACGCGTCCAAGGATTGCAACTACGTAAATGAACGTATTCTTCAACAAAGTCTGGCAGCGAGTAAAAGCATCGTTCCGTGATGATCAATATCTCGACTACCTGCGCACCGAAATTGAAGGCGAGGGCGAAGCAACACACGTTGTGCTGCGCCCTCGTAACAGCGAACATACGACGATATGCACCGGGTACCTTTCGAGCCGCACGCATCAGCACGCCCCCGACGTTACCGAAACCATGACCTGCTTTCGCACGCCGAACGATCAGGTGCTGTTGCTCAAATTCACGGTTGAGGTTACCGGAACCCATGCCAGCTTCGGCAACAGCGCCGAAGCCATTGCCAAAACGGCGTATGGCATCCAACCCACCATAATGCCGCAAAAAAATGGAACCCTCACACTCATACACGGTGCCGTCGCGCTTACCCTTTACGAAACGGCACCCGTGCACGCCCTTGCCGTGCTGGCATCGCAAAAACGTTTCGAACTCTACCTTGCGGGAACAGGGGAAATTTGGCAGACATTACAAACCGTGAGCGGCTTTGATACGCCCGTGGCCGCTCCATTCGCACCTGTGCCAGAAATGCTGGTGCACCCAGCCGCATGGGACGATGAATCGTTGCGCCTTGCGCTCCTATTGCGGCATAATAACGGCTGACACGTATCCGACCCGACACGATAAGGAGAGAGCTTATGTTCTTTGATTGCATCCGCGCCAGACGCAGTATCCGCAAATTCACCGCACAACCCGTGGAAACCGAAAAAATCCAATTGATTACCGAAGCTGCCCTGCGTGCGCCCTCGTCACGTGGCCGCCAGCCGTGGGAATTTTATGTCGTCACGAGCCCTACAACCCTCACAAAACTTGCCCGCTCCAAAATGCACGGTTCGGCCTTTCTTGGTGGTACCACACTCGCCATTGTCGTCTGTGCCGACCCAAACGTAAGCGATGTGTGGATAGAAGATACCGCCATCGCCGCAACCTATATCCAGCTCGCCGCTCAAGAACTTGGACTTGCCAGCACGTGGGTACAAATCCGCCTGCGTCAGCACGACCAGCAGACCAGTTCAGAGGCGTTTTTACGGGAACAGCTCAACCTTCCGGCCACATTGCAGGTCGCATCGATTATCGGTATCGGCTACCCCGCGGAAACACTTCCCGGCTGGAAGGTGAGTGACCTACCGAGCGGAAAAATCCATTTTACAGAGTGATACGCGGCACAATACTCCCAACGCGCGACATGTGCCGCACTGGCTCCTATCCAGCCGCATAATCCACCACCACCAGTTGCGGCCACGACCGCCCATTCCAGGTGTTGATATCAAGGCGGAAGGCCAGCAACACGTTTTTATTCACCATCGGTTGCAGGTTTTGCGAAAAAGCGATCCCTTGGTGTCGCCCGCCACTCGGATCAACCAGTGTCAAGCGGCTGTGTTTGCCGTCGTGTCCAAGGCGCTGTACGTCAATCAGCCGAAAGTTGGCAACCAGTACGGGTTCTTCGTTTCCGCGCCCAAATGGTTCCAGCACACGAAGTTGTTCTCGGCTTTGCAACGTTAGCAGTGGTGGTGCAACGGTTCCAGCAACGTCGAGTTTTGGCTGAAACACTTCTGGCGCAATTTTTTCCATCTGACGGTGCAGCCGTTGTCGCAGGGTGTCGATATTCTCCACCGCAATGCGAAATCCAGCCGCCATGGGATGGCCTCCAAAGCCTTCCAGAATATCGGCACACACTTCAAGGTGCTGCCGAATATCGATCCCGTCAACGGAACGACAGCTCCCTTTTGCGATTCCGTCTTCGCCAATCGCACAGACGAGCGCGGGTTTGTAAAAGTGACTTTTCAGGCGTGACGCCACAATGCCAATCACCCCTTCGTTCCAATCGGTGCGCGCGACAACAAGCGGTAAGAAGCGCTCAAGCTGGCGTTCTTCAATGAGGACATATGCTTCCTGCACAGTTTGTTGTTCGATTTCGCGCCGTGCTAGGTTCAAGGCGTTGAGCTGCGTCGCCAATACCGCCGCGTCTTCGTCATTGTCACACAAGAGGAGCTCCAGTGCTTGTGAGGCGTGTTCTAGCCGCCCAGCAGCATTCAATCGTGGGGCGAGGGCAAATCCAAGATCGCCACTGCGGATGGTTGCCAAATCAACATTGGCAACGTGACACAACGCCCGCAATCCGGCAAACGGGGTTTCCCGAAACAGGCGCAAACCGTGTTGCACTATCGTCCGGTTTTCGCCAATCAGCGGCATGACATCGGCCACGGTTGCCAGTGCAACCAGTGGCAACAAAGGCGCTAGCGAAATATCTTTGCGCCCAAGGTGTTTGCGTAAAGCGATGGCAAACTTCAGCGCCACCGCCGTACCGCTTAATTCCTTGAAACGCGAACGACAGCCGGGTTGGTGCGGATTGACGATAGCGTGCGCGTGCGGGAGTTCGGCAGGAACTTGATGGTGATCGGTGATAATAAGCGGAATCTGGTGCTGGCGCAGTATTTCAGCTTCGGCAACGCCACTTATGCCACAGTCTACGGTAATAATCAGTGCCGCACTCTGCGCTAAATGGAGCATGGAGTCACGATGTAAGCCATACCCTTCGCTAAAGCGGTCGGGAATATGCCAAGTAACCTGCGCGCCGCACTGACGCAAGAAACGCACCAGCACTGCCGTTGCCACGGTGCCATCAACGTCGTAGTCGCCATAGATAACGATGTTGCCTTTTTGCTGGAGTATCTCTGCGGTACACGCCACCGCCTCTGCCATCCCCAACATTTCCATGGGGTCAGACAGGTCGGCTAATGTGGGGTTCAAGAGAAACTCCCCCTCTTCTTGCCGTTTTTCGAGTATAAACTTGAGAAGATTATCGAAATTTTCTATCATCGCTGGTTGCTGATACTTCCAGACAAATGCATTACCCTGAATCGTTTTTAACAAGGAATCCCCCAAGTGAATGCAAAGTGGATTTATGGAGTGCTTGCTATCACGGTATTCGTTACCGTTGCACTGAGCTTTGCGGGATGGTATGCCATGCGGCAATTGCCATCGCTCGTAGCAAACCTCGCTGACCAAGCGGGGATAACCATACAATACGAAGCGCCGAAAGTGAATCTTTCCGGCATAACAGCCAAGAATGTGCACGTCAGCGGCACGGGGTTTGACATTGCCTTTGAGCGCGTTTCGGTCGGCATCTACTGGCGCTCACTCTGGCGTTTACAGGGAATCGGCGTGAAGCTACGCCATGGTTCGCTCACGCTGATTCCGACCACCTCATCCGATGCGACAGTGACATTATCGGCTCCACCTGAGCCGCTTGCCTTGCCGGACATTCCCGCTCTCTTAGAAACGTACCGCAGTTATTTCACCTATTTTGGTGGCATCGAAGTGATTGATCTTGCGGTGCACGTTGATGCACTCACCATCAGTGGGATAAGTGGTACCGTGGAGCAAGGCGGCAACGGGCGGATACGGGTAGCGCAGATTGACCATCCGCAAACCGGCATGATTCGCGACCTTCAGTTAGATTTCAGCGCTGACGGCCACGCCTATCAACTGCTGTGGAATCTCCGCCTTGCACCGCAAACCATTCAGGGAGTGGAGCTAAGCGATACTCTGCGCCTGAAGGGAGCCATCGATCTGCGTCAGCAAATCGTGCTCCTCCGCGAAGGGCGGGTAGCATTACCAATGGTTATTCTTCACCCTACCGCAACCATTGGGCTAGAGACGTTTGAAGCGCGACTGACTGGCGAGGCGCACACTGCGAGTCGCTGGCACGATATGAAACTCCCTTTTGAAGCGACCGCCGCTGGTTCGTATCGCGACCTGCGCTATCAAGCCACCATAAACGGCACGGAATGGCACGCGCTCATGGCACACCTCCCATCCATGAAAATCACGGTGGAAGGTAACCTAGACGCCGTTCGCGCTACCTTGCAAACCGACACCAGCGAGGCAATCCGTGTTGCAGCACAGTACCGTTTTGGCGATCCTACCATTGCGCTTGAAGCGACACTCAACAACGCTCGCCTGCAGGACTATATCTACCCCACGATAAAGTATATCGACCTCCGCGAAATCACCGGCCAAGCAAAAGGGGCGCTCCACCTGAAAACCCTGACAACGACGCTCGATGCTGAAGTTGCGCTGATGTACAACAGTTTTGCCACACCACTCCGTGCCACCGCAAAAACGTCCATGATCATTGATCGCAACCACATTGCTTTTCAAAACGGCTCCGCGCACTCGCCACACATGAATGCCACGGCCAGCGGCGCGCTCTATTTTCACGATCTCAACAACTTTTTCGATTTGCACGCCGAAGGAACAGTTCATCGCATTGCCCCGCTGGTCAAGCCATTCTGGATAGACTTTATCGATGGCAGCGGTACGTTTGCTTTGCATATTACGGGCGAAGCGGAAAATCCGCGTGTCAACGTAAGCGCAAGTGGGACAGACCTCCGCGTCTTCGATGGCATCATTGATCGTGGGAGCGGTCAGGTTGAGGTATATGGGAACGAGGTAAAAATTCTTGCCGTCACGGCAGAAATTGCTGAAGGTATCGTCAGCATGCCACGTGGTTATGTGCGTGTGGCAGATGCCGATTCGGTCGAAATTCATTTCCCTTTTTCTGGTACCGCACTCCCTTCGGAACGGTTACAAGGGTTTGGAAACCTGACGTTACCCCCTTTTGATTTCCCCGTAATCGATTCGATTGAAGGGCGCATCAGCGGGAATGGCCGCGCCCCGAATGTCGCCGTTGCGTTTCGCTCCGCGCCAACACAAGGGTCGCAGTGGAATATCCCAGAACTGCACGGCAACCTGACGTTTTCGCCGGAGTTAGTTTTGCGTGGCACTCTCGTCGAACAGTGGCAGCCGCACAATGAACTCAAAGGTTCGATCGACTTTACCCGCGAACGCCTTGACCTCACTTTCTCCGGCAGCCAAATTGAGCCACAAACATATTATCCAAAATTACTTCCAGCGTTTAGCATGAGCATTCAGCAGGTGAATGCAGTCGCCAAAGGAACCTTTACCAAACCACGCGTTTCCTTTGAGCTTGCCCAAGGTGTCTTGCGCGAAAATGCCGAACGATTAACAATTGTCTTCGATGCCAAAGGCGATGCGACAGAAGAACGCGCCACAGTCACTTTCCCCGAGCTGGACGTGATCTGGCCAGTGCGTGCCAGTGCGCCGGGTGCAACCGTCACACTTGACCTCAAGCGTGGCGAGCAACGCGTTCACGGGCGAGTAACATCACAATACGGCGATCTGAATGTCAATGCGCTTATGAAAGGCGTGTCGCCCATCTCCCTGCAACTGGCGGGCACCAGTGATTTGGAAATCTTTGACGGCCTGACCGGTGGACTCATACAGGGCAAAGGGGGGGTGGCACTTGAACTGGCTGGCGAAGAAGTGATCGAAGGATACGTCCGCTTTGCGCCAGAGGCCTATATTATCCCCAAAGGGGAGCCACAACTGAAACTTGCCGACGTCAGTACGTCGCTGGAGTTTGATCGCCAAGAGGATCGCCTTTCGTTCCGTACACTCCGTGCGTCGCTGGGGCGTAATGGGTTGATCCTCGGCAATGGTGATGTGTGGCGCGATGAAGAGGGGGAGCTCTCATGGAAAACCGATCTGAGCCTCACTGGCTTTTCCTACCAAACAGGGGAAAATCTGATTATGGCCGACGCGCACGGTTCAGCGCGAAGCCGCAGTGGCGAACTGCCCTACCTCTCTGGCGAAGTCGATATCCGGCGCGGGCAGCTTTCTTCTCGCACCACCCGTGGCGGCAGTAGCGTCGCCCCAGGCACCGGTGGTGCGCCATCACAGATTGGCGCGATGATTAACGACTTGCCATTTGAAGGCATTATTTCCCTCCGCTCTTCGGCACCCGTCACAGTACTGCTTAATGAAGGCAAAGTTGTTATTCAGCCAACGCTGGAAGGGGTGAAGCGCGATGGATATTTTGCACTGCGCGGTACGATTGACGTGCTGAGTGGCGACTTACTGTACAATAGCAACACATTCTTGCTGAAACGGGGGCAGATGACGTTTGACCAGAGCTTTCAGCCCCACCTCGCACTCAATGCCACAACATCGCGCCAAGGGTATACAATTTTTGTCTCCATCGCGGGGACGCCAACCAATCCCATTGTCAATTTTCGCAGTATTCCTTCCCTCCCGCGCGAAAAAATTGTACAGATGTTGGTACTCGGCGACGTTGGCGACGATCTTGCTCCGACATCAGCCGCGTCCTACCTCCTCGCCGGGCGCTTAGTAGAAAGCTTGAACACGATGACCGGCATGTTTTCTGGAGCTTCTCTGTTCTCTGTTTCTACCAGTGGACTCATGACCGATCATGCGGATATTTCGATCGGTAAAGAGCTTTCAAGCCGTTTAGAGATAAAAGTGACACAAGATATTGGGGCAGAGCGGGAACAGCAAATAGAAGTGATTTATAAAATTTTTGACTTCCTCCACATCAAAGGGCGCGAACGACTGGGCGGGTCGTACGGGGTCGAGATAGAATACCGGATAGGACATTAATGATGCTTGCTGAAGTGGTTATCGCCACCATCCTCACCACTTTTGACGAAGATCGGGCGCTGCTCCAGTCGCTTGTAGAGCGTCCTGTACCGCACGAAGAGATCGATTCCGTGGTGCGACAATTAGATGATCTGGCTTTTTTCCGCGTCGTCAACACCGCGCGAGAGGGCGACCAGTTGCAGATTCACGTCGAACGGGAATATCCCATCGATCAGGTAGTTTTCCGTGGCAACTATACCGTTCTTGACAGTGTTATTTTGCGCCACCTAACGGTTATTCCGCGTCATATTGGCGATGTACTTGGCTGGGAACAGCTCCAACAGCAAGTGCGCGATCTGTATTGGGAAAATGGCTACCTTGATGTGCAGGTCGATATTGAAATGGAAATCGCGGAATACACGGCGAATCTTATTGTCCGCGTTACAGAAGGGCGACCGTACGTAGTGCGGAGTGTTATTTATCCAACCGATCAGCCGAACCTTCCGTGGATTATTCCGAGTGCGTTTCTTGATTTTACCTCCCTGCGTGAACGGATGGGAGCATGGCGGCAAGACATGGTCAGGCAAGGGTTTATTCAGGCCGACTACCATGTAAGTTATCAGCGCACACATACGACGGTGCCCGGATTTTCCATCTCCTCCCCATTCAAAACACTCCTGAACCTAGGCGCACGTGATCAGGGAGTTGACCTCTACATAAATCTCAAGCCAGGCAAACAGTACCGCCTGACCTACGATATTCCTGAGGGGGTCACTCAAGAAGAGCTGCTGGCACAGCTGCGCATGGAACGTCGCTTAGTGATTGATGAATTTGAATTGCAACTGATGGAAGAAGAGCTGCGTCGTTATCTAGAATCAAACAGGGGATACCATGTCGACGTTGTCATGTTGCAGCTCGAAGGCGATCACCTTCGCCTGAACATCATCGGCACTCCGGCTACGGCCACCCCCGTTGTGGTGCAAAGTAATCTCTGGGAACCTAGGATCAAGCGTCCCGCAGAACGACGCAACGAACAGGGCGGCATGACACCCGTTCAGCGCAACCGCTTGGAAGGACGTTTGGTAGGAGAAATGGCAAACCGCGCCATTGATGCGCGCATAACAAAAGGTGAAAACGACGCGGGTAGCATAACATGGTCAGTATTGAGCACCCTATCGCCTTTACCATACGCCATACAGCTTCAGGAAACCCATCCCTCTGGAATTGCCGCCGACACAATTATGCGAGCTATTTTCGCCCGCTATCAGGAAAACGAATGGCTTGCTTCCGATCCCGACCTTCTCGCTCAAGTGGTAAAGCGCGAATATGGCGCGTCTGGCTATCTTGATGCCGCCGCACAGGTGAATCGTACTCATGTTGGGAATCAAGTTGCCCTGATGATTACCGTCGATCCCGGAAAACAATACCGACTGGATAACTTTTTGATTCTGGGGGCTCATCGCACCTCGCCGCGCTATATTGCGCGTCTGGTCGACACAACTCCGGGAACCATCGCCCAGCTCGAAGCGCTGGAACGAGCGCGCTTTAACGTAGAAGGCGAGCGGGTATTTTCGTTTAGTAAGATGAGTACTGTTGCCTATGGCGATCAGGTGACACCCGTTGTTGAGGCGGAAGATAAACGAAATGCGTATGGTGCATTTTCGCTTGGTTTCGACTCAAGCACCGGACTTAGCTCACAAGTAAAATTGGGGTACACAAACGTTTTGGGTCGCGGTGGAGAAGTGTTGGCCACGCATCGCGAATCGAACAAGCAAGTCGTCTCTGCTGCCACATATAACGAACGCTACTCATTCGGCTTGCCGGTTGACACCGAATACGGCATCTTTCGCGAAGAGCTTTCAAAAAACTACTTCGACTTCGAAAAATATGGTGCCAGAATCGCCCTGCGCCACCAACTTACCACCGCTATCTCAGTAGCACTCGGTTATGACTATGAAGTCACCACGTATGATGCCGTTGATCCGCGCCTGCGTTTCGGGCGTGACTACGACGCCGAAAGCCACTACCACATTCTCAGTGCCACAGCAAGGCTAACGAAGACCGACAACCCGCTGCTGCCCACTCGCGGCCTTGAGGCTTCGGTATTGCTTGACTATGGCCTTTCGACCGCGAACCGATATGCTAACTACAGCGGCATGACATTGCGTGGCAGCCTGTATATTCCACCGTGGGACAATGGTGTTGTCGCCCTGCATGGGGAATACGGGATTTTGCGTCCAAACAACTCCGACTCTCCACTGCCACTGGAACGGCGCTTTTATCTGGGAGGAGCGAACTCCGTGCGCGGCTATGCACTTGATTCTGTCGGAGTAGACAACGGGAACGGCGCTACCATTGGCGGACTCAGTTATACACTTGTCAGTACTGAATACCGCCACTCTTTTGGCAACATTGAAGTCGTCGCCTTCTACGACATTGGAACGGTACACGAAGGCGAACTGATAGATGGGGATAAAACCCCTTACATGAGCGTCGGCAGTGGCATCCGTTACAAAACACTGGTCGGCCCTGTACGCTTTGACGTGGCCACACCGCTGACGCACAAAGAAAGTGCTAACCGCGTCGAATGGTATTTAACACTGGGGTACAGTTTCTGATGTTTGCTGATCAAATGAGGGTAGGCTACCGTTGACCCTCTTCGATTGTGCAGGTCGTGTCAATCCCGCCACGTGTATTGTAGATGGTGGTGACTTTGAGGTAGTGCGGAGTCAGCAGCGCCCAGATATCGTCGAACAAGCGATTCGTCACGTGTTCCTGATAAATACCGACATTGCGGTAACTAACCAGATAATATTTGAGACTTTTGAGTTCCACTATTTTTTCATTTGGAATGTATTCCAGCACTAATGTGCCAACATCCGGCAAACCACTGAACGGACATACGGCACTAAATTCTGTTGTTGTATATTCCACCAACTGCCGTCGCCCAGCGTAGGGAAATGTTTCAAGAACTTGAACATCAATATGCGATTCATCCACAAAATTGAGTACTTTGCCTTCTGCCTGCGCCATACAACCCCCGACTGTAATAAAAGTGCGTCAAGCTAACGCAAAATATGCATTGGTGCAATCGCGATTCGCGCGAAATTGATTAAATGATTGACAGCAAACACCCTGCTACGCTATAAGAATCCCCCGTTGGGGTTGTGGCGCAGTTGGGAGCGCGCTTGAATGGCATTCAAGAGGTCAGGGGTTCGATCCCCCTCAGCTCCACCAAGTTAAATCATTACAAAAGCCGCTGGTATCTCCAGCGGCTTTTTGCATTTTCTCGAAGTCAATCTGTGGAATTTCAACTTTTAATTCACCTGAGACATCGTATCGATAATCAGCTGTTGTCCGTTATCATCACTTATAAATGCTGGATCTCCAGCCTCACCGCTATGGAGCAGCAAGCCAAAGTCAGGGTCAAAAATCCAAAGTGTATTTCCTGTGGCGGTATACGGCGCTGTTCCTCCGGTAAACTGATACCATCTCGGTATCGCTGGGAGTATTTCGATGTTTAGTATGCTTGCTCCATAGATTGGTGGAGCACTTTGCTGCCATGTAGCACCCTGGATGGCACCGTGGTTCGCGGCTGCCGAGCGATCCTTTGCTACCACTCCTGATCCTTCATTCAGTGGCCAATAGCCAAGGAGTTCATTCGTGTCAATGTTTGGAAGGTTAAATGGCGCACCGTGCATGAGATCTGTGATCTCACTGGAACCTAGCGATCTATTCCAAATAGAGGCTTCTGCGATTGCGCCATTAAAGTAGCCATTATTTCCGCCACCTTGCAGCAAAGTGCTCCCAAGCAACAAGGGATTTGCATTTGCGCTTAAAAGCGTCTTTGGAGGCGCCTGTACACTATCCAGCAGTCCATCAATATACAGCTCAACCTGTTGCTCATTACTCTCATACACCACCGCAACATGATGCCACTGGCCAATACTCACACTCTGCGTCGATTCAATACCACTGCCCCACGAAACCCCGTCGTGCATATTAAAGTGCAGCTTACGGCTGCCATTCGGTCCACCGGGACTGCTAACGGCAATCGCGTAAGCGTGCTCCTGCTTAAATAAATCATAATAATCCGATACCGGTTCGACATCCAATCTCACCCACGCGACAAACGAAGCTTGATCAAGGATAATGTTATGGGTAACGTTCCCCAGCGTCACATAATCATCGGCGCCATCGAGCTTTAGCGTACTACCAAGGAAGTTCAGTCGCGTAACATCTCCAACAATAACTCCATCATTTCCATTGGCTGTCAGGTCTTTAGTAATGTCGCCAACTCTCTCATCAAAGTTATAGTAAGCCACAAGACCAGATTCAGTACCGGTGAGCTGACGGCTCATGTTCTCCAAAATCTCAGATTCTGTACGAGCAATATTCCATACCCGCACCTCGTCTAGCATTCCCGAAAACCATTCGTTTGTTCCTCCCGTGTAATGCCCTAACGTCAGATCTGCAAGGCTATTAGCGGGGAGTGTCGCTATGCTGCCCGAATAATCCTGAGTTGCGACTGTCACACCGTTGACCATAATGGACATAACTCCTGCTTCATAGACCGCGCTGATGTGATTCCACTTACGAATATAATCGTTCAAATTAATGGAACTGGTAAGTTGCTGCGTACCGTTATGGATAATGTAGAAATCGAGGTGAGGGCTTCCATCTGCCTGAAGCCGAAAAGCAATCTGAGGAGCTGTTTCGCTTCTTGCAATAGTGTGGAACCTTGGTTCGGCATCTTGTAAATTCACCCACGCCTCAATCGTAAACGCACTGGACACATCGGCATTTTCCAATCCGCCAGTAAGCACCATATCGGGCGAGTCACCAAATTGCACCACGCCGCCATGAGCCTGAAGGGCAAACTCAGGAGCAGGCATATAAGCATGCAGATACGCAATAGCATCCTCACTCAGCGCGCGGTCATAGAACCGAAGGTCATCCATCATCCCGATGTATTTTCGGTAACTGTCAGAGCTTTTCTCTCCAATACCCAAAAGAGTTTGTGCATCTAGAGTCAACAGACTCCCTGCAAATGTGGTTTCGAGGACACCATTGACATAAATTTTGTTTTCACCAGTGGACTTTACTCGTGTTACTGCGATGTGCTGCCACGCCCCATTGTTGATGGAGGACACGGAATGCCCGTTGTAAAACTGCGTCGCGTCACCGGTGCCAAAGGCCAGCTTACCTCCGCTGGCAATGCCGACACTAAAATCACTAGCGTTACCCCCAGCATCGGCATCCAGAAGCTGATCAGCTTCCCAAGCAACCGTTCCATAGCCGGCCTGAGTGGTTTGCAGCCAAAAAGTGATCGTGAAATCGTCCTGAACAGGGCGGTTCACTACGATGTAATCATCGATACCGTCAAAATTTGCGGCCTTACCCAATTTTCCTAGGACGTAAAAGCTTGAGGAGTTGGCATTGTACAATGTGCCATGATTGGTACCAGCTGAGTCCAGAGCATTATCTTCAAATTCATAATGGGCGATAAGGTCGGCAATCACACCAATTGGCACACCACTAGTATCATTAAAACTTAAATACTCAATATTTGTCAGTGTATCCGTACCATCAGGCTTGATAACGGTATAGCTTCCATCGCCGTTATTCGTGACTGTGTACAATGAGCTGTGGCCAGCGTAGATAACTGTATTTATCCCACCGCCGCCGTTGATCGTATCGTTGCCCGCACTGCCGACGAAGGTATTGTTGCCGGAATCTCCCAACAATTCATCATCCAACTCCGTGCCAACGAAAGCACCCGCCGCCGCACCAAGTTGAACGTTCAGGTTATCTATCGCTCCCGTACGATACCCTTCAACAGAGAAGAAAGCATACATCTGCGGCGCGCTCGCTATCCCAGCATTCGTCACGGTCGTTGTGTGGGTTGTTTTTAGGCTGCCTATCGTGCCAGTACTATCAGTGTGGTATATTGCAAATGTAACGTCAAAGGCGCCCCCCCCTATTGCTTCGAGTGTTAACTTAAAGAAATACCATGTTGGCCCTGTGGTCATATCACCACCAGCCCAGTTGAGCTCATCGCCTAGGCCGTTATTGACCCAGTTACCGCCACCGCCGTGATAGGAGACACCAATAAAGCTGCCGGTGTCTGGCGTGGCACTCCAGCCGCTTGCACTGTTGGTTGCTTCGGTAGAAAAACCAATGGCTCCGTAGCCACCATTGCCCGCATTTTCAAAATAGCCCGATAGCACATACGTGCCTTGTGCGGTTACAGGATAAGCACTTTTTGTCGTCCAGATATGGTCTGATCCAAGTGGTATCGCAATACCACCGCCTCCGTTCAAGCCAGCGGTGCTACTCCATACGAAGGGGTCACCAGAGCCATTGATGCCGCTGGTGAAATAATCTGTTAGGCTTGTTGGCGTAGCAAAGTCGAAGAAAGTGCTTGCTGATAGCATTATTTCATTCACAACGGTAGGCGATACTCTGTTGTTTGTATCTCCAAGCCCAAGCTGGCCATATTGATTATCACCCCAAGCATAAATCGTCCCGTCGTTCGCGATGGCCAGTGAGTGATTCAGCCCGGCTGCAATCGCTACTGCCGTACCAGATGGTGCATCCATTATCATGGTCGGCACGGTATGCGAACTCGTAGTGCCCAGCCCGAGTTGGCCACTGAGATTTTTTCCCATCGACAACAATTCACCGTTATCGTTAAGCAGTAGCGAGTGTTCTCCACCAGCCGCTATGGCCATAATAATACTGTTCGTTATGACGGGAGCTGGCTCTGCAATGTAGGTATCTGTCGAGTCAGTGCCGAGCTGTCCATCCGCATCGCTCCCCCAACTCCATACACTACCGTCTGTTTTGAGTGCTAATGAATGTGAAACACCGGCTGCGATAGCTTTGATGTCAATAAAACCACCAATATGCTGAGGAGAGCTCGCGTTGTCGGTATTCCCTGTGCCAAGTTGCCCATGTTGGTTATTCCCCCACGCATAGAGGAGCGTATTTTCGTCGCGCTGCACGGCGAGGGTGTGCAAGTCACCAGCGGCGATAGCGATAGTTTTATCCATTCCAAAATAGATGGGCGTATGACGATTTGCGGTTGTGCCATCACCCAACTGTCCATAGTCGTTACGTCCCCAGGTCCAGACAGAGCCATCAGCGCGAAGTGCGACGGAGAAATCTACCCCAGCAGCAATATCCACAACCCCACTCAGCCCGCTGACAGGAATCGGAACAGCACTGCCCTGCGTTGTGCCGTTGCCTAACTGCCCAGATTCATTTGCCCCCCATGCCCAGACAGTACCACTTGCATCCAGTGCAAGGGTATGTCTTGAGCCACCAGCGAAAGCGATAATGTTCGTTGGTGTTACCAACAGTGATGGTACGTTACGATCAATAGAATCACCAATTCCAAGCTGTCCAAAAGAGTTTTCGCCCCATACGTTTGCCGTGCCTGTGGCAGTCAGGAGCATGGTGACAGTATCTCCAGCGGCAAGACTCGCATCTCCTTGCACACGAACGAGGTGGATAGCAGTTCCAGAAGATTGCTCGTCAAAATACGACAAGCGGACGTACTGAAGTGCGCCATCAGCAGTATCAAACGTGTACAGCGCGGTGTGCAGGTCGCTCGTTTCGCCATTTGGGAACTGCCACTGCCATGAGGTAATCAGTGACCCGTTAATAGTGTCAGGTGTAGTAAAGCTAATGCTTTGTCCATTTTCGGCAAACGTTTCTGCTTGGATGAGCGCGGCATTCGGCTCCCACGGTGGCATTGCTCCCTGCTTATTGTGAACCGATAGTGTAATCGTTTGCGTACTAGTTGTTTCTTCGATGTTTATAAATTCGTTGATGCCGTTTGACACATACAAGAAGCGCCCATCAGTCGTGTCGAATGTTAAAATGCTTGGCAGGAAGGGCTCTGAAAATTCAGGGTTGCTTACCCCCTGCGCAATAATCCGCTGCCATGAGCGCATCCCCGCCTCGGTATAAATCACGCCACCATAAAGTGCCGGCGCGGTATTGTGCCATAGCGGCGATCCTTGTATTACCCCATGATGAGCAAATGTTGAGTAGTCATGCGTACTCACGGCACCAGTACCTTCATTCAACGGCCAATAACCGACAAGCGTCTGATCAAAAGGGTCAGGGGTTGATGCCATGACGTGCGAGATTTCACTCGAGTCAAGAGCACGATGCCAAAGGGAAACTTCCGCAAGGTTTCCGTTAAAGTACCAGTTTCCATTACCACCGATTCCTATATGGGCATTACCAGTAGATACTGCTTTTGTTGTAAAGGTGGTTTGAGCAACTTCCTGAGCATTGATGTACAGCGTGGATGTTTTACTGACATCATCGACAACTGCTGTGACATAAACCCATTCGCCTTCAGGAATTGCACCTGGCGCTGTTGCAACGGTTGCATTACCATCAAAATTTTCAAACACGAGTGCTCTGTCGCTGGTTGCCCAATTATTTACATAGAAATAGCTGTTTTTATTGATGCCATCGTATCCGGTGCTGAAAATAGTTTTGGGATATGCTTCCCCTTTCACCTCAAAGCGCATCCACGCACCAATAGTAAGGGTAGCAGCATCAAGATTTTGGCCTAAATCGATTTTATCGAACATTCCGTCGGTAGCATCAAATTTCAGGCTATCCCCAAGGAAGTTCAGGCGTGCCGTAGAGCCAGAAAGGGTTGCATGGTTCTCGTTTGTACTCTGATCTAGAATTTCGGCTCCAATACGTTCATCAAAATTGTAGTAGGCCATCAGGCCGGGCTGCGGAGCAAGTAACTGCTGGTTCATATTTGCTTGAATTTCACTTTGAGTTCTTGCGGTATTCCATATGCGCACTTCGTCAATCATCCCTTTGAATGGCTGGTTGACGTGATTATTGCCAATCCAAAAGCTACCTGTTGGTGTATTTGGCGAAACAAGAGGTGTATTACCACTCAGCACCCCGTTCACATAGACATTACCAACCCCATTTTCAATTACGAGTGCTATATGTGACCAATTCCCAACGGTTAGTGTCCCTCCTGTAAGCCAAGCACCTACACCTCCGTACAAAACACCAAGTGAGCCAAAACCGTCTACATAAAGACTATAGCCATCTGATGACGTGTTACCATTAACCAATATTGTCTGCTCGCCGCCCATTGAACCTTGATAGTTAACCCAAGCTTCCATCGTGATGGCATCGGTAGCGGTTGTTGGTAACGTTGATGATTGGACATATCCACCTGTTCCACCAAATTGAACCACACCGCCATGGGCTTGCATTGTTATTGTTGGTGCTGATGCGAAGGTTTCAATTGGCCCCTGAGCATCGCTAAAGCTGATAAGTTCTATATTGCTTAGCGTATCCACAAAACCACCGGGCTTATATACCACGTAGTTCGTGCCATCAAAAATTACCGTATAGAAAGCGAAATTACCTCCATACTGAACAACATCCAACCCTTCGCCACCATCAATACTGTCGTTACCATCACTACCAATAAAAGTATCATTGCCTGCGGTTCCAGTAAGCGTATCATCACCAGAGATGCCACTAATATACGGCGAAAGAACCATAATAGAGGCGTCATCAAAGTGGGCACCAAAATGCCCTGCCAAGCTAACGGTATCCTTCCCGCCAATGCGTAATCTTACAAAACGGACGCCAGGGCTGTAATTGGTAAACGTATGGCTCACCAGTACCCAGCCATCTGCAGGCGAAAGCGTTTCAGGTGCCCACTCAGCGCCGACATTCCAGCTTGTCACAGCGCCATGGTATTCATGGTCAAGGCGACCCTCGACAAAATATTCTCCATTATAATCACGCGCCCGCACATAAACGCCTATTTGAATTGGGAAATTCCCGGAATCAAGCTGCGCTGCCGTAAAGCCTTGGGCAAGAAGATCCACTTCCTGATACATGATTCCCATTGCCGATGAAGTGCCAAAAGCATATCCACCTGTCCGTGGTTCCCATGTATCCGCCAGCCAACCATCACCTCCGTTCATTTCAACTGTCCACCCGCTTAAATCACCACTTTCAGCGCCTGGGTTCTGCAGGAAGTTGACCGATAGGAGTTCATCTATAGATGGCGGGAATATAATTTCCACCGGAACTGTTTCTGATGAATATGTTACGGATGACAATCCAAGTCGGCTATCATTATATCCCCACGCCCATAATGTGCCGTCCGGCTTAAATGCCCATGAGCGAGCGTTATTTGGTGAGGTCGCCGCACTCACCCAGCCCGTTTCGCCGCTATCCAAAACGGGTTCTGGTGTTATATGGCTAACTATTGTTCCATCACCCAGTTGTCCTTGGCCGTTTCCTCCCCAGCCAAAGAGGGCTCCATCGGTATTGAGCACCAAGGCGTGGTTGGTGGAGAGTGCGATAGCACTCCAACTGTTACTCGCGTCTATATGCTGTGGTTGATTGTAAGTGCCTGGTTCACTGGCACCTAGCAAGCCAGAATGCCGGTCGCCCCACCCCCAGAGCGATCCGTCACTGCGCAGAGCAAGAACAACATTTTGTCCTGCGACTACACTTTGCCAATCATATCCCGCGCCTATTTGCGTCGGAACAAGTTTTTGAATGTTCGCATCGCCAAGTTGGCCATATGAATAATACCCCCAGCCCCATAATGATCCATTGCGTTTGATGGCTAAGCTATAATCGCCAGAAGTCTTCACCGATATCCAGTCGTCATCCGTGCCAACCTGCTGCGGAACGGTCACGCCCATGTGGAGACTACCGTTGCCGTGTATGCCGTATCCCCACGTCCACAGGGTACCGTCTTCGCGCAACGCTATCGAATAGCTTCCGCCGGCGGCAATATCACGCCATGCAGAGCCAACTCCTATCTGTACCGGCGCGTTTCGTTGTTCAGCTGTTCCATCACCCAGTTGACCCTGCGAGTTTGTTCCCCAACTCCAAAGCGTACCATTACTTTTCAGCGCCAGTGAATGCACTGAACCAGTGGCAACTCGTACCCAATCTTGCGCCACGCCGACCTGTTGCGGTGTTGTTATCCCCATCCCAGCGGTTCCGTTGCCAAGCTGTCCAAAAGAATTTTCCCCCCAACTCCAGAGGGTTCCGTCAGTGCGGACAACAAGAGTATGTTCGGAACCTGCTGCTATCTGTGGCTTGATGCCATAGATGAGATATACGCGCGTATTGCCTTCCAGAGAAACATGCAGTCGGTCACCGGCGCTCAGTGGATCAGTTGGTGATTTTGATACATCGCTGCTGTCATAGACCTCTGCCGTAGCACCGGAAGGCCATGTGACGGCATCAAAAAGATCCTGCACGGTTTTGCTGGAAAGGTCTGTGGTATTAAAGGCGATCGCCCCACTGTTATTATCTATCGTTATACCGTTAGAGCCAAGCGACTCCACAACAATAACCGGAAGCGCAATATATGAGGCTGGGAAAGGAACGGGAATTGGGGACATCTCGTAACCATACGTTGGAGTGGCTACGCCAAGTCTGCCCGTGTTGCTGCCCCATCCCCAGAACGATCCATCCAGTTTGAATCCTAGAGAGAAATCATTGCCAGAGAAGGCAGAAAGCCAGCCAGTTTCATCGCTATCAATAACAATGCCAGGTGTGTAATGCGATCCGTATATCGTGTCATTACCGAGCTGTCCGGAGTTGTTTTGTCCCCAACTCCAGAGGGTGTTGTCTGTTTTGATCGCGAGTGAATGGAAAGAACGTGTAGCAATATATTTCCAGTCCGAATCACCACCAATGCGCTGTGGAGTATTGTACTGAGATGTATCGCCCAGTCCAAGCTGACCATACATATTTTCGCCCCACGACCACAGTGAGCCATCACTCTTCAGGCCTATAACGAACGAAGACCCCGCAACAATACTCTGCCAATCGGCTGATGAGTCGATGCGGACAGGCACTAGACTATGAGCGTGCTGCGTGGCTGATCCAAGCTGGCCGTACCCATTATAACCCCAGCCCCACAAAGTTCCGTCGGTTTTCAGTGCAAGGGCAAATGAGTCTTGGGCACTTACCGCAATCCAGCCACTCTCGTTGCCAATCTGAGTAGGCGTGTTTACACTGATCATTGAATTTATCCCAAGCTGCCCTGACCCGTTTTCACCCCAGCTCCATAACGTGCCATCCTGACGCAGTGCTACGGTATAGTGGCCACCAGCGGCAATATCAACCCAAGTATTCCCAGATGCGACCTGCATGGGAAGATTTCTGTTGGTTTGTGTGCCATCTCCCAGTTGTCCAGAATAATTCTCTCCCCACGCCCAGAGTGATCCATCAAGCTTAATTGCTACCGAGTGTCCGCTACCGCTGGCAACGCGCGTCCAAGTCGCCTCGCCCCCTACCTGAAGAGGAACATGCAGCTGACCAGAAACGTCACCGTTCCCTAACTGCCCACTGCTATTATCTCCCCATGACCAGAGGGTTCCATCATGCTGAATAGCGAGAACGTGTGTACTGTGAGTCACAGCTTGCGGGAGCACTCGCTGCACGCGGTAGGTGCGGTTTCCATCCTCATATTCCATAACAAAGAGGTCGCCTTCTACGAGCTGTGCAAAAGATTCCTTGGTATCTCCAGTAAAATCGGTGACGCGAGTAGTCGCGGCAGCAGGCCATACAGTGAGAGCACCGAGAAGATCACTGACGCTTCTGTCGCCATAAAGACTGATGTAACTGCCGTTGTTAATAACCACAAAACCAGAGTTTGGCGCTGCTTGCGCAAAAAGTGCGGGCTTTGCTATATACGATTCAGGGAAGATGATTTGTACTGGCAACGGCTCTTGCATCATTCCCGAACCGATACCAAGTTGGCCGACGCCATTATAGCCCCACGCCCACATCGTTCCGTCTTGCTTGACGCCAAATGAAGCGGCTGAGCTTGCTTCAGCATGCATCCATCCCGTGTCATCGCTATCGAAAACAATTACCGGGCTCAATACAGCGTAGTCGAAATTTCCGTTTCCAATTTGGCCGTCAGCGCCGTTCCCCCAGCCCCATAACGTGTTATCGGCTTGTTGTGCTAACATATGGCTGTTTCCAGCTGTAATTGCTGTCCAACTACTTTCGATACCAACGCGGCGAGGCGTACCAAGTGTCGCCGAATCGCCATGCCCTAACTGGCCATAGATCCCTTCGCCCCACGTCCATAGGGAACCATCAGCGCGAAGCGCTGCACTAAAGGAGCTTCCGGCAGCAACTGCCATCCAATCAGAGCTGTGTCCAACTCGCGCTGGAGCAAGAACATTTCCGGTTTGTATAACGCCGAGATTGGAGCCATATCCGTTATAGCCCCATGCCCACAAACTTCCATCCTCTTTGATGGCCAAGGCATGTTGATATCCAACAGCAAAGGTCAACCAATCAGTGTCAGAGCCTATTTGCATTGGAGAAGAGACAGAAGGGATAACGGAACCGATCCCAAGCTGGCCAGCATCATTACCACCCCACGCCCAGAGCGTGCCATCGCTGCGAAGGGCAACGGAGAAATTGTAACCCGCACCGATTTCTTTCCAATCCGATCCCGTATCGACTTGAACTGGTATATTGCGGCTATAATCAGCACTGGCAATGCCAAGTTGTCCCATGTGATTTAATCCCCAGCTCCAAAGCGTACCATCGCGTTTCAGGGCAAGGGAATGACCCTCCCCGGTGGCAACACGTATCCAGTTATTTTCACCACCGAGTTGTCCAGGCTGATTCCGTGTGCCGCCTTCCGTGCCATCTCCAAGCTGTCCGTTGCCGCTACTTCCCCACGTCCAAAGCGTACCATCTTCCTTAATCGCTACCGTGTGAGACATGCCGGCTGCTATTTGCGACAGCGAACGATAAATGGTGTAGGTACGGGAAATCCCTTCGTAGGTGACCACAAGGCGATCCCCATTTACCAGCACATCGCTTGTTGCCTTTGACACATCACTGCTATCACGTACATCGACCAGCCCATCGAATGACAGAGTAATAGAATCCAACAATTGCCCGGCTGCCATTTCCTCTGAATTGTGCTGATTGAGCACTATCATATTGCCATTGTAGTGTACCGAAATTCCTGACGCCGTTATGCTTTGTGCAAATAAAGCGGGCTCAGCAAGGTAAGAAGCTGGCAGTACCAAGAGCCTTGGTGTGGCCTCAGCCGTATAGGTAACCTCTACGGCTGGAAGTCCAAGTTGACCCGCATTATATCCCCATGCCCAAAACGAACCATCAGCAGTGACGGCAAAAGATTGGGTTGCTGAACCAGCGACGGAAACCCAGTGGGACTCGTAAGTATCAATAACAAGGACAGGTTCCGTCTGAGCGTAGAACGTATTTCCATCTCCAAGCTGCCCTTGGTCATTTGCTCCCCATGCCCAAAGCGTCCCGTCGCTCGCCACAGCAAATGAGTGTTCGTTTCCAACCGCTATTGAATTCCATTCGAGTGATTCGGCAACTTGGGCAGGAGTGAGGTTTGATCCACCCATTCCTCCTTTGCCTAACTGGCCACGCATGTCGTCGCCCCACGTCCAGAGTGTTTTATCGTGTTTGATGGCGAGCGTGTGGCCATATCCTGCTACTACACTTTGCCATCCCGCACCGTCACCGATGCGCACTGGAGCTAGGCGGTTGGTCGTCGAACCGTCGCCAAGCTGTCCATGGCCATTGTATCCCCATGTCCAGAGCGTGCCGTCGCTACGCAGAGCCACAGTGTGCATGGCTCCTGCATCTACTGCTACCCAGTTCGACCCGAGGCCAACCTGCATCGGAGTCTCTGTGGTAAGTGTATTGCCAAATCCAGATTGCCCATAATAATTTCCGGTGTTCCAACTCCACAGTGTTCCATTGGACTTGAGTGCCATAACGTGGGAGTCGCCCAAGGCTACAGCCGTCCAATCTTTGTCTGCTCCTATCTGGGAAGGTGATGCGGCCAGCGAACTTCCCCATGCCCAGAGTGTTCCGTCACTTCTCACCGCATAAGAGCGAGAATTATCGGCACTGACGTGGACCCAGTCAGTTTCTCCACTAATTTGAACAGGCTCAAAGCGGTGTTCATTTGAACCATCGCCGATTTGTCCACTGTAATTCTCACCCCACGCCCACAGCGTGCCATCCGGCTTGATAGCCAACGCGTGCGAGCTGCTGGCAGAAACCTGTGGCCGGAAGTCTGTGATCATGTACGTGCGTGTCGCTCCGCCTTCAGTCAAGGTAAGCGTATCGTCTTGAGCAAGCATATCTTGTGATGTTTTCGGTGTCCCGTTGACATCCTTTATCGTTTCGATTGCATTGGAAGGCAACGTGAGACTTTCTAAGAAGTCAGCAATAGCAATATCACCGAGAGAGGCAGTATTCAGCGCGATGATATTATTTTGTTGGTCTATCGTTATATGCTTTCCGGTAAGCCATGTTTCAGATGATCGCGCAAGCAAGGCGACTGTGGGCTCATGCAGTGTTAATTCTATAGGCTGTGGCGTAGTGGCCATAACGGTGTAGCCTATTCCAGCTTGGCCATCCATATTGCGTCCCCAGGCCCACAGTGTGCCATTGCGTCGTATAGCAAGTGAATGCTCCCGCCCAGCGCTGAGTGCTATCCAGTTTGAGTCCACACCTATCTGAACCGGAGCCAGCATGTTTGTGGTACTGCCATCGCCTATCTCTCCGTTAGCATTCAAGCCCCAACCCCAAAGAGAACCATTGCGCTTTATGGCCAGTACGCGTTGACCCGACAGATCAATTGACTTCCAGTCGATATCCGTTCCAACTTGCATTGGGGTCAGTTGTGCTGCCGTATTACCGAGTCCAAGTTGGCCGACAGTATTCGCTCCCCACGCCCATAAGGTGCCATTTGTTTTGAGGCCAACCGTAAAACCAGTACCAGCAACCACGGCAAGCCAATCAGTGTCAGTGCCAACTTGAACCGGATTTAGTTGAAGAGTAGTGTTTCCTACACCCAGTTCACCTGAGCTATTGTTTCCCCACGCCCACAGCGAGCCATCGGTTTTGATCGCCATAGTGTGCACTCTACCTGAACTGATAGAGTGCCAATCGCTAGCAGAACCGATTTGGATGGGCATATTTTTGAGATCCAATGTCCCGTCGCCAAGTTGACCACTTTGGTTGGCTCCCCACGCCCAGAGCGTTCCGTCAGTTTTCAGTGCAATGGCATGGTGGCTCGTTGCGGCAACATACTTCCAGTCATTATCGTTTCCAATTTGCGCTGGAGTATTTTGTGCGTCAAAATCACCTTTGCCAAGTTGTCCACTTTGGTTTGCACCCCATGCCCACAGCGTATTGTCACGCTTCAGTGCTACGGTGAAGTAGTGACCAGCATCAACGTGCTTCCAATCGTTAGCGCTCTCAATCTGCAGCGGGAAAAACTTATGGTCGACACTGCCATCGCCAATTTGACGCGACTCGTTATTGCCCCAAGCCCACAGGGTGCCGTCGCTTTTCACTGCTGCGGAGTGATAGAATCCGCCGGAAATAACGGGTTTTATGCCAAAAATCGCATATTCAAAGAACGTAATCCCATCCAACGTGATAACGACTTTATCACCATCTGCCAGCGGTACTCCTGCACCCTTTACATTGCCCAAAGCATCATGGATTTCGATGGTTTCACTTCCAATCAGGGTAAGTTGATCGTAAAGAAGTGTTGTTGTCCATGCTGCAGCAATGTCAGATGTGTCGAGAATAAGCAGTTTGAGGTCAAAATCGACAGAAATAGGTGAAGTTTCCAGCACTACTGGCTCGTAACGGAATACGTATTCTGCGGTAACCGTCTGATTTTCTGTAATGTTCAGGTACGAGCCATTCCAGCCTGTAAACTCGTAATTGGAGCGAACCGGAATGGCAGGGGGAACAGCATTCTGCCCATGGTTCACGACAGTAGTCGCCAGCACAGTGCTGTCATAGTCAATAAAGGTCACGGTATAGCTGCCAACAGCGTACTGCGCCGTGATGGTCATGTTGCCAGTGATATTACTAAAGTCAGCGGGGAGCCAACCGGCAAAATTATAGCCGACTCGAGTTGGATCTGTTGGCGCTACTGCACTGGTACCGTGCTCCACGCTATCGCTTTTGAGTACGCTGCCGTCGTAGTCGACGAAGCTGACGCTGTACTGATTGATCGCATACTGTGCAGTAATCGTTGTATTGCCAGTGATAGTACTAAAGTCAGCTGGGCTCCAACCAGTAAAGCTGTAGCCAGTTCTGGTGGGACTTGTTGGTGCTACTGCGGCGGCGCCGTATTCGACACTGTCGGTTGTTAGGGTAGTGCCGTCGTAATCAACGAAGCTCACGCTATACTGATTGATCGCATACTGCGCGGTGATCGTTGTATTGCCAGTGATGTTGCTAAAGTCAGATGGGCTCCAACCGGTGAAGCTGTAGCCAACTCTGGTGGGGCTTGTTGGTGCCACCGCCGCAGCGCCGTATTCGACACTGTCGGTTGTTAGGGTAGTGCCGTCGTAATCAACGAAGCTCACGCTGTAGCTATTGATCGCGTACTGCGCGGTAATCGTTGTATTGCCAGTGATGTTGGTAAAGTCAGATGGACTCCAACCGGTGAAGCTGTAGCCAGTTCTGGCGGGACTTGTTGGTGCCACCGCGGCGGCGCCGTATTCGACACTGTCGGTTTTTAGGGTAGTGCCGTCGTAATCAACGAAGTTCACAGCAAAGCTGTCGATGGCATACTGCGCGGTGATGGTCATGTTGCCAGTGATGTTGCTAAAGTTAGATGGGCTCCAACCGGTGAAGCTGTAGCCAGTTCTGGTTGGACTTGTTGGTGCCACCGCCGCAGCGCCGTATTCGACACTGTCGGTTGTTAGGGTAGTGCCGTTATGATCGACAAAGCTCACCACAAAACTGTTGATCGCGTACTGTGCGGTAATCGTTGTATTGCCAGTGATGTTGCTAAAGTTAGATGGGCTCCAACCGGTGAAGGTGTAGCCAACTCTGATGGGGTTTGTTGGTGCTACCGCGGCGGCGCCGTATTCGACACTGTCGGTTTTTAGGGTAGTGCCGTCGTAATCAACGAAGTTCACAGCAAAGCTGTCGATGGCATACTGCGCGGTGATGGTCATGTTGCCAGTGATATTACTAAAGTCAGCTGGGCTCCAACCGGTGAAGCTGTAGCCAGTTCTGGTGGGGCTTGTTGGTGCCACCGCCGCAGCGCCGTATTCGACACTGTCAGCTTTGAGCGTTGCGCCGTTATGATCGACAAAGCTCACAGCAAAGCTGTCGATGGCATACTGCGCGGTGATAGTCATGTTGCCAGTGATGTTGCTAAAGTTAGCTGGGCTCCAACCGGTGAAGGTGTAGCCAACTCTGGTTGGGTCAGTTGCTGGAGCTATCGCTGAACTGCCATATTCGACTGAGTCGGTTTTGAGCGTTGTGCCGTCGTAATCAACGAAGCTCACAGCAAAGCTGTTGATGGCATACTGTGCAGTAATCGTTGTATTGCCAGTGATAGTACTAAAGTCAGCTGGGCTCCAACCTGTAAAGGTGTAGCCTGTTCTGGTGGGACTTGTTGGTGCTACCGCAGCGGTGCCGTATTCTACCGTGTCGGTTGTTAGGGTAGTGCCGTTATAATCAACGAAGCTCACGCTGTAGCTATTGATCGTATACTGTGCGGTGATAGTCATGTTGCCAGTGATGTTGCTAAAGTTAGCTGGGCTCCAACCGGTGAAGGTGTAGCCAACTCTGGTTGGGTCAGTTGCTGGAGCTATCGCTGAACTGCCATATTCGACTGAGTCGGTTTTGAGCGTTGTGCCGTCGTAATCAACGAAGCTCACAGCAAAGCTGTTGATGGCATACTGTGCAGTAATCGTTGTATTGCCAGTGATAGTACTAAAGTCAGCTGGGCTCCAACCTGTAAAGGTGTAGCCTGTTCTGGTGGGACTTGCTGGTGCTACCGCGGCGGCGCCGTATTCGACACTGTCAGCTTTGAGCGTTGCGCCGTTATGATCGACAAAGCTCACCACAAAACTGTTGATCGCATACTGTGCGGTAATCGTTGTATTGCCAGTGATATGACTAAAGTCAGATGGGCTCCAACCGGTAAAGGTGTAGCCTGTTCTGGTGGGACCTGTTGGTGCAATGGCCGCTTGGCCGTGTTGTATCGTATCAGCTTTCAGCACCGCTCCATCGTGATCCACAAAACTGACGCTGTAGCTACTCACAGGTTGTGGTTGATCTTTGGCTTGCACTATAAGAGTAAAACTCTGTGTCGCCAGCGTCTGCCCATCTTCTTGATACGTTCCAGTCACCTGGTAGGTATTTAAACTTACTCCAATAAGCGGAAAAGCACTGATAGCACCGCTTGTAGGGAAACCCGCTATGGCAGGGCTGACGCTCCACCGGACGTTATTCAGGTAATTGGTACGCCCAAACACATAGGGTTGAACGGTAAGGGTTTCACTAATGTCTTTCGTAACACTTTGAAACGGGAGTATCAGACTGACTTGGTCGCTCACTACCTGTACAGTACGCTCCACCGTAGTGACCTTGCCAAGGTTGTTGGCAGTCGCCGTGATAGTATACGTTCCGGGGATCAGGTTCGGTATGTTCGCACTCCCAACTCCAGCAGTTACAATAATCGGACTTCGCCCAGGAAGAGAAAGTGTGAGTGGAAGGCTCTGGAGAGTACCGCTCATACTCTGTGCATATGCACTTGCGTAAGCGGTCAGATCGCCACTCGCAGCATTAACTGGCAATTTAAAAATTGCAGGTACAGTCAGTTGAACAACTGGTTGGTTAGCCTGTACCACCGTAATACGGCGAGTAGTACTGCCAACAAGCCCACGACTATTCGTCACTGTCAGTTCTACCGTATAGCTCTTGCTTGCTTCATCGGGCGCAAAGACAATATTCTGCGTATTAAAGATTGCCCGCTCCGCGGTTTCACCAAGAATGACGGCATCGCTTCCTCCCCCTCTGATGCTCCAACGGTATTGAAGCGCATCAAGCCGTGGGTCGGAGCTCTGGCTTCCATTGAGAGTAAAGTTTTCGCGTTCATTCAGACGCACTTCGGCTGGAGCATTAATGGCAGCAACAGGAGCAGAACGGTTTGTAAAACGCTCTTGAACCTCTACTTGGGCATTGATCGCGGTGCTTTTGCCAGATGTGGCTGACATCGCCACCAGTTGAATCGTCGCTTGCCCAGGTTGCAGGGCACGTAAAGAAAGCGCACTACCCTGCGGTGCAAAAGTAACAACATTCTCACCACTCACAAGACTCCAAGTGTAGATCATTTCTCCTGTATCGTCCGCGCTAAAAGCACTACCAAGAATAGTTCCACTGCCATAGAGCGACCCATCGGTAATAGTCAAAATTTGACTTGAAGGAGTCAGATGCAATCGCGGAGCACCAAGCTCTTGAACAGTAAGGCGGAAAATATCTTTCGCCACAGTAGTGTTCGCACCATTTCGCACTGTAAGTTCGTATTCATGTTCGCCAGGAGAGAGACTTTGGATATTGATTCGACTCACACCACCCGCAGTGGTAAGCGCAGCATGAGCCTGCGAAGTCAAACCTCTCCAACTAATCAGCGGCGACCCACTACCAAGGTTATCGACCCGCGCCATCTGTGGCACTAGCGTATATGAGGCGTTCAGGGTTTTGAGCACCGATGCGGGGGCGGGGGCTTTAGCGAATGCTTTGGGTTTCAGTACATTGACAATATAATGCTCCGAATAACCACTGCTCTCACTGTTGGTTCCTTTGAGTCGCAAGATATATTCGTCGGCAGGGTTATCGGTTGGAACACTCCAGTCGATTGTCCCAGCCGAATAGCGGTAAACACGATTCGCTTCACCCGCGGGGCGTACAAATTCCAGCTCGACAGTATCATTGGTGGAGAGATTCGTGGAATTAGCGAAAGCTAAACCAAGGGTTTCACCGGGGCGCAACGCAAGTGTTGTGCGGGAAAGCGCCACAAACATTCGTGGTGCACTGGGAAGGCGTACCGTAATCTTCTGCGCGTCAGTGGTATCCCACGCCGTGCCAATCGCGGCACTGAAGGTGATATAATACTCCCCAGCAGCAGGAAAACTGTGCGTAAACATGTTTCCAGTAGCCGTTTGCAATACGGTAGTTTCATTACTGTCATACAGCGTCCATGTCTGTCCAATAGCTTGCCCACCACCTTGCTGGCGTGCTACTGCCCGCCCTTCAAGCGAAATTGTTGTGCCGACCGTAATGCTTGCCCCACTACCGCGCGCAAAGCTCAAACTCACAAAAGGTTTGCTTTCAGGGTGGAAATAAAAAGCCTGTGCCTTGCGCTCACCATCTTTGATGAACATAATGGTATAACGTTGGCCACCCTGTAAAAGTCCAGTTGGTATAACAAGACCACCCGCCCACCCATCAGGCCGTGGATGAATTTCGATAGTTTCAGAGAAAGATGTTGGCATGTAGGGTTGGTTGTTAGCGCGAAGTGTGATGCTGAGTTGATTCGTTGCAGGAGCGACGCTAAGGGAGTATTCAGTTACGGCAGCTTGGGCTTGGATAAAGTCATTCAGATTACTTTCGATATCCACAGGGTCAGAGTTAAACAGAAAACTTCGAAATTGTTCCCCTTGCTGCTCGCCAAACACATTCGCCTGCACTGGCGTAAACGACAACAATATAAACAGAACCCCAACTACTAGGTGCATATACCGCATAACATCCCCCTATGAATAGCAAAAGCGAGGAAATGACTCTTTTTTCCTCGCTCAAACTCTATTGTTATCTCTATGGTTTCTTTATTCGCAAACACCGTTATATATATGCCCGCATTAACCAGAGAGCAACTGAAAAAATAGATCGTTGCAAAATATTCCTCTCCATTTTTCAACCAGATTTTACGGAGAGTACCATTCCGCATCTCTCGCAATATCAGCCTTGTTATTTTTATAGCAATTGCATATTTTGACTGTGAGCGTGCACTTCCCGTGGAGGCCTTCAATGAGTCAGTCAGAGCGCTATCACGTCACTTTTTCTGAGGCCATTGCTATCTTGGCACCATATATCTGGGGCAAGTTGCGCGAACAATTGCGTGCTGTCCTCCCAATTGTCGCGTATTTATTTCTCTTTCAAGTGGTTATTCTACAAAAAAATGTTATGGGCGCACTGGCTATCAGCGCTGCTCTCGTTGGTGTTCTCATTGGCCTCATGTTTTTCATGGAAGGGTTACGTGTTGGATTGATGCCTCTGGGAGAAGCTATCGGTGCTGGGCTTCCCAAAAAACGGGGTCTGCCGATTATCCTGAGTTTTGCTTTTATCCTCGGAGTCGGCAGTACGCTAGCAGAACCAGCGATTGGTGCTCTGCAAAGCGTTGGCATGGGGGTGAATCCCGCTCAGGCTCCATTGCTCTATTACATGCTCAGCGAACGTTCCACACTGCTTGCGCTCTGCGTTGGCGCGGGGGTAGGTATCGCGGTCATGCTCGGTATTATTCGATTTGTGTATGGGTTTTCGCTCAAATACTACGCCATTCCGATCGTCGCCGTGCTCTCCGTTGCAACTTTTTTTGCCGCTTTGCTCCCTGACGTTGAATACATTATCGGCCTAGCATGGGACTGTGGTGCCGTTACTACTGGTCCTGTCACCGTGCCACTGGTACTCGCACTTGGTCTGGGGGTATCGCGCGTAGTATGCACGCGCAGTGATAGTGGTATGAGTGGTTTTGGTATTATCACATTGGCATCGCTTTTCCCGATAGCCGCCGTGCTTTTGCTTGGAGTGGCGCTCTATTGGCAGGGCGACTATCTGAGTGCAGCGGCAAACGCCACCACTATTCAAATGGCGCAGGGGAACTATCTTATCGAAGCCTTTTCCGGTGCCTCGCGCGCGATTATCCCACTCGTCGCCTTTTTATTTCTCGTCCAATGGCTCCTGATTGGCGAAAAACTTCACTACCTGAATGAAATCATACTCGGCATTGTGCTGACGGTGATCGGTATGGCACTGTTTAATCTTGGCCTACTGCTTGGGCTGGTGCCGTTAGGCGATCAGGTTGGTTCGCTGGTACCAGCAACGTTTTCCAGCGTCGAACTGCAATGGCTGAACGAACCGCACGGGCCGCTCTACGGAATGTTCGGCATTGGCGTTGCGATTCTGTTTGCCTTTTTCCTCGGCTACGGTGCTACGCTAGCCGAACCAGCGCTCTCCGCGCTTGGAGAGCAAGTCGAAACGATCACCAATGGCGCTTTCAAAAAGAAACTGCTGATTCAATCCGTCGCCATCGGTGTTGGTGCGGGGATCGGACTTGGTATTGCGAAAGTCATCTTTAACTTGCCACTCGTCTGGCTGTTGCTTCCATCCTACGCTATCCTTTTGGTGATAACGGTTTTTTCCGATGAAACCATGACTAACATCGGTTGGGACGCGGCGGGCGTTACGACCGGGCCAATCACCGTTCCGCTTGTTATCGCCATGGGACTGGGTGTCGGATCAAGCGTCCCTGGCGTTGTAGAAGGGTTTGGCATTCTGGCACTGGCAAGCGTTTTTCCAATTCTCACCGTCCTGACGATGGGGTTGTTAGTGAAAACAAAAAAAGAGTCTCGGGGAGTGTGACATGCCGAATGAAGAGTATTATCTTAACAATATCATGATCATCACCTGCATTGTGGAACGGGGGAAAGCAGACGATGTCGTAGAAGCCGCCAAAAAAGTCGGAGCCAAAGCGGCAACGATTTACTATGCGCGCGGCACTGGCATTCGCGAGCGGCTGGGTCTTTTAGGTATTGCCATCCAACCAGAAAAGGAAATCATCGAAATAGCGGTTCATCCATCGGCGGCTGATGCGGTTTTTGATGCGATGATCGACGCTGGCAAGCTCCATCTACCTGGAAAAGGATTTATCTACATGACACAAGCGGTTAAAGCGTATACGTATATTCCCAAAAAAGAGGAATAACCCGTCAGCGTAACTGGAAAAGCATCGGAATTTCGACTACCGTTTCTATGCTCACACCATGGCGTGTTGCTGGGAAGTAGGTTGACTGCTCAACTGCTTTGCGAGCACTTTCGTCAAGTGGTGCATGGTTTGATGGTTGCACAATCGTGATGACACTGGCCGTACCATCCACACCAATACGCGCCGCTACAACGACTTCTCCCTCCCAGCCCATGCGGCGAGCGACCCGTGGATATTCTGGAATTACCTGACGTGCGTAACGCGCACCATCTGGGCTGCCAAAGGGTGCCGGAATAAACTCGTGGTTTTCCGTTTGAACCACCGGCGTTGCGTCATTTGATGGAGTTCCATTATCAAGTTTTGGCTGGTCAACCGAATCATGTGTGTATGCGATCTCGACGGCGGTCTCCACCTCTTGGCGAACTTCTACCGTATCCACTACCGCCTTTACCGGCTCCCGTACCACTGGTTTTGGTGGCACCAACGCGTGTTGCGCTGACACATCAGGTGGTGCTGCAACACGTTTTTGCACTGGTGGCGGTGCAAGAACAGGAGTAGGTGCCGCTACCACAGGCACTTCGGCCTGCGACACAATACGCACCAGATCAACCGCCACGCTTGTAACCGTTTCGGCTGGCTTACCTGAGCGTTCAAAATGGGCGGGCAACAGCGGCAACACCGCCGCATGCAAGGCGATAGAAAGGGCGAATGGCATCAGGAGTGACGACGACTTTTTCTTCATAAATGCTCCCGTCCCTGAAAACGCAGGCTGCGGATCGGCACAACCCGTGGCGTCCCCGTATGTGGATCGGTTTCTACCAACACCTCCATTCGGAAAGCGCGCCCGAGATTTTCCGGTGTAAATACTTTGGATGGGGTATCCACCGCTACCACGGTGCCACCACTTTCTAAAAGTACAATGCGGTGCGAAATCGCCGCGGCAAGATCCAAATCGTGCGATACTTGTACTATGGTCACACCGTGCTCGCGGTTCATGGTTCGCAACAGCTCTGCCGTCTCCCAGCGGTGATCCATATCCAGGTGACTCGTCGCTTCGTCAAGCATCAACGTTGGGCTCCCCTGCGCGAACGCACGGGCAAGATAGACCCGCTGCCGCTCGCCACCACTCAGTTGCGTCACCGGACGGTGCTGGAGGTGCGCAGTATCGGTCAACTCAAGCGCCCGCTTCACCGCCTGACGATCGAAAGGTGATAAACTCCCCAAAAGCCCGATGCGGGCAAAACGCCCCATTGCCACCAATTCGCCCGCCGTGTAGCCGAAAGCTGGTTCGGCAGATTGCGGCACCACCGCACACAGCCGCGCCATATCGCGACGACCAATCTGGTGCGGCTGCCTGCCTTCCCATTCCACAACCCCAACCTGTGGTGTCAACACACCACGCAACAGCCCCAAAAGTGTCGATTTACCACAGCCATTCGGCCCGAGAATCGTAAGAATTTCTCCCCGCTCGACCCGAAAAGAGATATCGCGTAGCACCGAAGTGCGACCGTACCCAAAGTGTAAACCCTGAACCACAATCATCGGCGTAACCCAAAGCGGCGCAACAGGAAGAGAAAACTTGGCGCCCCGATAATTGCCGTAATCACCCCAACCGGAAGTTCCGCCGGTGAAAAAAGCGAACGGGCGAGCGCATCTGCCAAAAGCAAAAAAATCGCCCCCGCACATGCAGCTGCCGGAATCAAAAAGCGGTGCGAAGGCCCCCAAATAAGCCGTACCGCGTGAGGAATGACCAAACCGACAAACCCCACCAAACCCGCCAGCGCCACGGCCATCGCCGTCATCATCCCCGCTGCTCCTAGAATAATCAGCCGCCCCATCACCACATTCATCCCCAAGTCGGCCGCTTCCTCTTCGCCCTGCGTCAACAAATCCATCGCCGGAGCCATCCCCCACAGCACACCAAACATCGCAATACACACACCGTAGCCCGGCAGCAGCCACGTACTATTTTCACCACTTAAATCACCTGCCAGCCAAAACACTGCCCCGCGCACGCTGTCCGCCGGAAGACTCCAGAGGAGAAACAACAGCAATGCCGCAGCGAGGCTCCCCACCATCACCCCAGCAAGAATAAGCGTTTGCGCAGAACCACGCTGAATCCCGCCCACCATGACCGCAATTGCCAGCGCCAGGAGCGCACCGACAAAAGCGAACAATGGAACCGTCAGCGTCAACCAAGTACCCAATGCCAGCGCACTCACCGCACCAAACGCCGCACCGCCAGAAACTCCCAGCAAGTACGGATCAGCCAACGGATTACGCAAGACCGCCTGAAACGCACTCCCCGCTACCGCCAGCGACGCACCAACCAGCATTGCCAGCAAAGCGCGAGGGAGACGAATATCGAACAGGATCGTCGCGTGAATGGCCTCTTGTGGCTCTCCCCACAACGCTTGCCACAGGGCGGGCAGCGCAATCGTGTACGTCCCCGTGCTCAGTGAAATGGCGAGAGCAAGACCGATACCGCACAGCAGGAAGACAATGGCAATGGGTTTATTTTGCATACGATTATTCTCCACCATGTAAGGCACGATGCAGCGCTTCCAGCCCAAGCACTACGCGTGGGCTGGGTCGATGCAGCCAGTCAACATTGATCGAATATACCCGCTGTTGCTGCACCGCCTGCAACTGCGACCACTGCTGAAAATAGACATCCGGAGTCGTATCCGCCGGATGCGGTGAAACAATAATCACTTCAGGATCATTCTGTAAAAGCCCCTCAATACCCCATGTCGGATAACTGCCACCGTCAAGTGGCACAGTGTTCACCCCACCAGCAATGCGCAGAAGATCATCTGCCATCGTCCCCGTTCCCGCCACATACAGCGGTTTGAGCATGACGGTAATGAGCGTCCGTGGCGTACTTTTCCCGATACTTTGCTGACGCACCCGTTCGATGCGCTGACGCATATCCTCCGCAAGAGCGTTGGCAGTATCCACATGTCCAGCAACCTCCCCAAGCGTTACCACCAACGTGACCACATCATCCAGCGTTTTCGGATACGTGACATAGGTAGTAAAGCCAAGTGCGTCAAGCCGTTCTACAAAGCTGCGACGATTCCCATCTGCGGCCGCAAAAATAATATCGGGACGCGCCGCAATAATCGCCTCCAGATTCGGCTCCGCGTACGCCCCAATCTGTGGCCGCTGCCGCGCCTCTGCCGGATAATTGCAATAGTCAGTTACACCAACAAGTTTTTCACCTGCTCCGAGCGCAAAAAGGATTTCTGTCACGCTCGGCACAAGGGAAACTATCCGCTGGGGCGGCGCATCCAAAGCAACACTCCGCCCCACTGCATCAACCCACTGGCCAGCAAAAGCCGACCAGTGGCTGAGTACGAAACAAAAGAGCAGCAGGACGCGACTGACGATTTTCATTAGAAGCGATAACTCGTTGAAAGATAGGCGCTACGGCCAGGCGTGTTGTACGTTGCAATCGCCTCGTATTCTTTGTCAAAGAGATTTTCGATTTTTGCCTGCACAGACCACTCAGGGGTAATGGCATATTCGCCACGCAGATGGGCAAGGGTATAGCCCGGAAGTTTGAGCGTATTGGCGGCATCGACAAAGCGCTCGCTAAAGCCTTCCAGCGAGAGTGTGGCGCGCAGCGCACCAAAATCGCCATTAAGGTTGAACTGACCTGAACGCTTGGCACGATAGATGAGCGTTTTGCCCGTGCCACGATCTTCTGGCGTCAGCAGATCGACGATACCACTGACACTCCAGTGCGGCGTCAGCGTGTAGCCCGCGCCAAGTTCGTAACCAGTAATCTGAGCACGGTTGACGTTCTGCGCCGGCCATCCCGATATCAGATTATCAATTTCTGTGCGATACGCGGCTATGTTCCAGTAGGCAGAGGCCAATTGCTGGCGCAGCGAAACCTCGTAGCTTTTCCCTTTTTCCGGTTCCAGATTTGGATTACCGCCACCGCCCCACATAGGATCCGCTGGCCAGTACAGCTCGTTGAACGTCGGGGCGCGGAACGACGTGCCATAGTTCAGCGCCAGATGGAAATCGTGCGGCAACGCAATGCCATATCCAGCATTCCACGTCGTATGCGTGCCAAACTGCTCGTTGTCTTCACGTCGCACACCCACGAGCGCCGTGTGATTCCCTTCATTCATCTGATATTGCGCAAAATAACCAGTATTATCGCGACTTGATTTGTCATACTGTGTGGTGCTGCGGACTTCGTCATCCTGATACTCTGCCCCCACGCTCAGCACATCGCTGCCGCGCAGAGCAATATCATTTTGCAAATTTAAAAAAGTGCGGTGTGAGTCATAGCGATCACGAAAAGTGCCATTGAGGAATTCTTTGGTGCGGTCGGCGCTTTGACCAACTTTGGCACTCAGGTTCCACTGCGATGTTGGGCGCAACGTCAGGAGCAGTCCCGTAACCTGTTGGATTGTCTGCGACTCATTCGTCCATCCATCATAGTCGCTCTCCCCTTCGCTGCGCAGGGTATGAAATTCCACACCATTCCCCGGCGAAAATTGATGGGAAACCCGCGCAGTAATAGCCTTTTGCGCATAACCGTCTTTATCTGACTCGTCCGGCGTGTTGCCCCAGCCACCAGGATCGGCCACATTGTTTTTTTGTGAATCAAAACCACCGGTATAGGCTTCGCTGACGCTGAAAGCAAAACGGGTTGCACCGCTCCCGCTGTGAAAAGAGATACTGCCGCGATGCGTGTGGTAACTGCCGCCACCCAACGTCATACTGCCGCCCGTGCCTGCATCGCCCTTGCGGGTAAATACTTGAATAACACCACCAACCGCTTCGGAACCGTAGAGCGTCGAGCGCGGCCCACGGACAATTTCAATCCGTTCAATTTGATCAAGTGGCAAGTGCTGCAACGTCGGATCGCCAAGGGTTGCCGATCCGATTTTCATGCCGTCAACCAACACCGCCACATGGCTATTATTCGTGCCGCGCAGGGAAACACGGGTTATTTTCCCCATGCCACCACTCTGCGTAATCTGCACTCCAGGCACAGCATTCAAAAGCTGTGGCAAGTCGCGATACTGCCCCTGCGCAATCTCTTCGCGCGTGATCACCGTGACTGATGCCAGTGTTTCATCGACACTCTGCGCCGTACGGGTTGCCGTAACAAGAGTGGGAGCAAGACGAGTGGGGGCTGACGTATCAGCCAGAGACGGTGCCGCTGCCAACGGAATCAGCACAAGGCTGAGAGCAGCGGGATACAAACGGGAACGCTTCGACATAGAAAGGCCTCCTGTGTTGTATCCCGGGGGAGTGGGGGAACACAGGAGGCGAATTAACGGGCAAAATACCCGAAAAACGACCGAACCGGCACCCACCTTCCATACCCGGGAAGGATAGTGTTGACATATTCCGGCAGGTCTCCTGACTTGCGTTTCATCCTTCCGACCGCCTTCCCAGCCGGTATGGCCAGTGGCAAAGTGATCAGTCGTCAACGCTTACAGTGGCGGGTCCGTGGGGGAGTTGCACCCCTCTTCCCTTTTCATCTGCCGCCTTCGCGACAGACACCGGAAAATCAATAGCTGCTTTTTACGTGAAGCGTTGCTGGCTGTCAACGAGAGAAACAGCGTTTTGGTACACTATTGCGAGTTGGTGAAAACGGTAAAACCGTGCAACATCAAGAGAAAAAAGCCATCTGTCATCTCGAACGTGTGAGTTTTACACCACAAACTTTACTAACATGTCTTTTTTCAACGAAAGTTGGCACGCTGACTGTTGGACGGGGCAGTGGGGATATCCTGCCCAGCGTTTTTAACTGCTGCAGAAATGGCTGTTCGACTTCGGTGTATTCACTCATTCCCGCTCTCCTTCGTGCAGAGCTTGCAAGCAGTGTTTGCCGAGCGCAGTCAGCCGGTAGCGCTGCTTGCTGCTGCGGGGTTTATCGGGCAGAGTCATTTCGATCACGCCTGCCTCCAATGCTGGCGTTAGGTACAAGCTGCTGAAGCTCACCCGGTCGCGCAGCGCCATGGCAGCCATCAGCTCACTCCGGCTCATCTCGCCTGCCAGCACTTTAAGCAAGGGGGTGACTTGCTGGGTGACTTGCTGGGTAACTTGCTGGGTAACTTCGGGGGTGGCATCCGCCATTGGATGCACTGGCAGTCGGATCAGGTAGGCAAGGCGTTCATCGTCGGTTTCGAAGACTGGCGCAGGCGAGCCATTAGCGGCCATCGCTTTGAGGATTTTTGGTACACCGGTAGAACGCCCTTCAGTCAGATCCAGCTCCTTGAGAAACTCGCCGATACGGCGATTACGGTAGCGGCGGCTTACCGCCCGGCCAGCGGCAAAATCTTCCAGCCGGATAGAGCGATCTGGACCGGGTACACTCAACACCACCAGCTCGCTGCGGCTGATGCGCACTTCAATCGGTTCGCGCTCTTCGTAGGAACGGTGATACACCGCATTGACCAGCACCTCTTCAATGGCGGCATAGGGAAAATTCCATACCCGTGTGGCTTCGGCCCGGTCGGGGTGCTTGATCACCGTCTCGTGCAGATAGTTGCGCTGGATATACCCCAGTACCTCGCGGATCATACGCGCTAGCGGGCCTTTGAAGATTTTCTCGTCAAAGCGGTCACCACCAGCCCCTTCGGGAAACCAGACGACATCAATCTGCGTATAGGGGAAAAAGCGCTCTGGATTTTCATTGAAAAACAGCAGGCCGACGTTTTTCGGCCAGGGCGATTCTGCCGGACCACCGACAACATTCATCTGCCGCCCCAAGGCTTCAACGGAAAGGTTTTCGCCATCTTTGGCCAAGGCACTACCCACTTCGCGCAGATATTCCAGCATCAGCGGTTTAGACAAATCCGCCACGCTGGCCTGCTGGGCATAGCGATCATCAAAGGGCACCGTAGCCGTCAGGCTCAGCAGCTCCCGCTCGGTGTCGCCCTTGGCTTCCACCGTACTGCTGTAACGGCGAATGTAGTAATGCCAAATTTTCTGTTTAGCCGTAACCGATGCCGGTGCTTTGTAGGGGCGATTCATGCCGCCGGGAGCCTGCAATACCATCAGGGTGCGCCCAGCCACGCGTTCGATGCTCAGCGCTGGAAAATAGGGCGGCTGAATCAACTGGCAGGCGGCCAGCAATTGCTGCTGGATGTGGTCGAGTTGCTCTTCTGCCAAACCCACAGGGGGAAACTGCGGCTGGCCATTGGCATCGCAATCCTGACCGATCACCACATAGCCGCCGCCCAGATTTTCAAAATCGTTGGCAAAAGCGCACAGGGTGCGGATGATGGCATCGGGATTCCAGCCCGCCTTGTATTCGATGCGCTCCCCTTCCACCCGGCGCTGGTGCAGCAGGTCATCAATGTTGATGGGTAGGCTGTCAGGCATGGGCGGCCTCTGTATCGGGGGTGACCGGCACTGCGCCGGTGAGTACGTCCTGCAGAGCGTCGGGGTTGGTCATACTCCCGTGCAAATCGTCGCAAGCGTACAGCAGCTGGGATTCATGGTGGGAAAGAGTGAGTTTTCGTTTCATGTGATCCTATCGTTTAGATTGATGGAGGTTTTGTCGCTTTAACAGCTTCCATGTTTTCCGACGCAGCCTCGTGGCTTCTGTATGTATTGCTAATATGTTTTATGTGGCTCGGCATAACTCTTTGTAACTGGATACGCTGTTGATTTCAACTAATACAAAGAGCCGGTATCAGGAACTTAGAAAATTACCGGAACCAGAGTTCCACCACAGATTTTGCTGGCGAGCTTTTTTTGTTTTACGCTTGTCCTTCGGAGGGCGTGGGGGTTATGTTTTTGTCGAATTTCACACGACAATGCTTTGCGAGATAGTGGTGATAGGTAATGCAAGATGAACTACAGCAACTATGCAATGAGTGGGAACTCGGAGTCTGCACTTATCAGCCATACCTGTGATCGTACACGGCAATTGTCCTTGGCCAGCTATGACCGATAACGCAACACTGCACGAACCTGATCCATGAGCTTTACACTTGAATCGGGACGGAATTTGTGACTTTTTTTCCATGTTTCACCTCTAATATCGCAATAGATAGAAAATGAAACTATTTTCTATTTTTCATTGCAACACGGAAGAATGCGGGATACAATTTTCCGTGTTTATAGCCTTAATGTCACGAAATATGGAAAGTTTTCCAGATATAGGGGTGTGATATGCGGAAAAAATTCTATTTATTGCAATGTTAGATCTCGGAGGAGCGTATGAGTGACGATCAAAAAGGTAGTGTGATGTCTAGAGAAAAAATATTGGAAAAAGCCAAAAATCTAGCTACTCCAATAAACTTTGAAGATTTGATTGCTAATGGCATTCTCGAAAAGAAAGGTGCCTGGTACAAAATCCTAGATATGGAGCGTTTGCCTGAGCATGCTAAAGATAAAATCACTGAGTTTGCTTCAGATGGAATGGTAAAGTTCCTCAAAGCAACCAAATCTGCACAAAAGCTTGTAGATAAGCTTTCAAAATGAAATCGTGCAAAATAATCTAACAAGTGGCAGCAGCATCGACTCTACGGGCCTGCCTAACATAACGCTTGGCACAGCGGCGAGCGTTATGTTAGGCAGGCCGGAAAAATCAGGGCTTATTAGCATAGGAGTCGGGTTTGCGAATCGAACGCGAAGAGCTGCAGGTTGGCGCCTCGAAGGTGACTGGCTTGAAGAAAGACATTCAAGATGCTGAAAAGGCATATCTAGGGATGTCGTTCTGGATTAAGGCAGGCGAAAGAAGCGTTGGATGGATTAAAGGGAGGTGTGAAATGATTGATGTTAAAATAATTATTGTCGTAGCTGTGATGGTGTTTGGTGGGATCGCGCTTGCATTCATTCTCCAGTATTTCTTTGGTAAAAAAGACAAGCAGGCCGATAGCGCAAAGGAAGTGTTTGTTGCGGATCGGACGCTCTATGTTGTCAACGCGACTAATGATGGAAAAAGCGAACGTCGTGCTATCCGTTTTCTCGTCAGTAATAAAGGGAAAATTGAGATATACCAGTCAGATTGCGATTTAATCTTCAGTGAGAGTCGCATGGGAGAGATTGAGATTGAGCACCAGTTAAGTGATGTGAAATGCGAGGTGCTTGGTGCTGGCAGAGTGAAAGTGACTAAGATTCCGATTGATCCACGCAATAAGAAGATTGATATTTTTGGGGATAAAGCTGGATCTTGCTCAAATAGCATATTTGATGATATCGATGAGGCTAGTCGTATAAATTACGATTCTATTAATTCGAGTGTGTAAAATATTTTGTGTAAGTGGCCATTTAAGATACTATTCTGATCATATCTCAAGGAGTATCCCATGGCCATTTCCGATGAACTTCTCGACCAGCTTCTTGTCAACTATAAAAAGCCTGAAGATCTTGTAGGCGAAGGCGGTCTACTCAAAGAGTTAACGAAGCGACTTGTAGAGCGTGCAATGCAGACAGAGATGACAGACCATCTTGGCTATGCCAAACATGGAAAGTCAGACAAGCAGGCTGGAAACTCACGCAACGGCAAATATCCAAAGACTATTAGCGGCGAGTTTGGTGAGCTTCAGATCAATGTCCCCCGTGACCGCGACGCCAGTTTTGAGCCAAAAATTATCCCCAAAGGTCAAAGCCGTTTTCATGGTTTTGACGATAAAATCCTCTCTATGTACGCGCTGGGCATGAGTACACGGGACATTCAAGTTCACTTGGAAGAAATGTATGGTGTGGAGGTTTCCCCCACCTTAATATCCCAAGTAACCGATGCTGTGATTGACGATGTGAAATCATGGCAAAACCGTCCCCTTGATGAAGTTTACCCCATTGTTTATCTGGATGCTATCAGGGTGAAAGGGAGACAAGGCGGACACATTATCAACAAAGCAGTGTATCTCGCGTTGGCTGTCACCATGGAGGGACAAAAGGAAGTTCTTGGCATGTGGATCGCGGAAAATGAAGGGGCAAAGTTCTGGCTTAGTATTCTTAACGGACTACAAAACCGTGGAGTTAAGGATATTTTCATAGCTTGCGTTGACGGCTTAAAAGGGTTCCCAGAAGCTATAGAAGCCGCTTATCCGAACACCCAAGTGCAAACCTGCATTGTGCATATGGTCAGACATAGCTTGAATTTTGTGGCATGGAAAGAGCGCAAACAGATGGCCGCCGACTTGAAAGAAATTTATGCCGCGCCAACAGAAGA